>JALZOK010000049.1:0-23004 GCA_030857225.1 Actinomycetota bacterium
GGGCACGATTACGGGAGGTGCGGAAGTCCACCCTCGCGTGAAGCCGACGCGCGGACTCGAACCGCGGACCCCTTACTACGAGTGCCGTGAAACGCCAGACGAACCCATGTCAACCGAAGCCGAAACCGCTCAACGAGGCGATCTTGCCCCGGCCGTTTCGGTTGGCTTCGGCGGGTCATGTTGCCCCGTGCCGCCCCTAACACGACGCGCAGCAGCCCTCGCCGCGCCAGCTTTCCCGACCCTCTTTCACAGCGACCGCTGCGACCACTAGCGCCGCCACTGGATCGAGCCACCAAAGGCCAAAGAGGGTATTGCCAAGAAGTCCGGCAAGGACGGCCACGGCCAGGTAGGCGCAGAGAAGGTTCTGCGTACCTTCGCCGCGTGTCGCCACCGAACCGAGTTTGTCGGCAAGCCTCCGCTTGGCGATCCCGAGAAATGGCATCCCGATCGCGCTAGAGGTGACGAGCGCAATGCCGATCCAGCTTGTCTCAGGATGCTCGCCCGCAACGAGTTGGCTGACTGCCTCGTA
This sequence comes from Actinomycetota bacterium, assembly GCA_030857225.1. Taxonomy (GTDB): domain Bacteria; phylum Actinomycetota; class Thermoleophilia; order Gaiellales; family Gaiellaceae; genus GMQP-bins7. The sequence goes on from JALZOK010000049.1 coordinate 530, forward strand.
GGCGACGTATGGGGCGAGGAGGAAGAACTGGATCGCGACCAGCTTCTGCGCTCGCTGCTCAGCGGCGTGCGACAGAAGTCGAGAGCCCGTGAATCGCCAGATGATGATGATGCTCGCAAAACCCTCGATGGCCGAGTCGATTCCGAACCCGATGAGGGCAATGGAGCCTGCAAGCACACCCGCTGTGATTGCGACGATGCCCTCCGTCGCCATCCACGCCAGCGAGATCCATGAGAGCACGCGCACGCGACGAGCGGCGCGAAGCCACTCCGCGCTCGGACGCACCGCATCGACGCGGCGCTCAAGCACTACCTCACTCGATACTGACACGCTCGTAACCGTAGCGGCGGTCAACGTTCGCGTCACCGGCTGAGCCCCCTAAAGCTCGCGGGGGCTCACCCACCAGTTGACTCACCAATCGCACCACGCTCGCTGACCGAGACGGCCAGAAACGGCTTAGTTGAGCGAAGCCGACGCGCGGACTCGAACCGCGGACCCCTTCATTACGAGTGACGGACAACGAGGGCGGCCAGTCCCCGCCAGTCCCTCCAGGCCGCCCCAACAAGCCAGAAACAGGGACTCCGGAGGACAGCGAGGAGCCGACGGAGGCGTAGGCGTGTTCGGCTGGTGTTCGGACGGTGTCGAGGCGTTTGCAAGAGCGTCAGACCGCGCTGTCACTCGACTGAGCGGTCTCTTAACCTTGGCATGACAGACCCGCCATCTTTCGATGACGTTCGACCCATGCGTGGACGGGCTGTCCGCATGCGCTCGTATCTCTCTCGGCCGGGATCGGATGGCTTCTGGGCGTCGACTCCTGAACGCGTCGCGGTCGCCGCGCGCGCGACCGATCGCTCACTGGCGCGGCGCGCGAGCGTCGCGAAGGAGGCGCTTCGACGCCTTCGTCTCCCAAGCCTCGGTGAGAAGGTTCGTGAGCATTCCCTCGTCGGCGGCGCGCAGATCGACCCTGACCGCCGCGAGGCGCTTGCTCCACCACACCTCAGAGCAGATCTCGGGCCGGCTCTGGGTCGCCGTCCGGATGCCGCCTTCGTCGAGCATCACGTTCATGTTGTGCTCGTCCCACTGCGTGGCGAAGATCCTGCCGCCGACACGGAAGGATGGGCGGCTGTGATGGTCCTGCTCGACCGCCTCCGGCAGGCTGAGCGCGATTTTCCGGGCTCGTGCGAGCGAGACCGTCAGTCGTGCCTTGAGTCGGTCAACTCACCGTGGGGTGGTACGTCCCGAAGCTCCAGACATGGCCTTCGGGGTCCCGTGCCGTGTACTCGCGCGACTCGTAGTCGGTGTCCTCGATCTCGCGGATGATCTCGGCACCGGCCGCCTTCGCGCGCTCGTAGTGTGCGTCGACGTCCTCGACTGCGACATAGACTCCCTGCGAGGTGGGATCCTTCGGATCGCCCTGCCCGAGCATGACGATGCCGGGGCCGAGCGCGACTTCCGCATGCTGGATCACGTTGCCGTTGCGGTAGACGACGTTCTCATCGAACCCGAACGCGCGCGAGAGCCACTCGAGTGCGGCATTGGCGTCTGCGAAGCGCATGAACGGATAGATGTTCGGCGTCTCGGCGGCCACATCTTCCTCCTAGTCGGGCAGGATCACAGGACTATAACGCCGGGTCGTCTCGCGCGTTCGAGGGATCTGCTCCTGCCGCCGCGGTTCGATTCGACCGATCCGGCGGTCGTCGAAAACCCGTATCCGACGTACGCCGAGCTGCGCCGGACAGGACCGCTCTGCCGGTTCAGGCCCGGTCAGTGGGGCGTCACCCGCTACGCCGACGTGACGGCGCTGCTCCGTGACAAGCGCCTGAGCAGCACCTTCCCGTCCGACTTCCACGAATTCTCGGTCGGCGGCGGCCCCGCGGCCCGCTTCTTCCAGAAGATCGCGATCGTCGGCGATCCGCCGGATTGAACCCGCTTTGAACCCGCCGAGGCGTCGTTCGACGGCATCCGGTGACAGTTACTGTCACAAGCCAACGGCACGAAACGTCCCCGATTTGCGGGCGTTTCCCTCACCTACGGAAAGCCGACGCGCGGACTCGAACCGCGGACCCCTTCATTACGAGTGACGGCCAAGGAGGGCAGCCAGTCCCCGCCAGTCTCTCCAGGCCACGGGAACAAGCCAAAGTCGCGGACTCCGAAGGACAGCGAGGAGCCGGAGGACGCGTAGCCGTGTTCGGCTGGTGTTCGTCGGCGCCGCGAGCGAGCCGAACGGCGGGACGCTCACACGAGCAAGCTACGCACGCGAGTAGCGCGCCGTGTCCGCAGCGAACTCCTCGACCATCGCGGGCGTGAGGGTCGCCCGGGTCTCGGCGATCGCCCCGAGGAAGTCGTCGGTCGTCGCGCGGGAGCCGCGGCCGGCGAAGTGCTCCCGCTCGAACGCGCGCTGCGCTGCCTTCCGCGCGGCCCATTCGATGTCCGCCGGCGTGAACAGCGAGCTCGCCTCGACGAGCACGCCGACGTCGACCGGCTCGTCCGTGATCTCCTCCACATAGCGCGCCCAGATCGACGCGCGCGCTTCGTCGTTCGGCGGCCCGACCGGCAGCACGTAGTCGAACCGGCCCGGCCGCAGGAATGCCGGGTCGAGCATCCCGACGGAGTTCGTCGCGCACACGAGCAGGTGGTGCCGCGCCTCGCGCAGCCGCGGGATCTGCTTCAGGAACTCGTTCGTGATGTTCGGGCTGACGCGGCGGTCCTCGTGGCGGATCGAGGCGATGTCCTCGACCTCGTCGACGAAGACGACGGCCTCGGGCAGCTCGAGGAGGCGGTCGAACGTCTCGGCGAGGAGCTTTGCCTGCCGCTCCGCCCCCTCGGCGCCGATCTCGGAGGGCTGGATCTCGACGAAGGGCCAGCCGAGGCGCGATGCGATACCCTTGGCGAACGTCGTCTTCCCGGTCCCCGGAGGACCGAAGAGGACGATCGCCTTGGGCTGCTCGACCGCGTGGCGCGCCGCCAGCTCCGGCTTGGCGAGCGGCAGGATCACGCGGCGCTCGATGATCTCCTTGGCCTCGTCCATGCCGCGTGCTCGTCCCAGAGGCCGGGCGGGACGATGCGCGCCCCGACCGCGCTCAGCTTCCGGGGCGTGCCTGCCTCGGCGACTTCGCGCTCGAACAGTGCGGCTCCAGTCGACCGGAAGCCGCGCTCCGCGAGCGCGTCACCGTCGGTCGAGACCGCCGCGACTAGCCGGGCGCCCGCCTCCGCGAGGGCAGTTACGAGCGCTTCGAGCAGCTCGGGCCTGACGTGGCCGCCCGCCGCGTCCGTGCACCAGATCCAGCCGACGCCACCGGCGACCGCCCCGAGCCCGCAGCCGACGACGTGCCCGTCGTCCTCCGCGACGACCCCGACCACTCCCGAGTCCAGCAGCAGCCGCATCGACGCGTCCGTGCCGGGCCACGCGCCTGCCGCAGATTCCCACAGGCCAAGCACCTGTCCGAGGTCGTCGGAGCGATACGGCCTGACGACGGTTGATCGATCACCGCGAACGACTCCGATTCGTACCATTGATCTGATCCAATCAGAGTCGATTTCGGCAAGCAAGTCCCGTCGCGCGGCCTTGACTTGGGCGTCCGGCTGATTGGATCCTGTGGGTGCGGAAACCCGGTCCTCATGCCGCGCTCGCACGGGCGTGCGCACGATCTCGATCCCGTCGCTTCGGAAGACCGTGTCGAACTCGTGCGTGAACTTGCTGTCGCGATCCCGGATCAGGAAGCGAACCGGTGTCGGCCGCTCCGCGAGTCCCCAAGCGAGCTGACGGGCCTGCTGGCTGACCCAGGCGCCGCTCGGGTTCGTCGTGCAGCCAGCGAAATGCACGCGGCGAGTGTCGAGCTCGATGACCTCCGACCCTGTCGACCCGCCGCACGCGCCGTCAACTCTGACTGACCCCTTCACCAATGTGTTCGGCCGGTGTTCGGCTCGTGTTCGGGCGTGTTGCCAAGACAGACGATCTAATCGCGATAAATGCCTGCTAATCGGGAAGCCGACGCGCGGATTCGAACCGTGGACCCCTTCATTACGAGTGATGGCAATCACACCGACAAATCCCTGCACAGGCAGCTTTCACGACGTTCCCGGCGGGCTTGAACCCGCCGTGAACCCGCTATTGCACGACATCGGTAGAACCGCACGTAGGACCGGGAGACCGTCTGCAGCGCCAGACCGGTTCGTCAAGGATTGCGCTCCAGCGATCGACGCGACAGTCATGAAACCGGGAAGACCCACGACGTGCAACGAGTCATCGTGGGCGGGCTCGACGTTGTGCTGGCGCGGAGTTGGCTGTGCCGCAACCTCTCCCTCTCCTCCAAGACCTTCGGCCTGTCACGCCGGAGGTGGCGGGTTCGAGTCCCGTCGCCCCGCCTCTCAAAGTGCCTGCAATCGGCACTGTGTGTTGTCCGCTCAGACGCAGCTTCTCATTTCGCGGCCCAAACGTGGTCCAAGGTCTGGCAGAAGAACCTGCTAAATGCGGTTCTGCGAACGTGATTGTTTCCGGTCGCACGAACGAAACGGGTCACAATCTCCGTACGCGAACTAGTCCTGCGACCAAGTTGCTGGGGTTCGGAGAAGCTCGAGGAGAGCCCGCATGCCGCAGTTGCACCGGCGACCAGAGTGGCCAGCGTGGCCCACACCGGGCGCTCCTGCGCTCGACCGAGCCAGGGCTGACCCGAGCGATCCGAGCGTGACGCTGTGGCTCGCACTTACCTCGCTGGCGTAATGTTGAGGTTCATACGGAAGAGGTTCGCCGGGTCGTACTTCGCCTTTAGCGCGGCGAGCCGGTCGTAGTTGACCCCGTAGCCCGCCCTGACGAGATCGTCCTTCTCCTCTCCCAGCCCGGGGAAGTTCAGGTAGACGCCGCCGGTCGAATGCTTCCCCATTGCGTCCCAGAACTCCCGCCCCCAAGCGATCGCCTCGTCGCTCTGCGCGGGGTCGGTCCAACTCACCTCCCCAGTCACGAGGAACGGCGTGTCACGGCCGCCGAAGGCCGTCTCCGTCTCGCCGACTCGGCTGATGGCTCCGCCGTGGTGCCAGATCGTGATATCCGTGAGCGGCGTCGGACGGCGGGCGGCGTAGTCCGCGATCTCGTCGACAGCGGCCTCTGACAGCTCCGCGAGCGCGCGCGACTTCCAGTAGTAGAACCCCCCCTTGGGAAAGAGGGCGTCGAAGCCGCTCTGGAGGCCGAGCCATGGCCAGGGGCCGCTCAGATCGATGAGGGGCTGGCCGAGCTCTCGCAGCGGCTGCACGATCGGCTCGCCGTCTTCCACCGATCCTGAATACACGGCGGCCACGACGAAAGCGGGCTTCCCATGATGCACGGGCGGGAAGGGTTCGTGCGCGGGAACGCTCCAGCAGATGGCAATCGAGCTCAACTCCTCCGGCGCCTGCGCCATGTAGTCCCGCCAGGCAGGCAGCAGCGTCCGTACGTCGTCGAGCGGATAGAAGATCGCGCCGACCGCGACCATCGGGCCGACGGGATACGCCTGGAACTCGAAGGACGTGACGACGCCGAAGTTGCTTCCGGCGCCGCGCACGGCCCAGAAGAGATCCTCGTTTTCGCTGGCGCTCGCCCTGCGTAGCTGGCCGTCGGCGGTGACGATGTCGACTGAGAGGAGGTTGTCGATCGACAGGCCGTGCTTGCGGCGCAGGTGACCGACGCCGCCGTGAAGGGTCAGACCTGCGATGCCTGTGGTCGAGACCACCCCGCCCGGCACCGCGAGTCCGAACAGTTGCGTCTCCCGGTCGCAGTCGCCCCACGTAGCACCCCCTTGCGCCCGCACCGTCTGCGTCGACTCGTCCACGTGGACGCCCCGCATCTCCGAGAGGTCGATGACGAGGCCGCCGTCGTTCACCGCGTTTCCGGCCACGTTATGGCCGCCGCCCTTGACTGAGACGAGCAGGTTCTGCTCGCGGGCGAGGTTGACGGCGTCGACGACGTCTGCGGCCCCAGTGCACTGCACAATCAGCGCGGGCCTGCGGTCGATGAGCCCGTTCCAGATCGCGCGAGCATCGTCGTAGCCTTGATCGCCCGGACGCATGACCGCACCCCGAACACCTTCCACGAATCCCTGAATCGCTTCTGCCTCAAGCGTCCCGTCAGCAGTCAGCTGGCCTGTCATCGACTTCCTCCTCTGCTTGGAACCGGCGAATGACTTCCTTGAGCGCGCGTCAAGCGGAACCCTATCCCTCCGCCTCGAAGCACGCGTCCACGGAGCCGGCGTGCGTCTTGGCGAGGTCCTTGACGATTCGACCGACCAGGCCGGGCACCGAAGTCGCTAGACCGGAAACCTCCTCACCAACAGCGCTCGGCTGCAGCTGCGACGCCTCGTAGCTCGTGATCGTGGCGACGCAGCTCGCGTACGGGCTCGCCGGCGATCCGGCGCCGAGAGCAACGCCGCTCGACGCCCCAAGCGTGATCGCTGCACCGACAACCAGAGCCGCATGAGCCTTCACGACTGACCGCCTACGCCCGCGGCAGCGACGGCCTGCTCCTCGGTGATCTGCCGCATCAAGCCGGCGACGTTCGTCAGGCACCAATAGCCGGCGAACTTGCCGTCCGCGATCCGGAAGACCTCGGCGCACTCGGTCGCGATGTGCCGGCCGGTGGGCGGAATCCCCTTGTACTCACCGTCGTGGGTTCCGGTCATCGTCGAGCGAAGGAAGACGGCGTCGCCTTCCGCGATCAGCTCGTCGAGGCTGACGTGCAGGTCCGGGAACGCCGCGAAGTACGAGAAGCAACCGCGGCGGACACCTTCGACCATTCGCTCGTCGGCGAAGTAGTCGCCGACCGAGTCGAGGTTCCTCCCGTTGAGAACCACTTCGTAGTACTTCCTGACCACCTCTTTGTTCTGTTCGGACATTCGACGCTCCTTTCGTGGTTGTCCGTCAGCTTCGCGCGGCGCCGCTGCCCGCGGTAGGGGGGAACCCCCTATTCGGGCCCGAGACTGCGCACGGCATAGGCGGCGGCCTCACCGCGAGACTTGAGGCCGAGCTTCCCGTAGATCCGGCCCACATGATGCTCGGCGGTCTTGGGGCTGATGAACAGCCTGCCTGCGATCTCACGATTCGAAAGTCCCTCGCCGAGGAGCCGCAGCACCTCGGTCTCACGGCGGCTGAGCGACCCGAGACTCCTCGGACCCGCACGCCCCCGAGCGCCGAGCGATCGCATCAGCGCTGCGGCGGCATCCGCTTCGCGCGACGCGCCTAGCGCCTCCAGCTCGTTGCGTGCATGCCGTGCCGTCTCGATCGCCCCCGGCGGCGATTGGCCTGCCAGCGCGCGGGCGAGCTCGAGCCGAGCCTGCGCAGCCTCGAGCCGGAGCCCGAGCCGAGCGAAGCCGTTGACCGCCTGCTGCAGGACGTTGACGGCGTCTGCATCCCCGGACGCCGAGGCGACGCGCCCCCGGGCGAGAGCCGCGGCGGCTTCGACTCGCTCGCGACCCGAAGGACCGGCGATCGCGGCGAGCATCTCGGCGGCCTCGCGCGCTTCCGGTACGCGCTCGTCCGCAAGCCTCGCTTGCACGAGCTGCTCGAGGAGCGGAGCCGCGAGGAGGTTCGTCCACCCGATCTCGCCGAGGCGGCGCACCAGGAGGGCCTCCGCCGTTCGCGTCTCGCCGCGCGCGACGCGCATTGCGACGACCACACGGATCGCGTCGGGGTCATCCTCGAACCCAACGAGGAGTTGCTCTGCCTCGTCGAAGCGACCCTGCAGGACGCGGATCCCCGCCAGGCGCGTGGCCGGGGGCACACAGCGCGACCGCTGCCCGGCCTCGGTCAGCTCGCGGATCGCGGCGACGAGTTCCTCCTCGGCGGCGTCGACCCGCCCGTTGGCAGCGAAGACATCGGCGCAACAGGTGCGGCAGAACGCGAGCAGCGTCACGTGGTCGTAGCGCCGAACGAACTCCTCCAGTACGCGGCTCCACTGCTGTGGCCGTTCGGCATCCCCGGCCCGCTCGCACGCGAGCATCAGCGTGCAGCAGACATCGGCGAACGTGTCGAGACTTGCCGGCTCGCCACTCGTCGCCGCCGCCATCGCCTCGTCGAGGTGCGCGAGGCCCTCGTCGATCTTCCCGACCGCAACTTCGGCGAAGCCGAGCTGGGCGAGCGCGCGAAGCTCGAGATCCGTGTCGGCCGCGACGAGCGCGACCTCGAGCGCCAAAGAAGCGAGCCGAGCCGACTCCTCGCTGTCGCGGGTGCGCTCGGAGCGCGCGAGGTCGAGCCAGCCCTGCTCGGCGCCGGGCGCCACATCCCGAAGCAGCCGCTCCGCCCGCGCCAGCCAGCCCCCCGCAGCCGCGTCGTTCCCGAAGGAGACTGCGTACTCCCGCGAAAGCCAAAGCGCAATGCGCGCGGCCCGTGCAAGCTCGCCGTCTCGACGGAACCCTGCATACGCCCGTTCGCGATAGACGACGGCATCGCGCTCCTCGCGGAGCCACCAGAGAGCGCGGCCGAGCCCGTCGAGCGCCTCCGGCGAATCGACTGCGCTCACGGCACCCGCGAACGCCTCGCGTGCGCGCGGCCAGTCACCACCCGCCAGCGCCTCATAACCTCTCGCCAGATGGTCCTCCGGCTGCGCCACAATCGCGCTCACACGACCAGAGTATGGCGTGGTTCATCGCCCGAAGCCATGAGTGCTCCCCGGGGCGCCAGCACACCCTCGCAGGCTCGAGCGATGGGAATCGCGAGACTCCCGCCTGCAAATTTCCTGCACGGCGGTCGCAGACGGACTCGCTCCCGCCGTTGCTCGCCATGTAGGCACCTCTCGGCACCAATCCGGGCTGAACCCGCTCTGAACCCGCCCGTGCACCCTTCGTGGCACGAAATCCCGTTATGCAGGGCTTTCCGCAAACTTGGAAGCCGACGCGCGGACTCGAACCGCGGACCCCTTCATTACGAGTGAAGTGCTCTACCAGCTGAGCTACGTCGGCGGGGTCGTCCTAGGGTACTAGAGGGTTCGCCGCCTAACAGCGCCTGCTACCGGTCGTCGCAACGGATATCGCACGCTGGCTTCTAATCGCCGCACGCCCCCCTCCTGCGCGCGGGCGATGCTCGCGGCGGAGCGAGCGACGACTGGCACCTCGCACCCGAGCGCGACGAGGTCGCGCAGGGTGAGTCGTCCTCAGCTACCGCACCCGACGAGTCCTACGACCATGCGTGCGCGCCGCGCAGCTCCCGCTGAAGCCGAATGAACAGCGCTTCGAGCGCGAGCGAGGGGTTGAGGTTGAACTCCTCGAACGTACGCCAGGTCTCACGTGCCGCTTCGGCCGCGTTCAGCGGACCGTCTCCGAGATCCTGCGCTATGTCCGCGCGCAAACCTTCCAGGCGATCGGCATGCACCGCGGCCGAGTCGGCGCCTGCGGCGACCACGACGAGATCGCGGTACCACGCTTCGAGCGCCTCGAGGGCCGCGAGGAGCTCCTCCCGCTCGGCCCCCCGTTGAGCTCGCCGCACGCGCTGATCCGCCTCTCGCGCCGGGAGATCGACGCCCTCGAGCGCCGCCTGCTCCCGCTCCTTCGCCTCCTGCCCGTGCTCGTCCGAGATCGCAAGAAGCGCCGCGGCTGCGTCGCCGGGCTCGAATGCGGAGTCGAGATAGACGGAGCGTGCGGTCTCGATGAGCGTCTCTCGCCGGTCGGCCGCGGCGGAGTCGAGCAACCTGCGCGCGCGATCGAGGCGACCAGCCGAAGCCCGCGAGAGCGCGCGAATCTGGGCGTCGCCCCGCTCCGGCGCACGCTCGCTGATCCACGCCCGAACGGCGCGCTCCGAAAGCCGTTTGAAGGGAACAAGCTGACAACGCGACAGGATGGTCGGGGGCAGCGGGCCGAGCTCGCTCGCCACGAGCACGAGCACCGCGTACGGAGGCGGCTCCTCGAGGTCCTTGAGCAGAGCATCCGCCGCGTCTTCGTTCATTCGCTGCGCGTCGAGGATGAGGTAGACACGGCGGTCGGCCTCGAACGGGCGCATGTGCAGGTCGTGACGCAGCGCCCGCACATCGTCGATCCGGATCATCTCGCCGAGCGGCTCGAGGACGTAGAGATCGGGATGAGTCCTGGCCTCGACGCGGCGAGCGTCGCCGAGGAGCGCCGCGGCGAACGCGGTCGCCGCGCTTCGCTTCCCAACCCCGGGAGGGCCGTGCAGGAGATAGGCATGCGCGGGACCTTCGGCTAGGGCCGCAGCGAGGAGCCGCTTGGCCTCGGGTTGCTCAGGTACTGACGCGAAGCGCTCCATGCACCTCCTCCGCGATCTCCTCCGGCGAGCGCGTGCCGTCGAGGACGGCGATGCGCTCGGGGAACCGGTCGGCAAGCTCGCGATAGCCGGCGTCGACGCGGCGGTGGAACTCCTCGTTTTCACGCTCGAGCCGGTCGTGTTGGTCGCCGACTCGCCCGGCTACGTCGGCCGCGTTCAGCAGCAGGAGGAACGTGCGGTCGGGCATGAGCCCGCCCACCGCAACGAGGTTGAGCTCCAGCACGCGGTCGAGCCCGAGCCCGCGCCCGACGCCCTGGTACGCAACCGAGGAGTCGACGTAGCGGTCGCAGACGACCCACTCGCCCCGGTCGAGAGCAGGGCGAATGACCTGCTCGACGTGCTGCGCGCGCGCGGCGGCGTAGAGCAGCGCCTCGGCCCACGGCTCCACGTGGTCGCCGTGCAGAACGAGGTCGCGGATCTGCTCGCCGAGCTCGGTGCCACCCGGCTCGCGAGTCGCAAGAACGGTCTGCCCGTCGGCTTCGAGCCGTGCCCGGAGGAGTTCCGACTGCGTCGACTTGCCCGAGCCGTCGAGGCCTTCGAAGGAGACGAACATCGGCCGTCATCCTACGGCGGCAGCTCGTAACAGTGCCTGTCCCTGTAAGCGTGCAGATGGCGTGCCGATTCATCCACCGGGTGACTGCCTCGATGGGACGGCATCCGTAGGATGCGACGCGTGCGCGCGATCGTCACGGGCGGAGCAGGATTCATCGGATCTCACGTTGTCGACGCGCTCGTCGCACGCGACGACGAGGTGGCCGTCGTCGACTCTCTGGCAACCGGGAAGCGCGAGAACGTGGCCGAAAGGGCCATGCTCCACGTGCAGGACATCCGCGAGCCGCTGGTCGAGCTCTTCGACGAGATACGACCCGAGGCCGTGTTCCACCTCGCTGCACAGGCGGACGTCCGCGTCGCCGTCGAGCACCCGGTCGACGATGCGGAGGTCAACGTCCTCGGCACGATTCGCGTGCTCGAGGCGGCGCGTCGCCACGGCGCTCAGGTGATCTTCAGCTCGACGGGCGGCGCGATCTACGGCGAGTGCACGGAGCCTGCGCGCGAGGATTCCCCGCTCAGCCCGCTCTCGCCCTACGGGACATCGAAGCTCGCCGGCGAGGAGTACCTACGGATGTTCAACCGCCTGTACGGGACGACACACGTCTGCCTTCGCTACGGAAACGTCTACGGCCCGCGGCAGGATCCGCACGGCGAGGCCGGAGTGGTTGCGATCTTCCTCGGCGCTCTGGCCGACCAGAGGCAGGCCCAGATCTTCGGCGACGGCACGCAGACGCGCGACTACGTCTATGTCGGGGACGTCGCGCGTGCGACGACCTCCGCGCTCGGACAGCACGGCGGCGTGTTCAACATCGGAACGGGACGCGAGACCTCCGTGGTCGAGCTGTACGAGCTCTGCCGTCAGGCCGCCGGGTCGACGATCGAGGCAAACCATGCCGCCACGCGTCCGGGAGAGCTCCAACGGAGCGTCCTCGATCCGAGCCGGGCCGCGGCCGAGCTCCGCTTCATGCCCATGGTCGGGCTCGACGACGGACTGCAGGCAACCTGGGATTGGGTGCAGAGCCAGCGGGAGGACTAAGGCCACCACGCACGAATCGAAGCGCTCGTGGAACACCCGCTCGTCGCTCCCGATGCTCTCGTCCGTCCCTGGCGCCTCGCCGCCTACATCGCGGGCGCAGTCGCCGTCGCGGAGCTCCTCCTGCTTCTCGTCATCGGCGGTGGCGCACTGATCGAGACCGTCTCACAGCATGTCCAGGTCGCCGCCAAGGAGCGCGCACTCGCCCCGTCGACTCCCTCCAAGGGAACGGCGACACGCAAGCGGACTCCGGCCACCAAGGTCGCCACCCCCCGAGGTCGAACCGTCGTGATGGTGCTGAACGGGAACGGACGCACCGGTGCGGCCGCAAGCGCAGCCTCCCGTGTGCAGAGTCGCGGGTATCAGGTCGGCACCGTCGGAAACGCGCCACGCACCGACTTCGCCCGTAGCCTCGTCATGTACAAGCCGGGGTTCGCCAACGAGGGCCGCCGGCTCGCACAAGACCTCGGGGTGAGGCAGATCGGCCCGCTCGACGGGGTGCGCGCGGGACAGCTCGGCCGCTCCCAGCTGGTCTTCATCCTCGGCGCATAGTCTTCCAGCGTGCCCGATGTCCGCTTCTGCTCGGCTTGCGGCGCTCGGCTCCCTTCGCCTCCGCCGGTCACCTGCAGCGCGTGCGGTGTCAACCACTGGCGGAATCCGAAGCCGTGCGCGAACGCGATCGTCGTGCGCGACGACAAAGTGCTCCTCACCCGCCGCGCGCACGCGCCCTGGAAGGATGGTTGGTGCGCTCCGGGCGGGTTCTGCGAGGTCGGAGAGCATCCGATCCAGACCGTCGAGCGCGAGGCGTTCGAGGAAACCGGGCTCACGATCTCGGTGACGGGTTACCTCGGTGTCTGGGTGGACGCGTACGTGGACGAGCGTGCAGTGCCCAACGGCGACGTGATCAACGTGGCGTATTACAGCGCTGTCGCGGTGGGTGGAGACGAGACTGCCTTCGACCGCGCCGAAGTGAGCGAGCTTCGCTGGTTCGGTTGGAATGAGCTCCCGCCTGAGCTCGCTCCCCCCGGCACGCTCGCGGAGGTTCTGGCGGCTGTCCGAACCGGCGCGGCGCATCCGGATCGCCCGGGTTAACGCGCGTCAGCGCGGCTCGCAGGCGCCGCGGTTGACAGCCGCGCGCGCGATATCGAGCTCACCTCCGTCGTTCCACTGGTCCCCGACCGGGTCGAGGGTGTACGCCTCGTTCAGGAAGCGATACGCGGCGCAGAGGTTGCGGCGAACCTGGTACTCGTAGAGCCCGAGCGCGTACCAGGTCTCCGGATTCTCGGGCTGGAGCTCGACGGCCTCCACGTATGTCTTCTCGGCCCCGCGCTCCAAGCTCTGTCTCTCACGGATGCGAGCCAGCGCGAAGATCGGGTCGATCGAGAGGGGATTGAAGAGTCTCGCCCGGTCGGCGCGGTCTCTCGCCCGTGCGAGGTCTCCGCCGAGAGCACGGGTCGACTCGCGGACGCTTCTCTCGGCGAGGCGCGGTGACGCGAACGAGACGAGCAGGACAGCGGCGAGCAGGAATGCGCCGAGCCCCAGAACCGGTCGCACCCGTCTCGCGCCCTGCGCGACACCCACGGCGGCGAGCACACCCAGCGCAACCATCACTGGAGCCGTGACCGCGAGAAAGTCCCAGTCGTAGTCGACCAGCGCGTGCACGAGATAGGCGGCGGGCGCGGTGGCGAGCGGAACGGCAGCCGCCCGCTCTTCGCCCTCGAGCCGGCGCAGCGCCGAAACGCAGGTTGCGCCCCCTGCGAGCACGAGCGCGCTGAACAGTGCGAGTGCGACGACTCCTCCATCCGCGAGCTGCTGGAGCGGCACGCTGTGAGGTTGCGAGACGTTGCGAGCATCGGAGCGGTAGCGCTTGCGTGCGATCTCGAACGTGCCAGCGCCCGTCCCGAGCGGCGCATTTCCCGCGTAGACATCCACGGCTTCGTTCCACCAGCAGAAGCGGTTGCTCAGGTCGAGTGAGCCCAGGCGGCTCGGGTCGTTCTCGATCTCCGCGCAGGTGGCGTCGGAGGAGATCGCACTGCCGACGGCAACGGCCACCCCGGCCAGCACCGCAGCCGCGCCGATCGCCGCTACAGCGAGCAGCACACGCCCTACCTTTCTTTTCAGCTGCTCCGCGAGAGCGAACCGCGAGCCAACCGCGATAAAGGCGATGACGAGAGCAGCGCCGGCAAGCGCGAGGAAGCCGAGCACGGCGCCGTCCGCGACGCGATCCGAGCGCGACGCGACATCCTCGACCAATGCGGGCCGCGTGAAAGCCCAGCCTCCGACGAGCGCGGCAGGGCCTGCCGAAGCCGCGAGCAGGAGTGCGCCTTCGACCCGGCGCCCCTCAGAAACAGCCAGCCAGAGCAAGACAACCGCGGCGGCCGCGGCAACTCCGACCCGTGAGAGCGTGAGCAGGAGCGAAAGGGTCGCGACGTAGACCAGGAGGCTCCCCACGACCCGCACGAGAATCCGGTGTCCGCGCGAGACCGCGATCCAGAGACCGAGCACGAGCGCGATGTCCGCAAGCAGCGCGAGCGCGTTCCAGTACTCGACCGGATCTCGAAGCCGGGCAACGCGATCTCCTTCGGGATCGAGCGACGGGATCGACTTCGCGACGAGCGCCCACGTGAGCACCACGCCGGTGACGAGCGCAAGCACGCTCGCCCCTAGTCGCGCAGCCGCCCGCGAGCCGACGGCGGCGAGCGTGACACCGAGTCCGAGAGATGCCGCGAACGCAGCGACCTTGTTGAACATGTCCCAGCTTCGGTCGGGCGCGATCGACCACCAGATCGTGGTTCCCGTCCAGACCACCAGCAGCAACATTGCGACGACAACGGCGCCCCCCGCCCAGCCGGTGCGAGGCGCGGCAACGAGCCCGAAGGCGACGGACAGGAGCACCGCAGCGAGCAGCACGACGGCCGCACCACCGACGGGGAGCACGCCGTCGACGCTCGACCCGTCTCCCGCAAACGTCGCTCCGAGAACCGAGACGGCGACGAGCGCCGCGAGACAGAAGGCAACCGCGTCGGGCGCCCGGCCGGACGGCTCCGGCGCCGCGTCCATGGCAGGCCAGGCTACCAGCCTCCGAGTCGTTTATCCGCTCGGATAGAGGGGTACAAGCTTGTCCGTCTAACAATTCGTTTACCCTGCACTCACGTCGACCTCACCAAGAGCCGGAAGACTCGTCTTACTTCCCAGGCTTCCGGCCTCGCCCGTGACTCCGAACCCCTCGTCCCCATACCGTCGCGCCCACGTGCTCAGCGCGCTTCTCGCGCTGGTCGTGGCCGCTTTCGTTGCACTGACGTTGCCCGGTACCGCCATGGCGACGCCGTGTGGGGACGCGGTTCTCGCGGATTGGTTCGACAACGGCCGCATCGACCGCCTGTACCAAGCGCACTGCTACGAGGAAGCGATCGACGACATTCCGGATGACCTCCGCGATTACGCGAATGCGGAGGAGATCATCGGCCGGGCTCTCCAGGCCTCCCTCCGTAACGAGCTCGCTCCAGGCGGCGTGGATCCCACCCCGGGTGACAACTCCCCGGGCGGGCCCGGAGCTCCGGCCAATCCCGGCGGCCCGTCCGATCCGACCGAGCCCGGATCCGAGGCGGCGCCGGATGTCGACACCAGTGGAATCTCGTCCGTTCCCATCCCACTACTCGTCCTCGGCGGCATGTCGGTCGCGTTGCTCGGGGCAGGCGGCCTCGGCTACCTGTCACGACGGCGTGCAGCGAACGCCGACGACGGGCCTCACGGCCCGGACGACGTCTAGCCGCACCGCCAGACACGCCTCCGCGGGTACACTTCCATGGCGTGGTGGTGCTCGGAAATACCTGCAAATTGCGTAGAAATGGTGACGTCCGGCTGTCGTCCTACTATCGACGGTCCGCTCGCATGACGCCCACCGACCCACCGAGCGGGGAGACCTAGATGTCAAAGACCGCTCGGGAGGAACAGATGGCAACGGCGAAGCAGGCGGATGCACCCCAGGTCGAAGAGGCGCTGGACGAGATCGTGAACACGGTCGTCGACACGGAGGCGAGCGTCGCCCCGCGCAGATTTTTCACGATCCCCGGCCGCGACCCCTTCGACGAGATCGAATGGGAGCTCCGCCACGCCCACATCCCGGGCAAGGACGGGCCGGCATTCGAGCAGAGGGACGTCGAGTTCCCCAAGTTCTGGTCGCAGACGGCGACCAACATCGTCGCCCAGAAGTACTTCCGCGGCCGCATGTCGTCTCCCGAGCGCGAACGCTCCGTCAAGCAGATGGTCGGCCGAGTCGTCGACACGATCGGCGGCTGGGGGCGCGAGGGCGGCTACTTCGCCACGGACGAGGAGGCCGAGACGTTCGAGGCTGAGCTGAAGGCGATCCTGGTCAACCAGTACGCGTCGTTCAACTCGCCCGTGTGGTTCAACGTCGGGTTCGAAGCACGCCCTCAATGCTCAGCCTGCTTCATCCTCTCTATCGAGGACTCGATGGAGTCGATCCTCGACTGGATCCGCCGTGAGGGCGTCATCTTCCGCGGTGGCTCGGGCTCCGGCGTCAACCTCTCGCGCCTGCGCTCCTCGAAGGAGCAGCTCTCGAAGGGCGGCTACGCGTCAGGCCCGGTGAGCTTCATGCGCGGCGCCGACGCGTCCGCCGGCACGATCAAGTCCGGCGGCAAGACGAGGCGCGCGGCGAAGATGGTCGTTCTCGACGTCGACCATCCGGACGTCGAGGAGTTCATCTGGTGCAAGGCCAAGGAGGAGCGGAAAGCGCGCGTACTCGAGGCGGCGGGCTACGACATGACGCTCGACTCGCCCGACTGGGCCTCGATCCAGTACCAGAACGCGAACAACTCGGTGCGTGTCACGGACGCGTTCATGGAGTCGGTCATCGAGGGCAAGGAGTGGAACCTGACGGCGCGCACCGACGGCTCGGTAGTCGAGACGAAGAACGCGCGCGACATCCTCCGCCAGATGGCGGAGGCGGCGTGGGAGTGCGCCGATCCTGGAGTGCAGTACGACACGACCATCAACACCTGGCACACCCTGCCGAACACGGGGAGGATCAACGCGTCCAACCCGTGCAGCGAATACATGTCCATAGATGACAGTGCGTGCAACCTCGCCTCGCTGAATCTCATGAAGTTTCGTCGTGAGGACGGCGAGCTCGACGTCGAGGCGTTCGAGCACGCGGTCGACGTGATGTTCCTGGCGCAGGAGATCGCCGTCGGCTACTCCTCGTATCCCACGCCTGAGATCGAGCGGAATGCAAAGGCGTTCCGGCAGCTCGGGCTCGGCTACGCGAACCTCGGCGCGCTGCTCATGGCGCGCGGCCTCCCGTACGACTCCGACGAGGGGCGCGCGTACGCAGCCGCAATAACGGCGCTGATGACCGGGCGCGGGTACCGCAAGTCGGCAGAGGTCGCGAAGCGGATGGGATCGTTCGAGGGGTACCGGCCGAACGCGGCAGCAATGATCGGTGTGATCGCCAAGCACCGCGCTGCGGTCGGCAACATCGACCACTCGACCTCGGTTCCCGCGGATCTCTTGACCGCTGGGCGACGCGCGTGGGACGAAGCGCTCGAGCTGGGCGAGGTAGCAGGCTTCCGCAACGCGCAGGCGACTGTGCTTGCTCCGACCGGCTGTCTCGTCGGCGAGAGCCTCGTTTCGACGAGCCGCGGCCTTGTCCGCATGCGCACCCTCGGTGACCCGGTGGGCGAGAAGTGGCAAGACCTCGACGTCGAGGTAGCGACTGATGAGGGGCCGCGTCAGGCGAGTCGGTTCTACGTCAACGGCTTCGAGCAGGTCGTCTCGATCGAGACCGGCCGCGGCTACCGAATCCAAGGAACCGCCACGCACCGAATCAAGGTCGTGGACGCCGAGGGCAACTGGGCATGGCGCCGGTTCGCCGAGGTCGATGAAGGTGATCGCGTGCCGCTGATGCTGAACGGATTGGTCGGCGAGCCGCAGATGGTCGAGCTTCCGCCCCTCGGTGACCTCTATTGGGCCGCCGACTTCAGAAGCAGTGTGCCGCGCCAGATGACCCCTGAGCTCGCCGAGCTGATCGGCTACTTCATGGGCGACGGCTCACTGCACGCCAAGGGCCTGCGCTTCTGTGTGGCGCGCGAGGATCAGGACGTCGTCGAGCATCTCAGCGATCTCATCCCTGCTCTCTTTGGTCTCGACGCGACTGTGACCGAGAAGAAGGGCTACACCGAGGTGTCGGTCAACTCCGTTCCGCTGGTTCTGTGGTGGGAGGCGTGCGGCTTCGCGAAGCTCCCGCCCTCGGCCGAGCACTCCGGCAAGGGCTGGCACGCTCACATCCCGGATGCAGTCCTGTACACGAACAATCGCGAGATCTACACCGCATTTATCCGCGGTCTCTTCGAAGCGGATGGCACGACGACCAACGGCTACGTCTCCTGGACTACGGTTACCGAGAGCTTCAGCCGTGACGTGCAGTCGATGCTGCTCGCGCTCGGCTTCGTGACGACGAGGAAGATCGACCTACCCGGGTCGAACTGGGGCATGAACGATCGGTTCGTCCTTCGGCTGCTAAATGTGGCCGCCACTGAGCGCTACCTGGAAGAAATCGATTTTATCTCCGTTCGCAAGGCAGCCTCCCTTTGGAAGGGCGATCACCGCCAGGCGTCACGGCACGATCACGTCCCAGTCAGTCGGGCGGTCATCGACGAGCTCGCTCCAGAGAACGACTCACTTCGATCGACGATGCTCATGGCGCTCGCGCGACGCGGTGACGTCTCACGGCGCTCGGCGACGGCGCTTCTCGAGCGCACCGCGGATCCCGAGCTCGAACACCTGCTCGGCTTCTTCTACGACTCGGTCGCAACCGTCGAGACGCTCGACGACCAGCCGACCTACGACATCTCAGTGCCGGACAACGTCACGTATGTGGCCAACGGATTCGTCAGCCACAACACCATCAGCTTCATGATGGATTGCGACACGACCGGGGTCGAGCCCGACTTCTCGCTCGTCAAGTCGAAGAAGCTCGTCGGCGGCGGCGAGATCACGATCGTCAACAAGACCGTCCCGATGGCGCTCGAGAAGCTCGGCCACGCGCCGAGCGAGGTCAGCGAGATCGTCGCCTTCATCGACGACCGCAACACCGTCGTCGGCGCGCCCTACCTCAAGCCGGAGCACTTCCCGGTCTTCGACTGCGCGATCGGCGACCGCGCGATCCACTACATGGGCCACGTGAAGATGATGGGCGCGGTGCAGCCGTTCATCTCGGGAGCGCTGAGCAAGACGGTGAACCTCCCCGAGGAGACCACGGTCGACGAGATCGGGCAGCTCTTCGTCGAGTCGTGGCAGCTCGGCGTCAAGGCGATCGCGATCTACCGCGACAACTGCAAGGTCGCGCAGCCGCTCTCCGGGAAGGCAAATGCGGGCGCAACGACGCTCGCCCCAGTCTCAGGCATCGCGAGCCCGCTGCCGAAGCGGCGCCGTATCCCCGACGACCGGGTCGAGGTCGGCCGCAAGTTCGCGGTCGGCGAGTACGAGGGCTACATCCACGTGGGCCTGTTCGAGGACGGGACGCCCGGCGACATCTTCGTGGACATCGCGAAGGAGGGCACGACCCTCGCCGGCCTCATGAACTCGTTCATGATCTCCGTCTCGCTCGGGCTCCAGTACGGCGTGCCGCTCGAGGTGTACGTCTCGAAGTTCAGCCACATGCGCTTCGAGCCGTCGGGGATGACGAACGATGCGGACATCCGGGTCGCGAAGTCGATCGTCGATTACATCTTCCGCTGGATGGGGAAGAAGTTCCTCTCCACCGACCAGCAAGAGGAGGCCGGCATCCTCACGCCCGAGGTGAAGGCGCGACTAGCTGCTGCCTATGGAGAAGCGGGCGAGCATGCGGCGGCTGCCGTGGCTCTCGATGCCCCACCGCCCGGCCAGACGGCCCTCTTCAACCAGTGGGAAGACGCCGTCGAGTGCGCAAAGTGCGGCGGCCGCATGGTGCGGACGGGGAGTTGCTACACGTGCCGCGACTGCGGAACCAATACGGGCTGCTCCTAACGGCTCCTGCTGTGCACTGCATCGTGGACGCGTGCGGCTTCGAGCTCCGACTCGAACTGGCCGAGCCCGATTCACAGCGCGAGGCTGCCGCGCGCATCGCACTCGAGCGAACACCGGAAGAGTGACCGTTAGCTCGCCCGCACGCAGCGCCGGATCAGCTCGACTGTCGTCCCGGTGCGGCGGGCACCGAGCCCTTCGAGCAGAGCACGCGACGCTGTGTTCGTCTCGTCGATCTCTGTCGACACCTCGCAGATGCCGCGTTCGTGGAGCCGGGCGAAGACCTCACCGAGCAGTGCGCGGGCAATGCCTCGGCGTCGGTAAGGGCGACGCACACCGACGAAGCCAAGCCGCGGTGTCGGCTGCTTCATCCACACGCGGACGATGCCGACCCATTGGTCGGTTTCGCCGTCGTGCGCGACGAGATACGTCGTCGGATCGAAATCGGCCGCCTCATATGTCTCTTCACGGAAGTCGGCCTCGTCCCACTGCCAGCCGTCCGTGCCCGGGACGTCCTGGCGTAGCTCGTTGTCGAGGAGGCGCAGGGTGGTTTCATCGACCTCGTCAGCGTGGACGAAGACGACGCCCTGCGGCGCGTCAACGCGCTCGGAGCGGATCGGCACCCCGTAGGTGCCTTCTCGACGATGAACCTCGAAGCCGAGTGCCAGATACGCATCGATCTCGGATGCGTCGACGGTGCAGTACACGTCCGTCGTGGCTTCGATGAGAAACTCAGGATCAGGATCCACGACGAAGTGGCGACCGTCGGGGCGGACATGGGCGTTCACAGTGGCATCATGTCGGCGCGGCCGGAACCCTGCTCGCGTACAGCTTGTAGCGTCTCCGGACGTGACTGATCTCGCCGAGCTCTTCGAGCGCAACCGCGCCTGGGCGGCCGACGTGGCATCGCGCGATCCCGACTTCTTCACCGGGCTCGCGGAGCGCCAGTCGCCCGAGTACCTCTGGATCGGCTGCTCGGACAGCCGCGTCCCGGCGAACCAGATCGTCGGACTTGCGCCTGGCGAGGTGTTCGTCCACCGCAACGTCGCCAACGTCGTCGTGCACACCGACCTCAACTGCCTCTCGGTGCTGCAGTACGCGGTCGACGTCCTCGACGTGAAGCACGTGATCGTCTGCGGCCACCACGGGTGCGGCGGCGTCCGTGCGGCGCTCGACGGCTCGCGGCACGGGCTCGTCGACAACTGGCTCCGGCACGTGACGGACGTCGCTGAGAAGCACGCCGGCGAGCTCGCGTCGCTCGACGAGGAGCCCAGGTTCGAGCGACTGTGCGAGCTGAACGTCGTCGAGCAGGTCCTCAACGTCTGCCAGACGACGATCGTCGAGGATGCCTGGGCACGCGGCCAGGATCTCACGGTGCACGGCCTCGTCTACGGGCTCTCGGACGGGCTGCTCCGAGATCTCGGCATGAGCATCGCCTCGGCCGACGCGGCCCTGGGGCACACCTGACCGAGGATGCAATCGGCGGCGTGCGCTCTCCGCTGGAGGCTCCGTCGCCGGCGGCGCTGACTGCGGACGACATCCTGCGCCGCATCTCCCTTTAGAGAAAGATCCCCGTGGGCTTGCAGACCTGGGCTACGTACTCAGACCCAGCAGGCCTAGCTCGAAACCGGTCGAGGCTCCGCGCCCAACTGCTCGAACATGTCCCAGTGGTCTGTTTCGTGCCAGTGTCGCGTAACGCGGCCAGTCTCGAACTCGAATATGTCAATCCCGCTCAACTCGAACGTCTTCCCACTCGCCGGCAGGGTCTTGAAGTCACCGGTGTGTGCGGCGCGGTAGATGACGCGGCTTACGACGACGCTCCCGCACACGAACAGCTTATGTACCTCGACGTCGAAATCGGAGAAGTGCTCCAGCCACGCCTGGGCATTTTCAGCGAACCGCTCGACAGAGGTTTCCTCGCCGTTCAGTTGGAAGACCGGGGCGTAAAACTCGCCGACCGCCGCGACGTTGCCCTTGCTCCAGACCTCCTTCCAGTAACGCCGGACGCTGCCCTCGCGTGACGATTCCGTCATCTGGCCGATCGTAAGGCACCGGGCGTCACGAGTCGGAGATGTACGCGTCTGTCCTGCCCTTTGCTCGAGCAAGAGTACGCTCGCCCAAGCAACGTTATTCGCCCGCGGACGAGCACGCGTAACGACTTGCCGTCACCGTCACGTGGTGTTGACGGCATCGAGGGATCCTGCCAAGGTACGGCGCCGTGGCGCGGACTGCTGAAGATGTGCTCGACGAGTACGGGCGTCGGTATCTCGACGGTGACACCGCCGGCGTTGTGGCGCTCTGCGAGGTGCCCTTCCTCGCGGTTCGCGACGGGGATACGTTCCACCTGCCCGACGCGCAAGCCGTATTCGATCACTTCCAGGCGCACATCGACGCGTACCACGCGGCAGGAGGAACCGCGATCGAACGAGTGTCGCTCGACCTCCAGCGATTGGGTGAGCGATCGTGCCTCGCGACGGTGTGCTGGCACGTCCTCGGTCGCGATCACGAACTCGTGAAGGAGCGCATCACGACGTACCATCTGGTTGCCTCGGACGGCAACTGGCGGATCCTCAGCTACACGAACCACGACGGATAACCGGTCGAGCCGCCGCCGCCGCGCAGCTCTTCCATC
>JALZOK010000049.1:23014-23860 GCA_030857225.1 Actinomycetota bacterium
CATCAGCCGGCTCGACCTCTCCGATTTAATCGGGCCGTCGTAATCACGGTGACGCCGTGCACCAGAGGTAGGCGGGCAGGGCGCTGCCGTTCACGAAGCGGAACCGCTGGCGCGCGAAACAGGGGCGTTCTACAGTCGGGGCTCCCCACAGGAGGCTTCTATGCTCATTCGCGTTTTTCGTGCCAAGCCGAGGCCCGGCATGGCTGACGAGCTAGCGCAGCTGATCGAGGAAGTGTCGATTCCGTTTGTTGATGGCCAGCCAGGACTGATCGCCCGTCACACCGGACGCGGCTTCGGGGCGACGAGCGACGAGCTCGTGATGATCTCCGTCTGGGAAGACCTCGATGCCATGAAGAACATGACGGGTGAGAACTGGGAGAGCGCGGTCATTCCCGACGAGCGCGAGGCCGAACGGATCGAAGAGTGCTCCGTCCATCACTATGAATCGCTTGGCTGAGGTAGAAGCTCAAACTCACGGCGGCTTGCCGGTCGACCTCGGTTTCGGAGTCGCCGTCAGGTGACGGACGCTCGCCCATCACACGGTCGGTTCGGTACCAGAGACTAGGGCCCGGGTCAGGGTGGTCGCTTGAACCGTCGGGGGATGAGGGGGCTCCGGATGCATGCGGGATCACTGGCAGCCGGCGGTGAATCGACTGCGATCTGCGCTGCAGTGGAGACGGGGCCTGTTGATCGTGGATATGGCAACGGCGCCCGGGCTAAGAACTCGAATCAAAATGAGTTCTCCAGTCGTCGATAGCAGACGAGGCAGCAGCCGATCGCAAGGAACGCCTCGTGGATCTCGTGGCGGCGGTCGTAGCGGACGAGCAGCCGTTTGAAGTTGTGCAG
>JALZOK010000103.1 GCA_030857225.1 Actinomycetota bacterium
GTCGTCGGAGGCGGCACCGCCGGATTGACGGCCGCGCTCGCCGCGCGCCACGAAGGGGCAAATGTCGCGCTCGTCGAGCGAGAGGAACGGCTCGGCGGCGACTGCACCTACTACGGCTGCGTCCCGTCCAAGTCGCTGATTCACACCGCCCACGCAGTCGTCGAGGCGCGCCGGCTCGCGCGCGACGGGATCCTCGACGTCGCTCCGGGACTCGCGTTCCACGCCGTCCGCGAACGGCAGCACGAGGTCGTTCAGGAGATCGGGCACGACGAGCGCGACGAGCGCTTCACCTCCCTCGGTATCGCGCTCTTCCGCGGGGCTGCCGCCTTCCTCGGGGCGGCATGAGCTTCAGGTGGGAGACCCAAGCCTGCACGCCGACCGGTTCGCGATCGCCACCGGAAGCGAGCCGGCGCTCCCGCCGCTCAAAGGGCTGGACGCGGTCCCGTACCTGACCAACCGCACCGTCTTCGACCTCGCCGAGATGCCGCAGCGACTGCTCGTCCTCGGCGGCGGCTCGATCGGGCTCGAGCTCGCGCAGGCATTCCAGCGACTCGGCAGTCACGTCACGGTCGTGGAGCTCCTCGATTCCCTGCTCCCGAACGACGAGCCCGAAGCCGGAAGGCTCGTCGAGCAGGCGCTCGGGGCCGAGGGCGTCGAGCTGCTGCTCGGATCCAGAGCCGTCGCCGTCCGGGAGAACGGCGGCGCGATCGAGCTCGTCCTCGAGCGCGGAGAAATACGCGGCGACGCGCTCCTCGTCGCGACCGGCCGCCGCGCCGCCGTTGCCGGTCTCCGCCTGGCCGAGATCGACGTCGAGCTCGAGCGGGGCTATGTCCGCGTCGACCGGCGCTGCCGGACGAGCGTCGGCCACGTCTTCGCCGCCGGCGACGTCACCGGCGGGCTCCAGTTCACGCACGTCGCGGCGCATGAGGGATCGGTCGCCGGGAGAAACGCAGCCGGCAAACGCGCACGGCTCGCCGAGCGCGTCGCACCTTGGGTGACGTTCGTCGATCCGGAGACGGCGCACGTCGGTCTCACCGAGAGCGAGGCCCAACGGAGGTATCGGTCGGTCAGGGCGGTTACCTACACGATGGCCGGCGTCGACCGGGCGCGGATCGCCGCTCGCGCCGACGGATTCGTGAAGCTCGTCACCGTCCGGCGGCCACTGCTCGGCTGGTTGGGCGGCGGGTTGCTCGTCGGCGCCCAGGTCGTCGGCCCGCGCGGGGGCGAGCTGATCCACGAGTGCGCCCTCGCGATCCACACGCGGATGTTCGCGGGCCGGCTCGCCCAGATGATCCATGCTTACCCGACGATGAGCATGGCGCTACAGCAGGCAGCGAGCCAGCTCTTCCCGCTGGGACGAGCCCTCGTCGAGGAGCAGCCGGAGCATTCCGGTTAGGCCAGCGCGAGCGCTTGCCGCAGGCCGTGCTCGAACCCGGCGAGGCCGGTGGGGCTGCGCGAACGACTTCGTCCCCCGAGGCCGTACGAAGACGGGCCGGGGAAACGCGGGCACGCGCGTCACCGCGCGGGCACTTCGGGGCCTGCCCATCGGACGCGTCGCACCCGCACCAAGCTTCGAAGTTACCTGCAAATAGGCATAAAACCCGCGACAACCGAGGCCACACCACGTGAGAAGGTGTCCAGAGATGTACCCGTTTCGTACCCGCGCAGCGATATCGGCTGTTGCCAGCACAGCAAAATACCTGCAAATCCGACTAAGCCGACGCGCGGACTCGAACCGCGGACCCCTTCATTACGAGCGTTGACCACGTGTCGTCGCCGGTCGCGCCTGGTCGCGCGGAGCCGCATAAATCCAAGGAACCGGCCAAGCCACGGTGGCGGCCGAAGACCACGGACGGCACCAACAAAAGACGACGGGCCCAGGACGACCTCCGCGTCCACCGTCCCGGGAAGGCGTTCCGTCGGCGCGGCTGGGTCGTGACCGGCCGCCGGCTGGTCTCCGTCGAAGAGCGCCGGCTGCTCGCCACGCCCGCCGACGCCGCGGGGCTGCTCCCGCTGGCGCTGCCCGAACTCTTCGACACCGCCGAGCTTGCGGAGGCGGCGGGGATCGAGCGTCGGCTCGCCCGGCAGATGACCTACTGCTTGCAGGCAATGGGCGTCCTCGACGCTGCGGGCAAGCGGAGCGGCGCCGTCGTACATCGCGCGGCGTAGCGAGGCCCGCAGAGTCGCGCGCCAACGATTCGGGAGGGAAGCTTCCGCATGCCCGCCCACCCGACCGCTCGCGCGCTTCCTTACTGATCGGGTGATACAAGGGATGAGGTGGTGCCCTGAGCGGTCTTCACATTTTCGTCTGGTCGGACTACATCTGACCGTTCTGCCGCATCGGCCAGCCCACGGCCGAGTGGCTCGAGCGCCGGTTCGGCGCCGAGGTGATCTGGCTCCCGTTCGACCTCCACCCGGAGTACCCGGCGGAGGGGATCCAACGCGCAGAACTGCACGCACGCTACGGGGACGCGTTCCACGAGCGGCTGAAGCAGTCGTTCGCCGCGTCCGGCCTGGTCTACAACCCGCCCCCCGATGTCGTCCCGAACACGATGCGAGCGCTGCGCGTGACCGAGCTCGCGCGTGAGCGCGGCCTGCACCGGCACGTACACGATCGCCTCATGCGAGCCTACTGGGAAGAAGCACACAACATCGGCGACAGCAGCGAAGTACTCGCACTCGCGGTCGAAGCCGGCCTCGACGAGAAAGAGGCTGCCGAGGTGATCACGGGCGACGCCTATCAAGAACGCGTACTCACCTCCACCGCGCAGGCTCAATCCATCGGCATCACCGGCATCCCGGCATTCCTTCTCGACGGGCGGTTCCTCGTGCTCGGCGCACAACCGCGCGGAGTCTTCGAACAAGCCCTCGCACAGCTAGACAAACAGGGCCCGACCGACTGACGACGGCTACGTCGGGAAAACCCATGAAGCTGTACGGGAACCACTCGCAACCGTCAGTCTCATCACCACCGATGACGCCCGCTCAATCGCGAGCTGGTGTCGCTTGGTCTCCCGCGAGGAGAGTGTCGCCCTCGACCATCGCGGCCGTCAGATGCCTGTCGACCTCCGCCCAGCACGCGGCCTGTCAAGCGACGAACCGAAGGCGCGAGGTTCCAGGTGATTGGGAGCGGCTGGCAACGGACTGACCTGCGCGCCTGATCAGCGTAAGCTCGCCTGATCCAACTCGACTCGAAGGAGGAGGCGTGTACGCACGAGTGGCGACATTCCAGAGCGACCCCGCCAATGTCGATGACGCGATCAGCATGGTTCGCACCGAGGTCGAGTCCGGCGACACACCGCTTGGGCTCGAGGGCGCGAAGATGCTGATGCTCGTCAACCGCGAGAGCGGCAAAGGCGTCGGTATCACGCTCTTCGATAGCGAGGAGGCGATGCGCCGCGGAGACGGGGTGCTCAACGCCATGAATCCCGGCGCGAGCGAGCGACGTCTCTCGGTTGAGTTCTTTGAGGTGCCGGTACAGACGGTGAGCTGACCGCAGATACCCTCGTGTGAGCTGCCGCCTCGTCTGCGTCTGGCGGGCTGACCGTGTTTTCGTGTCAGCGTCCGCGCGCTCGCGGATCGACGACGACGATGCTGAACACCTTGGTGTACTTGACCTTGAGTCCGTCGCTGACCTCGACGGTGACGAGATGCCTGCCAGACTCTTTCGGTGTGCCGGTGAAGCGGCCCAGCGCGGACACGAGCCGAATCCCGCGAGGAAGGCGGCCGCGCGTGAGCTTCCACACCTTGGGAGTAGCGCCCCCCACGGCGGTGAGGTCGGCGCTATAAAAGCGACCGACGGTCGCCGCGGGTAGCCGTTGAGTCCGAATGAGGAGCCTCGGCGCCACGCTGAGCGTTGCCGCCCACCTGAGCGAACGCGATTCGGTGTCTGTCGCCTTCGCCTCAAACTGGTACGTCCCCGAAATGCGCGGAGTCCCCATGATCGATCCGTCGGCACCTAGCCTCAGGCCTGTGGGGAGCTTTCCGCCAACGAGCACCCAAGCGAAGATGCCCGATCCTCCTCGCGCCCGGAGAGTCATCCGGAATGGCATCCCCACTTCGGACCGAGGCGGGATGGCCGGCGCAGAGACGATCCAGGGCTGTCGCCGGATCTTCAGCGTGAACTGCTTCTGCGTTCTCTTCCCTGCACAGTTCGCCGGGTCGTCCTCGGGCTCGCGCATCTCCACGTAGAACTGGAAGCTTCCAGCCAGCATCGCTCTGCCAGACAAGGTGCCGTCCCGCTCTAGAGTCAGCCCTGGCGGTAGCGGGCCCGAGTCGAGGTGGAACGTCTGCCTTCCAGGTCCGCAGCCGCTGCCTTCGCCCTCGCTAAATCTGATCGAGTAGGGCGTTCCCACGGTGCCTGGGGGACACGTGTTCGTGTTCTCGCCGCGGACGTTCGGGCACGTCTCGTCCGAAATTCCTCCTGCAGGAGCATCGGATACGACTGCCAGGGCAGCAACGAGGACAAGAATGAGTGCGAGTTGCTTGACCCTCACGTGTTCGGCCGTTGGGGCCGCTTCCCTACCCCGAACGACAGCGACTATTAGTCGTGCGATCACTGCTCATCACGTAGAGCCAACGCTCTCCCAAGCTCCTGAAGGAGCACCGGACGGCGGCGAGTCACAGTTCCGTCCGAACCTGCGACTGTATTTCGTATCACCGAAACCAACGACGCGACCGCCGGCCTGTCACGCCGGAGGGCGCGGCTTCGAGTCCCGTCGCTCCGTCAAGAATTACCTGCTAACTGCAATGTTATGTTGCCGGTTCCGTAGACAGGGCGAGCACTTCGGGAAGCAAACGGAACCACACGCGCCCCACTGCCCCCTATGGCCTTCGGGCGGAGCGCTCCGCCTCGAGCAGCGCCTCGAGAAACTGCTCGTAGGGCCACTGCTCGACACGGGCCAGCGCCGCGGTCTGCTCGAGTCGCTCGAGCACGCGCGGCGCGAGGTCTTCGCCCGCGACGCCTCCGGCGCCAGGATGCGCATCCGCCACGCCGGGCTTCCCCGCCCTGAAGACGCTCGAGGACTTCGACTGGGCAGTACAGCCGAGCGCGGAGCGCCCGCTCGTCCAGCATCTCGCGCAGCTCGCCTGGATCGAGGAGCAAGCGAACGTCTGCTTCCTCGGCCCACCCGGCACCGGCAAAACCCACCTCGCGACCGCCCTGGCGCTCAAGGCCTGCCAGCAGGGCTACCGGGTCGCCTTCGCGACCGCGCAGGAGTGGGTCTCGCGACTCGAGCAAGCCCAGGACCGCAACCAGCTCGAGGCCGAGCTCAGACAGCTGGAGCGCTACCACCTCCTGATCGTCGACGAGGTCGGCTACCTGCCATTGGAGCGCCAGGCGGCCAACCTGCTCTTCGCGCTCGTCTCCCGCCGCTACGAGCGCGGCTCGATCGCCGTCACCTCCAACCGCTCCTTCGAGCAGTGGGGCGAGATCCTCGGCGACGCGATGGTCGCCGCCGCCCTGATCGACCGGCTCGTCCACCACGCCACCATGATCACGCTCAAGGGCAAGAGCTACCGCCTCCGCGAACGAGGCGCCGGCGTCATCCCCGCCGCTCAGCCACGGCCAGGGAAGTGGCGCACTTTTCGGCTGCGCAAACCGGTGCACTTTTCGGCTGCGCTTGACAGTTGAGCGCGCTGCGTCCGGCGGAAGATCTCGATCACGACTCGATCGGGTTGGTCGAGGCGAGCGTCGCTTTGAGCAGTCGGTGACGCCGAGCTGGGTCAGAGGTCGTTGGCGTGGCGGCCCACCGCTCGACCTCGTGGCCGCCGGCGACCGGATCCGCGAGAGGCGGCTTCGGTGAGGCGAGGCCGGGCCGAGACCCGGCCTCGCCGTGCACAGTCCGTTCTAGCCGACGCGCTCGATCACGACGCGCGCGACCGGATCCGACCAGTCGTGGAGCGTCGAAGAGAGCTCGCCGGTTGTTCCCGAGATGCCGGGGTGGTGGGCGATCGGCTGCGCCGGGCTCGTGAGCACCGAGCCGGTGTCGACGTTGCCGTCCGGGTCGCCGGGAAGGGCCACCGGCCCGAGCAGCGAGCAAGGGTCGACGATGTTCTCGCTCAGCCCGTTGTTGTTCTCCCGCCCAGCGTCGTAGCCGTTCAACATGTACGTCGCCGAGCTGCCCTTCGGCAGATCGACGGCGTCCAGGCCGAGGAAGCCGTCGTTGGTGCAGATGAGCATCGTGGCGAGCGAGAATCGGTCGCCCGGCGTCGCCTCGATCTCGAACGTCGCCGAGTCCGTGAACGAACCGACGGTCGTTTTAAGGCGGGTGAGCGGGCGGCCGACGTTCACGACGTCGGTCACGTGCTTGGCCCCGTCGAACAGCTCACCGATCGCCGGATTGCGGTACCGGGCTCGAACCAATGACCCCCAGCTTGTCGATTACGGGAACGCTAGGCCACGGGTGGTCAGGGCATGCAACCATGCGTCGTCGGCTCACCGCCAGACGCAGACGTCGAAGGTCAGTCGCCGATGACGACGCGGGTGCGGAAGCGCGCCGCCACGTCGCCCCGCACGCCCCGGCGTACTGTGACGGTGCGCGGGTCTCCGTCCGAGACGTACCGCTGTCCCGGGTCGTCCTCGAGCATGCGCACCCAGTAGGCAAAGGTGAACTCCTCGGCCGTCGCCCAGGGCATGTGCGAGCTCCGGATCCGCGGAATCGCCGTCCGGTCGAACTCCTTCGCGTACGGCGACGGCGCGGGATTGGCGCCGACGAGGAAGACCGCATACGGGCCGTAGGAGCGGCCGCCGGAACGGCCCCGAACGGCGAGCCGAGCCGGCTCCGGCATGGATCCGAGCGGTAGAGCCAGCGTCCTGAGCCGATACCCGGGCACCGCCTCCTCGATGATCCGCGCCCCCGCGACCAGCTGGTGCTGCACGTCGACCGGCGACAGCGTCGCGAGCGGTGTGTGGTCGTGCGAGTGGTTGCCGAGCTCGAACCCGTTCTCGACGAACCAGCGAAGTAGCTCCGGCGACTGCGCGGTGCCGCCGAACGGCTCGCGGAGCACGTAGAACGTCGCCCTGGGCTCGAAGCCGGGGTGCGTGCGCGCGAAGTCGAGCAGGATGCCGACGGCGGTGTTCTTCCGCGGCTCGCCGTCCGGGCCGAGCGCGAGCTGCCACGTCGTCGAGTCGTCGAAGGTGAGCACGACAGGGCTCTTCCCCGCCGGCAGGTCGATCCGCCCGTCGGCGAAGTCGGAGGCGAGCACGGGTGCGTAGCCCTTCCTCCAGAGGTACCCGAGCTCTGCTCGGAACTCCGCCGGAGTCTGGTCGTACGGCCCGACGCGATCGGGGTTGACCTCGTGGTGCATGAGCACGGGGACGACGCCGAGCTCGTTCGGCGGCAGCCCGCTCACGGGGCCGACCTGGCCGGCGCGGGCGCGCGGCGCGGGATCGGCCAGTCGTCTGGGGTTCCGAAGCTTTCGCTGCGGCTTCGTCGTCAGCTCCAGGTTCGGGCGTCTCGCCGTCGGCTCGAGCGCGTCCGGCGTGTACGTGACGGCCGCATCCCAGAGGATGAACTCGTCGAGGCCGGCGTCGCGAGCGGCGCGAATCTG
>JALZOK010000149.1 GCA_030857225.1 Actinomycetota bacterium
CTCGAGGATCTCGAGCTTGCACGCGCCCGTCCGGGGCCGCGGCCCCGGCCCTGGCGCCACCGCTCGCCTGCAGCCTCGCCCTGAGGGAACGCGGCGATCTGTCGGCGCGCGTCGCTCTTTGGCGGATGTGCGACACGGTCGCGAGTTCGGAGGAGGCCCGCTCGTGCACAGCCGCGGAAGCATCCCTCTCGTGTTATCGGAGGACGGGAGCGGCTGCGACAAGCCGCTGACGGGTGTGGGAGAACTCAGGAGAATGGACGTCTTCTATCGACGCGTGCGCCTGAGATGCTTGCGCTCGGCGACGTCACTGCACCGCTGCGGACCACGTGCGTCACGGCAGCGGCTGGCGGTCGCGCGTTGCGTGGTTGGGTGCACGATTGTCGCCTCGCTGCGACGCGGGCGGCGGGATTGCCTGGGCGGTGATCAGTCGGGCGCCGCGGCCGCGTGTGAAGAAGCTGAACGTCCAGCGGATGAAGACGAGGAGTCGATTCTGGAGACCGATCAGGTAGAAGAGGTGCACGAACAGCCAGGTGAGCCAGGCGAGCAGGCCGCTGAGCTGCAGGCCCTTGATGTCGGCCACGGCTTTCCCGCGTCCGATCGTGGCCAAATTTCCCTTGTCGCGGTAGTGGAAGGGAGGTGGCTGCCGGCCGCGGAGGCGGTCGCGGATCGCGCGGGCGGCGTAGCGCCCTTGCTGCATCGCCACCGGCGCGAGCCCCGGCAGCGAGACGGGGTTCCCGTCGGCGTCGTGCACTTGCGCCATGTCACCGAGCGCG
This sequence comes from Actinomycetota bacterium, assembly GCA_030857225.1. Classification (GTDB taxonomy): domain Bacteria; phylum Actinomycetota; class Thermoleophilia; order Gaiellales; family Gaiellaceae; genus GMQP-bins7. Next base: position 774 of record JALZOK010000149.1, read on the forward strand.
ATCACCTCGGGGTGGCCGGGCAGGGTCAGATCCGGGCCGACGGTGACCCGCCCGGCGCGGTCAAGGCCGGTGCCGGCCTCGGCGGCGAGCGCAGCCGCCAGCTCCGAGGCGACGACGCCGGCGGCCCAGACGACGGTTCGCGAGGCTACCCGTTCGGTCGCTCCCGTCGCGGTCGTGAGCGTCACCGACTCCTCGTCGATGTCGACGACCTTGTGTGCGGGCAGCGGCGTGACGCCGAGCTGCTCGAGCGCTCGCGCTGCGCGCTCGGAAAGGCGGGGCGGGAACTGGGGGAGGATGTGCTCGGCCATCTCGACGAGCAGAATCTGCGTCGCCCGGGTGTCGACTGTGCGGAAGTCGCGGCGGAGTGTGTCGCGGGCGATTTCGCCGATCTGTCCTGCTAGTTCGACGCCGGTGGGGCCGGCGCCGACGACAAGGAAGGTCAGCAAGGCGGCGCGGCGGTCTCGGTCCGATTCCAATTCGGCTGCTTCGAACGCCGTCAAGATGCGGCGGCGGACCTCGAGGGCGCTCTCGAGCGACTTGACGTCGGGCGCGAGCGCGCGCCACTCGTCGTGGCCGAAGTAGGAGTAACTCGATCCCGCGGCGACGACCAGGCTGTCGTACGGGATCGTCGGTGGTTCGCCGCCGTTCGGGAGTCGGCCGAGCAGGACGTGCCGACCCGCAAGGTCGAAATCGGTGACTTCGCCGAGGAGGACGCGAACGTTTCTGTTGCGCTTGAAGATGCCGCGCAGCGGCGAGGCAATCTCGCCGGGCGAGAGAGCGCCCGTTGCGACCTGGTAGACGAGTGGCTGGAACAGGTGGAAGTTGCGCCGGTCGATCAGCGTGATCTCAACCGGCGCGCGGCGCAGCTTCCGCACCGCCTGCAGCCCTCCGAATCCGCCCCCGACGACGACGACGCGGTGGCGAGGGTTTGCTGCGCCGTCTCCGGCTGCCGTCACGGGCGTCAACCTACGCGATCGGAGGCTCAGGCCCTCCGGCCGAACAGGCCGGCGTCGCTTCGCTTCCTTCTTGTGCCCGTTATCGCTGATGCGCGGATGGACGCGGTCGACACCAGGACGTAGGCCCGGCTCCGTCCGCCGGAGCGACCATGCCAGCGGGTCCTCCGACCGTCGATCCAGGATCAAGCTTGGGTCGTTGTCGCCTTTCCGCCACCGTGCGACAACAGCGCGCATCGACAGGTCGCTGGCAGCCACTCGCGAGCCAACTAGCGCGTGTAGACGTTCGACCCCGTCCCGCCCAGGAGGTAGCCGTGCCACAGCAGGATGCGCACAGGCGCATCCTGCTTCACCGGCCTACGTGAGATGGAAGTAGAGCGCGTAGAGCAGAGCGACGGCCGGGTTCGACGTGTGCACGTTGACGTCGGACGGGACGTCGAGCAGCGCTTCCGAGTAGTTGAAGACGATCTTCACGCCTGCGCCGATCAGTGCGTCTGCCGCATCCTGAGCGCTGTCGGCCGGCACCGCGATCACCCCGACGATGATGTTGCGGTCGCCG
>JALZOK010000050.1 GCA_030857225.1 Actinomycetota bacterium
TCGGTCGTCTGGCGGTGGACGCTTGCGGCCGGGTCGTGTCTCGGCGACTGCGATTGCGAGAGCGGCGATGTGCTCCGGCGTCACGCCGCAACAGCCACCGATGATCTGGGCGCCTTCCTCCCGCCAGGCGAGGCCGAGCTCGGCGTACCCGGCGGGATCGATCTCCTCGTCAAAGCGCCAACGCGAGCCTGCAAGGTGGCCGAGGTTCGGATAGACGCCGAGCGGCAGGTCTGTGAAGTCTCTGAGCCAGGAGATCATGCCCGGCACGTGGTCGACGGGCAGGCAGTTGATCATGAGCGCGCCGACCCCCATCTCTTCGAATCTCCGCGCTGCGCGCCCGAAGAGATCGCCTTCGGGCGGGCCCCAATGCTGCCCGAAGACCCCGCAGACGCCGTGCCGGCAGCGCCGGAACGAGAGCCATACCGGAAGCCCGGTCTCGAGCAGCTGCTCGACGGTCTCGAAGATCTCCGGGTCGCGCACGAGCGTCAGCGTCTCGAGCAGGATGAGGTCCGGTGGCTCGTCGGCGAACACGCTGCCGAGCAGATCGAGCGTACCCCGGCGTTGCGGGGAGTTGACTTCCTCCGAGATGGCGAACGCGACGGCGCACTCGTCCGCGCGCCCGCCTTCCTCGATCGCACGACGCGCCAGCCTGATGCCGAGGCGGGCGACATCCATCCAGTGCACCGCTTCACCCGCGCCGCGGCTCAGTCGCAGCTCGTGCTCCGGAGCAGAGAGGATCGACCAGGTGTCCGTCGAGAGCACGTGGCAGCCGGTGTCCACGTAGCCTCGATGCACGTCGAGCACGGCCTGTGGCGCCCGGAAGAGCGCCCACGTCCCCCACAGCCCCGGGTCGGGGTTCGTGCCCGAGCCTCGCCGCTCGAGCTCCGTGGCGACGCCGCCGTCCAGGACGACGCAGCGCTCGGCGGCGAGCATCTCCTCGAGCTTGCGGTACGCCGAGGAGGAACCTGTCGGGCGCAACCTCTGGGTCGACGCGCTCACGCCGTGCCCTATTGCCCTGTCGCGAACGCGGCTGCGCCCGGACCGGTCGCCGAGTCTGAGGCCGCGATCTCGGCAAGGGACGTGGCCGGCCTGGCGCCGACGTGCGAGATCACCTCTGCCGCCGCGAGCGAGCCGAGCCGCCCGCACGAGGGGAGATCGTGACCGTGGCTGAGCCCGTAGAGGAATCCAGCTGCGTAGAGATCCCCCGCTCCCGTCGTATCCACCAGCCGCTCGACCGGGACCGCGTCGACCTCGTACGCCTCGTCGCTCGTGACGACGAGCGAGCCCCGCTCGCCACGGGTCAGCGCCGCGATCTCACATACCCCGCGAACCCGCCGCAAGGCGTCGTCGAAGTCGTCCAGCTCGTACAACGAGCAGATCTCGGACTCGTTCGCGAACAGCACATCGACGTGATGCTCGACCAGGTCGCGGAACGCCTGTCGGTGTCGATCGACGCAGAACGGATCGCAGAGACTGAGGGCAACCCTCCGCCCCGCTGCGTGCGCCATCCGCGATGCGACTCGAAAGGCCTCCTGCGCGGCCGGTGGGTCGAAGAGGTACCCCTCCAAGAAGAGAATGGTCCCTCGCGCGATCAACGCCTCGTCGACATCCTCCGGTCGGAGCACCACGGACGCTCCGAGGAACGTATTCATCGTCCGCTGCGCATCCGGCGTCACCAGGATCAAACAGCGCCCCGTGGATGGGCCAGCGGCCAAAGCCTCCGTGTCGTAGCCGACGCCCGTCGAACGGAGATCCTCCCCGAACGCCTCGCCCAGATCGTCGTCCCTGACCTTCCCGACGTAGTGAGCGCTGCCACCGAACGACGCCACACCGACAGCCGTGTTGGCCGCTGCGCCACCGGACATCTGGATCCCTGGCCCCATCGCGTCGTAGAGCGACTGTGCTCGGGCCTCGTCGATCAGGTGCATCGTTCCCTTGGCAAGCCCGAACTCGGCCAGGAAGTCGTCGTCCTCGTGCGTGATCACGTCGACCAGCGCGTTCCCGATCCCGATGACGTCGATGTCGCTGGCTTCGCTCATGCGGACTAGGCAACCTGCGCTTCGCGGGCCAGCCCGGCCGCCTCACGCAGCATCTCGGCCTTGTCGGTCTGCTCCCACGTGAAGTCGTGATCCTCGCGGCCGAAGTGGCCGTACGCCGCGGTCTTCGCATAGATGGGGCGCCGGAGGTCGAGGTCACGCAAGATCGCCGCCGGTCGCAGATCGAAGTGCTCGACGACCAGCTCACGGATGCGGGCGACGGGAATCGCCTCCGTGCCGAAGCACTCGACCTGGATCGAGAACGGCTGAGCGATGCCGATCGCGTACGCGACCTGCAACTCGCAGCGATCGGCCAGACCGGCGGCGACCAGGTTCTTCGCCGCGTAGCGCGCGGCGTACGCAGCGGAGCGGTCGACCTTCGTCGGATCCTTGCCCGAGAAGGCGCCGCCGCCATGTCGAGCCGCGCCGCCGTAGGTGTCGACGATGATCTTGCGCCCGGTCAAGCCCGTGTCGCCCATCGGCCCTCCGAGCACGAACCTCCCAGTCGGGTTGACGTAGACAAAGTCCTTGTGCTCCAGACGCGCCGCGTCGTACATGTGACGCGGGAGGATGGGCAGGAGCACGCGCTCGATCAGATCTGGCTTGATCAGGGACTCCGAGTCGAGGCCGTCAGCGTGCTGGGTCGAGATGAGCACCCGCTCGATCTCGACCGGACGCTGCCGTCCGTGCCCGTCGACCTCGTACCGAACGGTGACCTGTGCCTTGCCGTCCGGTCGCAGGTAGTGCAGTTCCTCGGCCTTCCGCACCTCGGCGAGACGCCGGCAGATCTTGTGCGCGAGCATGATCGGCAACGGCATCAGCTCGTCGGTCTCATGGCACGCGTACCCGAACATCATCCCTTGATCGCCCGCGCCGAGCTTGTCGAGCGGGTCGTCATCGCCCGGCTCATGCTGGGCCTCGTAGGAGACGTCCACACCCTGCGCGATGTCGGGCGACTGCTCGTCGACCGCGAGCATCACGCTACACGTCTTGGAGTCGAATCCGTATTCCGCGCGGGTATAGCCGATCTCTGCGATCTTCTCCCGCACGACTCGCGGGATGTCGACGTAGGTCGAGGTGGTGATCTCGCCGCCGATGAGCGCGAGACCCGTGGTCACAAACGTCTCACAGGCCACGCGCCCATACGGGTCCTCACTCAGGATCGCGTCGAGCACCGCGTCCGATATTTGGTCGGCCATCTTGTCCGGATGGCCTTCGGTCACGGACTCGGAGGTGAAGTGAAACTCCCCGGCTGACCGCTCGCCTTGGTGCGTCATCGCGTCTCTCTCCTTGGTAGGCATCCGGTCCGGACGCTCTCCGGGTGGCATTTGACTCAGCTCGGAGAGTAAGATCGATTCGACTCTATGGCAAGGAAACCGAACATCGTTCGATCTCCGAGCCCCTACACGCCGTTGGACAGAATCGACAGGGAGCTCGTGGTCGAATTGCAGAAGAATGCGCGTATCTCGAACAAGGATCTCGCGACGCTTGTGGAGCTCTCGCCCTCGAGCTGCTTGGACCGCGTCCGCCGGCTTCGTGAGCGTGGTGTGGTCTCGGGTTTCCACGCCGCGGTCGATCCGGCGCTACTCGGCCGTCCCACCCAGGCGCTCATCTCGATCCGTCTCCAGGTTCACCACCGGAACCTGATCGACGACTTCTACGACCACGTCCTGCGGCTGCCCGAGGCGATTGCCGTCTTCCACGTCACCGGCTCGGACGATTACCTGGTTCACGTGGCGGTGCCTAACACCGAGCGCCTGCGCACTTTGGTGCTCGACGACCTCACGGCGCGCGACGAGGTCGAGCACGTGGAGACACGCCTCATCTTCGAGGTGGTACGGAAGCCGGCGATCGAGCCGCTGTGACCACGCTCGGCTCGCACACACTTTCGAGAATTGGCCGCCCTCGCGTCCCGGTCGAAGCTTAGGATTGGGCACGGCAACACGTAACGGTAGGCGCTGGGGCGGAGATCGTTCGCCGGTTCGTCCAGCCTAATCGAAGAGGAGAAAGATGGGAGCGTACGACCCGAGAACCGACACGGGCATCCCCACTGAGCCGGTCGGCTCCCTACCCAGGCCGTCTCGGCTGCAGAAGGCGTACGCCGACTACGACGCCGCCAAGATCACCAAGGACGAGCTCGAGTCGTTTCAGGACGAGGCTGTCGAGGACTCGATCAGTCGCGGCGAGGCTACCGGTGCGCCGATCATCTCCGACGGCGAACAGCACCGGTCGAGCTTCGCCACCTATCCCCTCCTCGACACCCTCGCGGGCACCGGGCTGGCCGACAACCTCGGCGCCGGCGGACAGTACTTCGCAATTTTCGCCGACGGTCACAATCGACAGCTCCCCCGCCTCACCGGCGGTCCGTTCCGCTACAAGACCTTTTCTTCAGAGACGCTCGAGAAGTCGATCAAGCTCGCCTCGAAGCCGATGAAACAGGCGGTGATCGCGCCATCCATGCTCGCCCTCTTGTACCCGCTCAATGGGGAGGTGCCCGGCTACTCGCAGGCGGAGTTCGAGGATGACCTCTGCAACGAGTGCGAGAAGGAGATTCGCCAGGCCTTCGAGGCCGGCGCCAAACGGGTCTCGATCGACTTCACGGAGGGCAGGCTCGCGACCAGGGCCGACCCACGCAATCCGTGGACCGGGGCCGGCAAGCTGCCGTATTTCATCGAGCTCAACAATCGCGTCATCGATCGCTTCTCGGCCGACGAGCGGGTGAACATCGGGGTTCACACCTGTCCAGGCGGCGACCGCGACTCGGTGCACAGCGCCGATGTTCCGTACAGCGATCTCCTGCCCGAGCTCTTCAAGCTGAACGCCGGATACTTTCTGATGCAGTTCGCGAGCGAGAGGGACAAGGACCCCGTGCTGGAGATGATCGGTGCGTGCCGTCGTGAGGATGCCAACGGCGTTTCACAGTTCTGCTACCTCGGCGTGACGGTGACGCAGAGCCCTCGCGTCGAGAGCGCGCAGGAGATCTGTGACCTGCTCGTGCATGCTGCCGACTTCATCCCAAAGGAGCGCCTCGGCTCGACCGACGACTGCGGGTTCTCCCCGTTCTCGATCGACGAGAAGCCGAATCACGGATCGCCCGACTATGCCCGCGAGGTCGCGTTCCAGAAGATCGCGAACCGTGTCGAGGGCACGAAGATGGCAGCCGAGAAACTCGGGATCGGAGTGCCCGCGGCCGCGGCCAGCTAGCCCGTGCCCCGACCGGAACTTCGGCCAGGCCCGCTCAACGGGGAAGATTCCCACGCGGATTGGACGCCAGACGGCAGTCGATCGATCCCGAAGGCCGCGGGGCCTACGAAGCTGGCTACCGTGGCAGGCATGCTCTACGCCTGGGACACGAGTGAGCGGGCTCTCGAGTCCGGGGGTTTCGAATCGAGGCAACGTGCGCGCGTCGCGGAGGCAGTCGTCGAAGGGTCGGAGTCTGGCGCGCGCTGGCTCGGGATCGCCTACTGGCAGACGGTTGGGCGCGTTTTTCGCGGTGGTGTGCGCGCGCGCTGGCGGGGCGAGCGTGCCCGGCTCACCCTCCTCGGCGGAGTGACGCTTCTCTCCTTCGGCCGGCCCGAGCTCGTGTCGACGGACAACCACCTCGTCTCCTGCCGCTACGGCATCGAAGGCGGCCTGCTCGCCTCGCGCGCAGGCGGTTCGGTCACCCTCGGGCAACGGCGTCTTGAGGACGGATTCGAGCTGAGCGTCGTCGTCGAGGAATACCTTCCGCGCCTGGCGGCGCGCGCCGGAGCGCCCGGGTGGACGGGCGCCCTTTATGCGAAGGGCCAAAGTCCGTTCCACGCCGCGGTCAGCCGCCGCTACTTCGACCTCCTGGTCTCGAGGGCGGACGTATGAGGGTCGCTGTCTTCGGCGCGACGGGCATCGTCGGAAGTGCACTGCTGCCGCGGCTCACCCCCGAACACGAGCTTGTCGGGATCTCGCGCACCGCACGTCCGGCGGAGCCGCACGTGCGCTGGGTCACGGGCGATGCGACCTCTGCCGAGGACGTCATGCGAGCGGTCGAGGGCGCCGAGATCGTCTACCACCTCGTCCACTCCCTTGGCGCGCGACACTTCGAGCGCCAGGACCGGGTTGCCGCGCAAAACGTTGCCGACGCATCCGAGCGCGCCGGCGTCGAGCAGATCATCTATCTCGGTGGCCTCGGTGACGACAGCCCGACAGCTTCCTCTCACCTGCGGAGCCGGCGCGAGACCGGTGAACGCCTGGCTTCGGGATCCACTCCGGTTACTGCTTTACGCGCGGCGATGATCGTTGGCAAGGGCAGCGCGGCATTTGAGACGATCGTCGCGCTCGTTGACCGTCTGCCCGCGATGATCACACCGAACTGGGTGTCGACGCCCACCCAACCGATTGCGCTCGACGACGTCACCCGCTACCTCGCCGCCGTCTGCGGGAGTCAGCGCACGTTCGGCGAGAGCTTCGATGTCGGTGGGCCCGAGGTGCTGACGTACCGGCAGATGATCGAGCGCATCGCGGTTCTCCGTGGCCGACGGCCATGGATCGTCGAGGTGCCCGTGCTGACCCCGCGACTCTCGTCGCTCTGGCTGCATCTCGTCACGCCTGTCGGTGCTTCGGTTGCCCGCCCGCTGATCGAAGGGCTGAAGAACCCGACCATTGCCCGCGAGGAACGACTCAGGCGCCTTTTTCCCTTCGACCTCACGACGTTCGACGAAGCAGCGAGATCTGCGTTCGCCTCGTGACGGAGGTGTCGCTCGCGGCGACGCGACCGTGGGTACTCAACCCGCTCGGGGAGTGACTGGATCCACGCCGACGAGCTTGGCGTACGCGATATAGCGGTGGGTTGCGAAAAACCGCGGCCAGCACGCCTGGAGCGCGAGCTCCTCACGCCCCCGTCCCTTCAGCACCTCGATCTGGTCGTCTCGGACGATCTGGTGGCCGACCACCTCATATCTATACGTCCCGTACGGCACTTCGAACGTGATCTTGTCGCCGGGACGCAGCTTGTCGATGTCCGAGAACGGCGCGCCGTACGTAGTGCGATGACCGGCCACATAGGTCAGGAACCTCTGCCCGGGAAAGCCCGTGGTCGGATGCAACCCCGGGCCCTTCTTCAGTGTTTCGCGATCGGTTCCGTAAACGACCATGATCTCGAGGTTCAGGCGTGGGACCGTCAGGCGGCCGATCGGGTCACTAGCCTCGGTACGTTTGCGGTACGCCCCTGCGCGCTCGAATTGGCTCGGCGTCTCGACCGCAGGACGAGCCCTCGGCGTCCTGATTGCCGGACGTAACAGGGGCTGCTCTCGTTCGACGCGCACCGCATACGCGCTCGAGAGCTCTGATTGCGCTCTCTTGTTGACGACGAGAGTGAGCGGATCCTGCCAACGCCAGACCGCCAGCACCCAGAGCAGGACCAGCGACCCACCGATCGCGAGAAAGATGCCCGCTCCGCGCAGCACCCACCGCATCTGCCCCGCCCCTATCCCGGCCGTCGAGCCGTGCTCAGACTTCTTCGCGCCGACGCGTTCGGTAGACGAGGAACAAGCCGCCCGCTAGCAGCAGTCCTCCGAGCACCGAAGGCACGATCAACGCAGCACCGGTGAATGGCAGCAATCCGCCCGAGTCTGAATCCTCCTGACCGGCCGATGCGACCGTGGGAGGCAGGAAGATCTCCCCCCCGGCCTCAGGTTCCACGTCCGTGGCCGAACTGTTTCCGGCCGGAGGCTTCGAACTGTTTCCGGCCGGAGGCTTCGAACTGTTTCCAGCCGGAGGCTTCTCTGGCCCGTACTGAAGGTCTGCCGGAGAGTTCTGCGCCATTCCGGGACCGGCGATTGCGAGCCCCATGGCCAGCGTGAGCATGAAAAGGAGGACTTTGCGTCCACGTGTCAGCTTGCCCCTAGCACCCATCATTCCATCTCCCAGTCGTCGTCGAAGCCCAGAATACCGCGTCTTTCACGTTCTACCAGCAAATCTGCCGTTTGCAAGCCTTCAATGCCTCGATCTCACGAGTACCAAACATTCGGTCCGTCGATTACGGACCTTCCGCTAGGTCCCGAATGTGGCCTTCGAGCGGATTCAGGGCGCGTGCGCGCCGGAGGGCGGCAGCGCGCGCATCTCCGTCGCTCGCCGCGGCCAACTCGAGCCACACGCGCCAGTGCTCGGGCTCGCGCATGGTGGCGCGCCTGAATGTTACCCGGGCCACCTCGCGGTTCCCGGCACCCGCCTGCGCGCGCCCGAGGAGCACAAGTGGCTCGACCGACCACGGCGTCAGGCGCTCGGCCGTCCTCGCCTCCGCCGCCGCACGGTCGAACTCGCGCTTGTCGAATGCCTCGATCGAGGCGGCCCCCGCTCGATTTCCAATGGTGGTGACTGCCACGACGGGCACCAGACCGAGGACAGCGGTCAACAGGCCAGCGCGGCCCCAGCGAGAGTCTCCGCTTGATCGCTCGACCCCTTCGGCAACGATGACCGCGGCACAGCCGAGCGCGACGAGTGTAAGAACCGGAAACTCCCAATCCCAGTCGATTGCCGCTCGAGCAAGGTAGGCGGCCAGGGCAGACGCTGCGATCGGAACATACGGTCGGTGGCGGTAGCGGAGCGAGAGGACGAGCGGAAACCCGAAAGCGGCGAGGATGAGCACCAGGCCGACCGGGCCGAGCTCGGCCAGCATCTCGAGGTACAGATTGTGAGCATCGCGAACAGGCGCTTCGTAGGGCCGGCGCTCGAGCCAGAAGCGCTGAAAGCTTCCGGCGCCTGAGCCGACGATGGAATGCGCCGAAGCGGTGTCATTGGCGACGCGCCACAGGTCGACGCGACCGCTGCCGCTCAGGCTGAACAGACGGTTGCCGAGATCGGCGCCGGTCGCGGTGGGATCCGCCGCTGCGAACGACCTCGCGATCGCCGCCGGACCTCCGAGGACGAGCGTCCCGGCGAGGACCAGTCCGACGACGGCCGAAACCAGGACACCGCCTCCGATCCTGTGTGCAACGGGCGGGAATCGAACCCGCTGCTCGAGCCCGGCGAGGATCGCCACCGCGCCGGCCGCGAAGAGCGCGAGCCCGAGGCCGACAGCCACGAGCGCGCGTCCATCCTCCGCGGCCGCTGCCATCGTGTGCCCGCCGGTCTCCGTCAACGGGCCAGAGCGCGATGCGATTACGACCGCGAGCGCGGCCCAGGGGACGACGACGGCGCCGGCGACAGCGAGTTGTAGTCGTCGAGGGTCTACGAGAAGCGCTACGACCAAACCCACTGTCAGCGCGGCCCACGCTCCACGGCTGAAGGTGAAGTAGCAGGTAAGCGCAAGAGGGACGACGGATGTGGCCGCAACAAGCCGCACGAGCAGGCGCTCTGCCCTGGCGACCAGGCCAAGGGCGAGAAGCATCCCGATGGAGGCCAGGAGGCCGAGCGCATTCCAGTACCCGACGGGCTCCGACAGACGATAGCCGGCGATCGAGTCGAATACACCAAGCTGCTCCGGAAAGAGTCGAGTCGAGAGGGCATACAGGCCGACAGTCGTAATACCGGCCCAGACCCCGATCAGTAGGCCGGGAGTCGATCCGCGCCGCAAGACCAACCCGAGCGCGAGCGCGGCCGAGACGTAGAGCAGCGTGCGCTCCACCTCCGGGACCGCCTCGCTGGGTGATCCCCAGGCAGACGACGCGAGAGTCCACAGCGAAAGCAACGCGACCAAGGCCGGTATCGCGAGCGAGCGTAGACCGATGCTCGGCCGCGGATGTACGACGAGCGCCAGGGCCGCTGCGGCGAGGAACACGAGCGTCAACGGCCCCCATTGGGTCGGGAAGTATCCCCCGTCCGCGAAACCGAGACCCGCGACGACGAGCGCAGCGACGAGACCGGGCAAGACGGACCCGAGTCTCTCGACAGCCTTCGCGTTCGCCCGATCCGGCGCGGAGGCATGGACCGGCGGCCGGCCCTCGGTCGTCGCCGTCTCCATCGTCCCAGGGTACGCGCTTTCCTCCCAGATTCGAGCTGGAGTCTCGAGCAGTAGCCTGTGCGAGACGTGGATCCGCAGTGCTCCCATCTCGACCAGATCCGGCTCACCGAGTTGCCGGAGCCGGTGTCAGGGTGCGACGAGTGCTTGAAGATCGGTAGCCGGTGGATGCATCTCCGCATGTGCCTGGGCTGCGGGAAGATCGGTTGCTGCGACAACTCGCCGCATCGTCACGCGACCGGGCACTTCCAGGAAACCGGCCATCCGCTGATGCGCTCAGCCGAGCCCGAAGAGGGCTGGTACTGGTGCTACGTCGACGAGATCGGCTGGCAGCCCGGGCACCAGTAGGCCGTGCGGTTCGCTTCGCCCTGCCCTTGCGAACGGATCGGAGTCCCGCAGCGTGGGCACGCGCGGCCCGCACGCCGATAGACGCGGCGAGCTGAACGCGAGCTCTCGAGCGCGCTCGACATCAGTCGGTGCCCCGTGCTCAGGACCGACGCAAGTTCCTCGTCGGAGACGTTCCCCACGGCAACCCAGGGAGAATGCCGCGTCTCCCAGAGCATCTCGGCCGCCCACATGTTCCCGATTCCAGCCACGAGCTGCTGTCGCTGGAGAGCCTCCGCGAGCGGCAGCTCGGGAGCTCGGCGAAGGCGCGCGACCATCAGCTCGAAGTTCGGCGGGCGCTCGAGGATGTCCGGCCCGAGACGTCGCACGACATCACTACGCAGCTCGAGGACGGGCCCGTTCCACTGCGACGCCTCGTGCGTCGTCGAGCGGAGAATCAACCAGGGCGCGCCTCGCATGGTCTCCCCTCGCGGGCGGATCCGCCACCGCCCGTTCATGCGGAGATGACTGCGAAGAGTGACTCCGCCTTCGAAGTGGAGCAGGAGGTTCTTGCCGACCGCCTCGACGCGCTCGAGCCGCCTGCCGTCGAGCCGAACGGCGATGTTCAGCGCTCGAGCGCGCGGATGAGGGGTCTCGACCTCGATGCACTCACCCACGAGCACCTGCAGGCGACGGGCCGCGCGGTGGATGCTGTCCCCTTCGGGCACCGAGTGCTAGTCGTCGCCGGAGCGTCCCCGTCCACGCCCTCGACCTCGGCCCGACTCAGAGTCGTCGTCCGTAGTCGTCGCGGCGGCCGTGTCGCCCTCCGTCGTGGTATCCGTGGTCGTGACTTCGTCGGTAGAAGTATCGTCAGCGAGCGCCGACGTCACGGTCGGCGGGGTGCTCGGACGAGCGATCTCGCCAGTCGGCACCCGCGAGCTCAAGGCAGGAGGGACGAGCGAGCTCCCGGAGGCGACGTACATGGCGAGACCCAGCCCTGCGGGAAACGCGAGGCCGATGAGAACGAGGGCGAGAAGACCGGCTCTACGCATGAGAGCCAAGCTACCAACCCTCGTGCCAGCTCTCGGCCAGCGCTTGGTCAAGGTTCGGTAGGCAGCCGTAGAAAGACCATCTCCACACGCGTGCCTGGCCCTCGCCGAGCCTGATCTCGCCCCGCGCGGGGGAGCCGCTATCCCCCGCTCGTCCGTGTGCGCCTGAAATACTCGGGCAATGGACTCCGCGCGAACGACCAACCCGAACTGGTCGCGCAGGGTGCTCTTCGCCGGGGTCGTGATCGTGGTCGTGCTCGGCGGAGGCCTCATCGCGTCCGCGACGATTCCGCGCTGGTGGGCCCAGCGAGTCGGTGATCAGGTGGAGGGAAGCCTCATCACCGGTGCCTTCATCGGACTCTTCTACGGGTTCGTCTTTACCGCGCTGCCGCTCCTCGTGCTCGCCGCGGTAGCCAGATGGCGACGCACTCCGCGAGCGATCCTGATCGCCATCGGTGTTGCGGCGGTTCTCGCGATCCCGAACCTGATGACGCTCGGCATCGTCCTCGGGACGGGGAACGCGGCGCACGCAGGAGAGCGGATCCTCGACGTCGAAGCGCCAGCGTTTCGCGGCGCCACGCTTGTCGGCGCGCTCATCGCGCTCGCGATGAGCGGCTTCGTCGGGTATCTGGTCGCGTCCCGAGGGCGGGAGCGTCCCCCCCGAGCTGTCTCTTAGACGCGCCCGGAGAACGTGTCGCAGGAGTTCGGGCTCTTCCCCTCGATTCCGCGCACGAACCAGCTCTGGCGCTGCTCGGCGGACCCGTGCGTCCAAGCTTCGGGATTCACGCTGCCTTGCGCCTTCTCCTGGATGCGGTCGTCACCGACGGCTGCGGCGGCGGAGAGTCCGTCCTGGATGTCCTTGCGGGTGATCTCGACGATCAGTCCTGTCCGTACCGCGTTTGCTACCCAGACACCCGCGTAGCAGTCGGCCTGCAGCTCGACCCGCACGGCGTTCGACTGCGGGCCGGTGTCCTGGCTCTGCGCCTTGCGCAGGACTCCGGTCAGATTCTGGATGTGGTGCCCGTACTCGTGGGCGAGGACATATGCCTCGGCCAGCGGACCGCCCGACGCGCCGAAGCGCGACTGCAGTTGCTCGAAGAAGCCGAGGTCGATGTAGACAAAGCGGTCAGCAGGGCAGTAGAACGGACCCACAGCGGAGCTGGCCTGGCCGCAGCCGGTTGACACCCCGCCGGTAAAGAACCTGGTGCGCGCGGGCTCGTAGCCGCGGAACGCCGTCGACCAATGCTTTTGCACGCTGTTCACGACGGCGAGGATGCGGCAGTCCTGATTCTCGTTCGCGTCCTGCCCGGTCTGACAGTGCTCGAGCGTCGACGAGGGCGGACCGGTGCCTGCCGTCTGGCCGGCGAGGTCGTCGAAAGGACTCCCGCCACCGCCTGTGTCGATCGGATTCCCGCCGAGGAGCGCGATCGCGACGATGACGATAAGCGTCACGATGCCGCCTCCCCCGAGGGCCATCGGCGTGCCACCCATGCGACGACCACGAAGGTCTTCGACTTGCGAGCGATCGAGCTTTGCGTCTTTGCGGAACCGCACGCGCGGAGCGTACCCGGCAAGCGCCTCGAGCTAACTACGGTAATGGGGTGACTCTGCATGCCGACATTCGAGAGCTCGTCCCGGCGATCTCCGAATCGTCGCTGGTGCTGTCGGTCAATCGTGTCCGAGGAAGCGGGCTCGAGATCCAAGAGCCGGAGCATGATTCCCTCCTGTACGTCGTCGCTGGCTCGGGCTCGCTCACGCTCGAAAGCGAGCCCGTCGACCTGAGCACGGGATCGGCAGCTCTCGTCCTCGCAGGCGAGACGGCGATGATCGCGCCCGGCTCCGCAGAGCTCGAGCTCCTGCATGCCATTGTTGGACCGGAGGCCGATCGCCACGCGCCGCTGAGCGCTCGCCAGGTCGTTGTCGATGTCGAGGGTGCCAGCGCGTCACAGGCCACGGGAGCCCGGTCGTTCCGCGTGCTCTTCGGCCCACACAACGGCTCGTTACGGGCGACGCTTTTCGCGGGCTATCTCCCACCCGGGCGTGCGCCCTGGCACTTCCACCTGTACGACGAGATCGTGTGGGTGCCGGAGGGACCAGGGCGAGTGCTCCGGCGCGACTCCGACGAGGCGCTCGGACCAGGAGCTGCGTTCCGACTACGTCCGCGCGAAGTGCACATCGTCGAGAACTCGAGCCCTGATCAGACGATGACCTTGATCGGGATCTTCACGCCTGCAGGAAACCCATCTGCCGCCTACCTCGCACCGGAGCCCTAGTTGAACCCTGAGCAGAAAGAGCGCAGACGGCCCCTCCTCATGTACGACGCGGGTTGACGCTTCTGTCGCTTCGCGGCGCGTGTCGTCGCGTCACTCGACCGAAGGAACGAGCTCGCCTTCCTGCCGCTCGACGATCTCGAGGCAGCGTCGTTCCTCGACGGTCTGGATCAAGACGAGCGGTTCGCAACATGGCACTTCGCGCTGCCGGACGGATCCCTCGTTGGCTACGGCGCCGGTGGCGTGCAGCTTTTCGAGGCGATGCGGCTCACACGACCCGTAGGCCGCATGCTCGCGCGTGTCCCGGCTGGCACCCTCGACCGTATCTACGGCGTCGTCGCGCGCTGGCGTAGGACACTCGGGCGCTTCGTGCCAGATCGGCCGGGGCCAAGACGATTTCCGTGATTCTTACCCTGGCGCAATCTCGGCCGCGAGCGACTCGACGGTGAGCTTCCGTCCGGAAGCCTGCTCGACGAGCCGATCCCAACGCACGGACGCACCCGGCGCAAACAGCTTCTGTACGAGCAGCGTCCCCGCCGCGGGACGGTCGACGAGCCCGCCCGCGGTCTTCCTCACCGCATCCTTGATCTGCGCTGCGACGATCGCGCCGTAGAGATACGTGTGGTAGTAGACGGGCGCGACGGCAATGTGGATCTTGGCCGCCCAGTCCGGGGCGCTGCGACCATCGGGAGGCGTGAGCAGCTGGTAGCGGGCCACGAGCTCCCACCAGACCGTATTCAGATCCCCCTCGGGATCGGCGTAGAGGGCTCGCTCGAACGCGTTCATGACGAGCACCCAGCGTGTGAATACGAGCAGCTCGGCGGCTCGAGCGGCACGGAGCCGCCCACCGAGCTCTTCCGCCTCGCTCTCGTCGATCTCGAGGATGCGCTCGAGCCATTCGCGGTCACCCGCGAGGGCGCCGAACAGGAGAGCGGACGCCTCGGTCGTCACGAGATGCGTCTCCCGCAGCACCCACGACAGATCATCGTCGAACCCAAGGTCGTAGACCCCGTGGCCCAGCTCGTGGAGCATCGTGTCGGTCCAGCTCTGGTTGTCGATCACGTTGGCGAGAATCCGAACGTCGCCGCCGCGATCGATGTCGATGCAGAACGCATGCTGGTTCTTCCCTGGTCGCGGATACAGATCGCTCCGGTCCAGAATTCCCTCGACCTCGAACCCGAGACCGTCGAACGTCCGACGCGCGAGCCCGACGATGTCCTTGCCCTTGAAGAGCGGGTCGAGATCGACCGCGCCTTCCGGCGGCGGTTCCTGGAAGAACGGATCTGCGTAGTGCCAGGGGAGGAGCTCGGAGACAGCGCAGCCGAAGCGCTCGGCGAGCCGTGCGTCGAGCGCGCTCTTCCAGCGTGAAAAAGGATCGGCGGTGGCCCGATCTGCCGCAGCGAGGGTCTCCAGAAGCTTGTTCTCGTCCATCTCATCTGTGGTCAGGGAGAGCGCGAACCAGTCCCGGTAGCCGAGCGACCGTGCGGCTTCGTTCCGCATCCGGGCGAGCTCGCGAACGTCGTCCGCAACCTCCTGTCCTACCGTTTTCGACGCCTCCCATGCCTCGCAGCGCTCCCGTGGGTCATCGCTCTCGCGAAGGATCCGCTTGATCTCGTTGTCGTCGACTTCCTTGCCTGCGACGACGCCGCGATGGCGGGAGAAACGCGTCTCGACCGAGGCCTCGAGCTCCACGATTCGCTCTCGGAGCGAGGTCGAGATCTGGTGCGGAAGCATCGTGCTCGAGAGCAGCTCGAGGAGGCGAGCGTGATCGGAGCTCCCGCCGTTGCCCCGAGCGTCCTCGATCGCGGCATAGAGCTCCCGGTCTGCGAGCGCGTCCGAGTACGCGAGCTCCGCATCGGCGCGGCGACGCGCGTTCTCGTCCGTGGCCTCGACGTTGGACTCCCACCAAGCGATATTGCTGGCGAAGGTGAGTGGCCGGAAAAGCTCTTCTGCGGTGCGCGCGAGCTCGAGGGCGTCCCTCAAGAGCCCTGCACCCGCCGCCGCATGCGCCCGAGCATACCCAGGTCCTCTAACGTTCTCCCGGTGAGCGCGATCGGTACGAGAACCCTGCCGTGGAGCTGGTACACGGATTCGGCCGTCCTCGAGCTCGAGCAAGAGCGCATCTTCCGGCGATTCTGGCAGTACGTCGGTCGCGCGGACGAACTCGCCGGGCCTGGGTCGTTCATGGCGACGCAAGCAGGCCACATCCCCGTCGTGCTCGTCCGTGACGAAATCGGCGTGCTGCGTGCATTCCTCAACGTCTGCCGGCACCGTGGATCGCTCGTCTGCGAAGGCGCGGGCCGGCGGACGACCCTCCAGTGTCCGTATCACGCGTGGACCTACGGCCTCGATGGCAGCCTCCTCGCGGCACCGCGTGCGGCCCGGGAGGGTGGAATCGAGAGCGAGGAGCTCGGGCTCGTACCGCTCCGTCTCGAGACTTGGGGGTCATTCCTCTTCGTCAATCCGGATCCGGACGCCGCTCCGCTCGCCGAGTTCTTGGCGGACGTCCCTGAGCGCGTCGCCGCCGCAGGGGTCGACATCGGCGCGCTTCGCTTTTTACAGAGATCCGAGTCCGAGCTCGCCGCCAACTGGAAGATCTGCGCAGAGAACTTTCTCGAGTGCTACCACTGCCCGGTTGCGCATCCGGGCTTCTCCGCCGTCATGGACGTCTCCCGGGACTCGTACCTGCTCGAGACGCGGCGCTGGGGAATGTCCCAAGCCGGCCCTCCCCGCCCCGAGCCTCGCGGTGGCTACGACCTCTCGGGCGAGGTCGAGCGTGGCCAGTTCCACTTCCTGTTCCCGAACACGGTCGTGAACGTCATGCCCGGCCGGCCGAATCTGTCGATCGGCCCGATCGTTCCCCGGGCGCCCGAGCGCACGTACCGCTACCTCGACTACTTCGTGACGCCGGAAGCGGACGCGGCGTGGGTCGACGACATGCTCGCCTTCGACGACGAGGTGGGCGCCGAAGACCGGATCCTGGTCGAGCGCGTTCAGCAGGGAGTTCGTTCCGGGCTCCTCGCCGAAGGGCAACTGCTCCCGGAGTCGGAGCTACTCGTCGCCCACTTCCAGTCGCTGGTGCTGGACGCGCTCGCCTGAGTTCGTTCGCGCGTTTTTTGCTGGAAATGCACCACTTCTCTTCCCACGTGCGCCCGCGAGCGCTTCACCATGCTCGTGATGCGACGAAGCCTGGGACCCCTGCTCTGCGAGCTGCACGCGCACACTCGCTGGAGCGACGGCGTGTTCACCGTCGCGGAGCTCGTCGACCTGCACGGTCGGAGCGGTTTCGACGTCCTCGGGATCACGGATCACGTCGTGCGGCAGGACGATCCTTGGCGCGGCCAGCCGGGGCTCGCCTTCCAGTCGGTCGACGAGGACTGCTGGAACGAGTATGTCGCCGACGTCGAGCGTGAAGCGGCGCGAGCCTGGCGGATCTACGGCCTGCTGCTGATTCCGGGCGTGGAGCTGACCTTCAATCACACCGATCCTCGCGAGGCGGCACATGCGGTCGCTCTCGGGTTGCGTAGCTTCGTCTCCGTGGATGACGGAATCGCGGAGGCGATGAAGACGGCCGCCAAGGCCGGCGCCGCGATCATCGCGGCGCACCCGTACGACGACGGGCCCGCACCGCTCAGCACTCGCCTCACGCAGCGCTTCGCGCGTGACGCCGACCTGTGCGGGCTCGCTCACCGCTTCGAGCTCTTCAACCGAACGCAGCTCTACGGCTGGGTCGCCGAGGCCGGGCTGCCGGGTGTCGCCACCGGCGACTTCCATCGTCCGGAGCACCTGCTCGGCTGGAAGACGCTGCTCCCGAGCCTCCACGACGAGACCGCAGTGGTCGACTATCTCCGGTCGCGTCGCCCGGTCTTCTTGACGCGGCTCGAGGCCGACAGCGCACTCGCTGCGGCGTAAGCGCGCCGTTCACCGGCCCGACCCCGGCTTGTAACCGGACCATCGCCCATGGCCGAGCGAGCGCCTGCGACGCTCGCCTCGTCAGCGAACGAGGGGAGAACGAGTCACATGAAGAATTCAGCCAGACCACTCAGCAGACGCGATTTCCTCGGCGTCTCCGGGGGCGCGGCCGCGTCGCTCGCACTGCTCGGACCCGCCCGCGCGCTTGCAGGAGCAGGCGACGGCCCGTTCGGAGATCTCGTGCCGGACCCCGGCGGGTTGCTCGACCTTCCGCACGGCTTCCAGTACCGCGTGCTCTCACCGGAAGGCGCGCCGACGATGCGAAACCGGGCGACGAGCGGCATACCCGTTCCGGGAAACCATGACGGCATGGCCGCGTTCGCTGGTCCCCGTAACACCACCGTCCTCGTACGGAATCACGAGCTCAGCACTTCGGGAAGCAAGCCCAAGGTGATCGGCACGAACGCCTATACGGCCGCACCGGCGGGCGGAACGACGGCTGTCGTGGTCGGTCCGAATCGCAAGGAGCTCGACTCGTACGTCACGAACGCGGGCACCTGGGTGAACTGCGCGGGAGGCGGAACGCCGTGGGGAACGTGGGTCACGTGCGAGGAGACCCGGACGACGGCGCACGGGTACTGCTTCGAGGTCATGCCGGACGATCCGGAGAACAACCTCTCGAAGACGCCGATCGTCGACATGGGTTTCTTCTCGCACGAGGCGATCGACGTCGACCCGCGCACGGGAATCGTCTATCTGACGGAGGACGACTTCCGCGGCTCGATCCCGGCGAATCCGAATGACGAGATCGATGGGAATCCGGCCTTCCGCTCGAGCTTCCTGTACCGGTTCCTACCGAACAACCGCAGCCAGCGGCCGGGCGCGCTGCTCGCGGGCGGCACGCTGCAGGCGCTCGCGATCGACTCGGCGCCGCGGAATGCCGACCTGTACACCCCGGGTCAGACGTTCGTCGTCCGCTGGATCACCGTCAACGCGCTCGAGCCGCACGACGACGCGCTCGCCAAGGGTGCCGTACGGTTCAACCGGCTCGAGGGCTGCCACTTCGCCGGCGGCGCGTACTGGTTCGACGACACGGCGGGCGGCGAGGCGCGGCGGGGACAGGTCTTCCGCCTGATTCCCGGCCCGGAGGGGGTCGCGGGCGCAGACACGCTCGAGCTTTTCTCCGAGTCGATGAGCGCGAACGACCTCGACAACCCGGACAACGTCATCGTCACGCCGTGGGGAGATGTGTGGCTCGCAGAAGACGGCGGCGGCGAAAACCGAATTGTGGGGATCACGCCCGAGGGCAGGACCTACGTGTTCGCTCGGAACGCCCACCCGGACATGAACGAGTTCGCCGGGCCGACATTCGCGCCCGACGGGAACACGTTCTTCGTCAATGTTCAGGACCCGGGAACCACCTTCGCGATCTGGGGCCCGTTCGCACGGCAGAACCGCGCACGGCAGCGCTTGATGGCCTACGCCGATCCGCCGGCTCACTACGCCCCCCGCCTCTCAGGGGAGCAAACGGAAGCGGCGGAGCGGTACGGGCTGACTCGCCTCCAGGCTGCTGCGTACGACCGGCTGGGCATCCCGCTCGTCTAAGAGGCGTCATCCGAGTTGAACGGGGCCCGCCCGAGGCCGGCCCCGTTCACGCCTTTCCAAATTGCGGCAAGCCGCGGAGGGTGTTCACCAGATCGCCACCCATCGAAAACGAGCGCGAGGACAAGATGCAGTGATGGCGACGAGCATCTCCAGCCTGCCTGCCGAGCGCCTCCTCAATCGCGAGCTCTCCCTCCTCGACTTCCACGGTCGGGTTCTCGAGCTTGCCGGCGACGACTCCGTGCCGCTCCTCGAGCGGGTCAAGTTCTGCTCGATCTTCTCCTCGAACCTCGACGAGTTCTTCCAGGTGCGCGTCGCGGGCTTGCTCGGTCAAGCCGAGGCGGGGCTTGCCGTCCGCTCCGCCGACGGGCTGACCCCGCAGTAGGCGCTGGCGAAGATCCGCGAGCGGGTCTCCGAGCTCACGTCGACGCAATCTCGTCTCTGGAAACGCGAGCTGCGCCCGGCACTCGCCGCCGAGGGCATCGTGGTGGGCGGGGTCGAGGATTGCGACGCGAAGGAGCTCGAGCAGCTGGAGCGCCGCTTCCAGCGGGAGATCTACCCGGTGCTCACGCCACTCGCCGTGGGGCCGGGCCAGCCATTTCCGTACATCTCCGGCCTGTCGCTGTCGCTTGCCATCTTTGCCGTCGACCCCGAGAGCGGGGACGAACGGTTTGCGCGCGTCAAGATTCCCGAAGGCCTTCCTCGGTTCCACGCGATCGGCAGCCGGGGCCTCTACCTCCAGCTCGAGCACGTGATCGCACACTTTCTGCCGGCGCTCTTTCCCGGCGTGACGATCGTCGAGCGGGCGGCCTTCCGCGTCACCCGCGACGCCGACCTCGAGGTCTCTGACGACGCGGACGACTTGCTCGAAGCCGTGGAGAGCCAGCTCCAGAAACGTCGCTTCGGGGATGCGGTGCGCATCGAGGTGAGCTCCTCGGCGTCCTCCGAGATGGTGGAGCGCTTGACGCGAGGCGTCGACGCGGAGGACTGGCAGGTCTACCGGATCGACAGCCCGCTCGACCTGTCCGAGCTGATGGAGCTCGTCGCGCTCGACCGCCCGGATCTCGAGGACGAGCCCTGGCGCTCGGTGGTCCCGCCGAGGCTACGCGAGTCGCAGTCGGATCCTCCCCGGATCTTCGACGAGATCGCCCGCGCGGACATCGTCATCCACCAGCCGTACGAGTCGTTCCGCGGAAGCTTCGAGGTGTTCGGGCAAGCAGCAGTTCGAGACTCGAACGTGATCGCGATGAAGACCGCCGTCTATCGCACGAGCGAAGACAGCGTCCTCGTGAGCTCGCTGATCCAGTGCGCGGAGGACGGCAAGCAATCGGTCTGTCTCGTCGAGCTGAAGGCTCGCTTCGACGAGCGTCGGAACATCGAATGGTCACGCGCGCTGGAGAAGGCGGGCGTTCACGTCGTCTACGGCTATCCCGACCTCAAGATCCACGCGAAGATGAGCCTGATCGTGCGTCGGGAGCGGAGCGGGCTGCGTCGCTACGCGCATATCGGCACCGGGAACTACCACTCGACGACCGCACGACTGTACGAGGACGTGGGGGTCTTCACCGCGGACGAAGACATCACCGCCGATGTCGCCGACCTCTTCAACTTCATCACCGGATTCGGTCGTCCGCAGCAGTTCCGAAAGCTGCTCGTGGCGCCGTTCACGCTGCGAAACGGTCTCGCCGAGGAGATCCGTCGCGTTCGCGAGGCGGCAGCCGCCGGACAGGTTGCACGCATTCGACTCAAGCTGAACCACCTCGTCGATCCGAAGCTCATCGACGAGCTCTACGCCGCCTCGCAGGCAGGAGCGAGCATCGACATCGTCGCGAGGACGACGTGCACCTTGAGACCCGGTGTCGAAGGTCTCTCGGAGAACATTCGCGTGCGCTCGGTCGTCGGCCGCTTTCTGGAGCACAGCCGCCTCTGTGCGTTCGAGGCCGGTGAGCATTCGACGATGTACCTGGGAAGCGCCGACCTGATGCCGCGGAACCTCGATCATCGAATCGAGGTGCTCGTGCCCGTCGAGAACGCACGGGTTCGCCAGGAGCTGAACGCGATCCTCGACAGTGCTCTGACCGACAACACGGAACGCGTGGGAACTCGACGCGGAGGGCACCTGGACGCGGACCGTACCGGAGGAGGCCGAGAAACCGCGCTCGCACCAAGCGACCATGATGCGACGGGCGCTCACCCGCGCGCGACGTCGAGCCCGCGAGACGCAGAACGGTTAGCCCAGCCGATCGTGTGGGAACAATCACCCCGATGAAGGTCGCGATCATCGACGTCGGCTCCAACTCGGTGCGCCTGCTCGTGGCGGCGGTCGACGCGGGCAACGTCAGCCAGCTTCACCGCGAGCGCGTCTACCTACGGCTCGGCGACGACGCATATCGCCGTGGACGGATCGGCACGCGCAAGCTCAAGGCGACCCGTGCGGTGGCCGCAAAATACGCGCGTATCGCGAGGAAAACGGGTGCCGAGCGACTCGAGACCATCGTGACGGCTCCCGGCAGGCAGGCGGAGAATCACGAAGAGCTCGTCGGCGCGCTCGTCAAGGCGACCCGCTCGTCCGTCGTCGTGTTGAGCGCCGACGACGAAGGCCGGCTGGCGTGGGAAGGCGCAGTTGCACGCCTGGACGAGTCGCCCGACACGGTCGCAGTCATCGATCTCGGTGGTGGGTCGTGCGAGGTCGCAGTTGGAACCCAGGCACAAGGGCCGACCTGGGTTCGCTCCATCGAAGCCGGGGCACTGCGGGTAACGCGCGCGTTTCTCGGTGGGAACCCGCCGGAGGACGAGCAAATCGCGCACGCGCGTAGCAAAGTCCGGGAGCTCGCGAAGAACCTCCATCCTCCCCAACCCCACGCGGCGTTGGCGGTCGGAGGGACAGCGCGCGCGGTCGGTCGCATCGTCGGACGCCCCTTCGGCGTCGACCAGCTGGAGCAGCTTGTCTCCACGCTCGCGGACGTACCTGCCGAGAGCATGACGGAACCGCACGGCATCACCTCCGAGCGGGCCGAGACCCTGCTCGGCGGAACGCTCGTCCTCTCCGAGATCGCGCAGCGTCTGGGCTGCGACCTCGACGTCGGCCGGGGCGGACTGCGCGAGGGTGCCGCGCTCGCTCTTGCGCGCGCCGACGCAGCTGCCGCCTAGTTCTCAGCGTTCGATCGAGCTGAGCATCTTCGGGCTCACGCTCCAGCGCAGAGCCGCGGTCCCTACCTGGGGACTGCTTTCGAAGCGAAGGCACATCGCAGCGCCCTTCTTCAGCTCGAGACGCAGCAAACGCCCGTCGCCGGCGAGGAGCAGCGACGCGAGCTCCGAGAGCAGCGGTTGGTGGCCGACCAGCGCGAGCGTCGACTCGTGCCGATCCCGCAACGCCATCAGGCACTCGTCCCGTGGAGTGGATGGCTCGAGCGCGGGGAGCTCCTCGGGAGTGGGCCATCCGGCCTCCTTCTCAAGGATCTCCGCGGTATGCCACGCACGCACGTATCGGCTCGCGAGCATTGCGTCAACCTCGACCCCCAGCCGGCGTAGCCCACGCGCAGCGGCGCGAAAACGCTCTATTCCCGCCGGAGTGAGCGGTCGTTCGGAGTCATCCGGCCAACGCGCGACATCGTGCGGCTCTGCGATCGCGTGTCGCACGAGATAGAGATCCATGTCTAGATGCTTGACCGGGAATTGACGTGCAGCCGGCGTCGTGTCGTGGCCGTCATCCGGCCCGCCGTAAATCTCCGATCAAGCATCTACAACCGGATGGTGGGGGCGTGCTCGTACTACGCGGCCTGCGCCGGTCCGTTCACAAGCCTGATCTGTCCCGTACGCAGCTCGAGAAGCTGGGCGACATCGCGCGTCGGCCGTCGGAAGTCGCTGAGCAGCGGCCCTCCTGCGACCGGAAGCGCGGCCACGATGTCCGTCTCCACCTCCGCGACCAGCACGAGGCCCGCTGGAACTCTGCGCTCGCTGAGCTCCGCCAAGCGAGTGAGGTCGCGAAGATCCGCCGCCTGCGCGGCACGAATCGTCACGTTGGGGATGCGTGCTCCCGGCTCGCACACCGCTCGGGCTGGCGGCAGAGCGAACCCACGCAGAAGTGTGCGAAGCCGGCTCTGCTCTCGAGGTTCGGGGCGATCGAGACGGGGTCTCTGGATTGCGATCTCGCGGAGCTCACGGTCGATGTTTTCGATGTGCAGGTGAAACTCGAGCATCTCTTGTCTCTCCTCGTTTGCTTACGCCGAGAGTAGGACGCACGGTCATCGGTCGGTGTGACCGGCTTGTGGCCATCTGGCGCAACACTGCGGAGCGAAAACGTCCTCGCCGCTAGACGAGAGCGGCGCGTCCCCGTAGACGCTCGGCTGCCGAAGCCGGCAGGTACATGGCCGGTCGCCAGCGGCCGACATGTCGTTCGAGAACCCAGGCGCCGCCTTTCTCGCACTGCACGTCACCGTCGAAGAGCCGCTCGACCACCTCGCGATGCGTGCAAAGGAGAGATTCCGCCGGGAGCTCCTCCAGGAGTGCGAGCGCGCTCTCCTGGGAGCTGTCC
>JALZOK010000104.1 GCA_030857225.1 Actinomycetota bacterium
GGCTCAGGGACTTCACAGATCTGCCGCTCGGCGTCTATCCGAACCTCGGTCACCTCGCAGGCTCGCGGTGGCGCTTCGACGAGGAGATCGACCCCGCCGGGTACGCCGAGCTCGGCCTCGCCTGGCGGGAGGAAGGCGCCCAGATCATCGGTGGCTGCTGCGGCGTGACGCCGGAGCACATCGCCGCTCTCGCAATCGCAGTCGCCGAGACACGACCCGGCCGCAAGCGTCCACCGCCAGACGACCGACTGCTCGGGACAGGGCCTCAGGCTCATCCCGCGGAGCCGTGGCACGACGAGCAGGGTCGCGTCGTCTACCCGCTGCCTTTCCCACAGCTGATCGTCGACGAAGGCGTCTTCGTGCCCACGACGGGGAGCTATCTCGTCTGGAAGACGTTGTTCGAGGGAACGCTCGGCCGCGACCTGGCCTGTCTCGACGTCGGCTGCGGCTGCGGGATCCTCTCCGTCCAGCTCGCGCTGAACGGAGCCGCCCGCGTCCATGCGATAGACATCGACGAGAGCGCGGTCGCGAACACGCTGGCGAACGGCTTTCGCAACGGTGTCGCAGACCGGCTCACGGGCGAGACCGTCGACCTCTACCAGTGGGCGCCGACAGAGCGCTTCGACCTGATCGCCGCAAGCCTCTACCAGATGCCCGTCGATCCCTACGAGGAGCCGAGCGGGCACAGGCCCCTCGACTACTGGGGCCGCAACCTGCTCGATCATTTCGTCCGGCTGCTGCCGCGGCTCCTCGCCGAAGGAGGAACCGCCTACGTGATGCAGCTGTCGATTCTGGGCCAGAGCCAGACGGCCAGATTGCTCGCCGAAGGGGGGCTCGGGGCCAAGGTCGTGGACTTCAGCTTCTTCCCCTTCGGGCCAGTCTTCCTCCAGAACAAGGGGCAAATCGATCGCGTCGAGCAGCTATCCGATGCGTATCACCTACGCTTCGCAGACGAGGACGTGATGGTCGCCTACTTGCTCGAGGTGACTCGCTCCTCATCCAATCGAGAAGAAGGAGTTCCGCATGACCCAGACAGAAGTGCGTGAAATGCCGGCCCTGGATTTCAAGGTGGCCGACCTCGCCTTGGCCGATTGGGGTCGCAAGGAGATCGGCCTCGCCGAGCACGAGATGCCAGGCTTGATGTCGGTGCGGCGCGAGTACGCGGCCGAGCAGCCGCTTCACGGCGCCCGTATCACCGGCTCGCTGCACATGACGATCCAAACGGCGGTGCTCATCGAGACGCTCGTCGCGCTCGGTGCGGAGGTGCGCTGGGCTTCGTGCAACATCTTCTCGACGCAGGATCACGCCGCTGCCGCGGTCGCAGTCGGACCGGAGGGCACCCCGGACGAGCCGAAGGGCATCCCGGTGTTCGCCTGGAAGGGCGAGACGCTGGAGGAGTACTGGTGGTGCACCGAGCAGGCCCTCACCTGGCCCGAAGGCGGCCCGAACATGCTGCTCGACGACGGCGGCGACGCAACCATGCTCGTCCACAAGGGTGTGGAGTTCGAGCGGACGGGCGCAGTGCCGGACCCGGCAGGTGCCGACTCGGAGGAGTTCCGCATCGTGCTCGCGCTCTTGCTGCGCTCGCTCCAGTCCGACCCGCAGAGGTGGACGGGGGTCGCGGCGGAGATCAAGGGCGTGACCGAAGAGACGACGACCGGAGTGCACCGCCTGTACCAGATGGCCGAGGCGGGAACTCTGCTCTTCCCGGCGATCAACGTGAACGACTCGGTCACGAAGAGCAAGTTCGACAACCTCTACGGCTGCCGGCATTCGCTTGTCGACGGCATCAATCGCGCCGTCGACCTGATGCTCGCGGGGAAGCTGTGCGTGGTCTGCGGTTACGGCGATGTGGGCAAGGGATCTGCCGAGTCCCTCCGCGCCCAGGGCGCCCGCGTCACGATCACCGAGATCGACCCCATCTGCGCGTTGCAGGCGCTGATGGAGGGCTACGAGGTGCAGCGCCTCGAGGACGTCGTCGAGAGCGCGGACGTATTCATCACGGCGACCGGCAACAAGGACGTGATCTCCGTGGCGGACATGCGCCGGATGAAGCATCAAGCGGTCGTCGGCAACATCGGCCACTTCGACAACGAGATCGACATGGCGGGGCTCGCGGACACCGCGGGTGTCGAGCGCATCACCATCAAGCCGCAGGTCGATCAGTGGGTGTTCCCCGACGGCAAGGCGATCATCGTCCTCTCGGAGGGGCGCCTGCTCAACCTCGGAAACGCCACCGGGCACCCGAGCTTCGTGATGTCCAACTCCTTCACGAACCAGGTGATCGCGCAGATCGAGCTCTTCAACCGCACCGATGAGTACGCGCTCGGCGTGCACGTGCTGCCCAAGCACCTGGACGAGAAGGTAGCGCGGCTGCACGTCGAGGCCCTCGGCGCGAAGTTGACCGAGCTTCGCCCCGAGCAGGCGGCCTACATCGATGTGCCGGTGGGAGGCCCGTACAAGTCGGATCAGTACCGGTACTGAGCGGAAGCAGGGGTTCGCCGCGGGGGGTGCTTTCGGGCGCCCGCCGACGCGATCACTTGGTCTGCGACTAGGTTGCGGCCGAGAATGCCGCTGCAAAACCGGGTCACGCCGCTAGGCGAGCTGATCGCAGATCCCGCGCGAGGACTTGTCTACGGCAATCGCGGCTGCCTCCACGACGAGGATGGCCGCATCCGCCGGCGCTACAACGGCAAGCGCTGGATCGCCTGCCGGCTCCAGTTCCGCGGCTGGCTCCGGCGTCCGCTACTCCAGCCGGGCCGCTTCACCGAGCTGTTCTTCCTCGACGAGGCGACCGCGTTCGCGGCCGGACATCGGCCCTGCGCTCTCTGCCGACGCGAGGATTACCTCCGTTTCGGCGCGATCTGGCGCGGGCTCCACCCTGGCCAGGCGGGCGCCGACGAGATCGACCACCAGCTTCACACAGAGCGGATCGAACATGGCACGCGGCGGCAGCTTCGCCATCGAGCGCCGATCGAAGAGCTACCCGACGGGGTCTTCGTCGTGCTCGACGAGAAACCGTGGATGATCATCGGGCGGGAGCTCGTGCATTGGACCGCCGCCGGCTACGGAGAGCGCAGGGGGCGACCGAACGGCGTCGAGGCCTCGTTTGTCACGCCACCCTCGCTCGTAGCGGTTCTGCGCACGAATTGGCAATCCGCTGTGCCTCTTCTCCATCTCTCGGCACGCTGACACCGAGCTCGAGTGCCTAGCCGTCTGCGCGTCGAGTGTCGCCGAGCCAGAAACGCGGACCGAGGCCGGCCACGCGGTCGCTGGGATTGGCGAGCGGGCACCGGTCGAGAGACAGGCAACCGCATCCGATGCACTCCCTCCCCCTTGGCATGTGTCAGCACGGCGTTGACCGCCGTGCTCGTCCGCGTCCACTCCGCACTCCATTCCGGAGCGACCCCCGGCGTCACAGGCCACTTCGGTGGTCACGACGATTTGCGACGATCGGCAGCAATCGCTCTATTCATGCGGTTTTTCGAGCTTTTCGCGATTCGATTCCGCATTGTTGAGCGGAGCCGAATTCGGACGTTTGCTGTCTGTTTCCTGGCCGAGTTTCGCGTCGAGAAGTCGTGCTCGCACTGGCGATGACACAAAATCGCTTGCTTTGCAGGCAGTTCGGATACGGGAGCGACGGGACTCGAACCCGCGACCTCCGGCGTGACAGGCTTGTTCCATGAATGCGACGATTGGCGACGATTGACGCGCTATCGCTCTATTCATGCGGGTCTGCGGGACCTCCACGCTGATTTCCGCACGATTGCATAGGCTCGATTTCGAGCGTTTGCTGCCCTTCTGCTGCCCAGACGCGGCGTCGCTGAGTCGAGGGTGATAGCCGCCGTCGGTCATGCCCTGACGGACTCCTTGGCGTAATCGTGGTCGGCGGGAACGGGCGCGCACGCTAGACCGTTAAGAGATAGCGCGCGGGCGGCCTCGTGACGAGAGGACGCTGGCCCAGGCGCGGTTGCTGCCGCTTGGCGCTACCGTTTGTCGTCGAGAGAGCCGTGAGTCAGAAGACCAATCCCAGTTCTAGGATCCCGGACGATCTGGTCTCTGTTCGGGCTCTGGCTGCCCCGACGCGCAGGGAAATCGAAGCGCTCGCCGAGATCTTCAATCAGTATCGCGCTCACTACGGCGAGGCTTCCGATGCCTTCCGATCAGCGTCCTGGCTGGACGAGAACCTCAGTACGGGCCGCCTCCGCGTGTTCGTCGCTGAAGACAGCGCGAGGTTCGTCGGTTTTGCGATCACGATGGATGTTCCGGCTTCCTTGCGGCTCGCCCACTTTTGGCAGATCAGAGACCTGTTCGTCCTCCCGACGCACCGACGGCTCGGAGTTGGTCGCGCCCTCCTCACTTCGGTCCGAGCGGCTGCGATCGCATCGAGCGCGCTACGGCTGGTCATGCAGACGGAGGACGACAACAACCCCGCTCTCCGTCTCTACGCCGACAGCGGCTACGCCCTGATCAAGGGCTATTGCTCACTGATGCTGCCGCTCGGCCCGGAACCTCGTTAGGAGCCACCGGATACCCGATGCGTCGAGGCGCTCAGGGGTCATTCCCGAACTGTGAGTGTGTGGGTCGTCCCGTCTGGGGCGTTTGTCAGGTTGGCTCCGGTGCTCTCTGTTTGTGACTCGATTCTCGAATGACCCGGTTTGTCGGTGTCTTTCCAGTGATGTGTCCGGGTGGGGAGTCCGGTGTCGGCCTGGCGTCCGCTTGCTGGCCTGATCAGAAGCCTGTCCGCGTTGTGAGCGCGTGACCCGTCACAGTTCTGCCGCCCGCGGTTTGCATCCCCAGACCGACACCGTTGTGTCCCCCAACGCTCGGCTGGAGGTCAGGTACGGATGCTTGCAGATCAGCTGGACTACATCGTCGGCGTCGACCCGCACCGCGATGCACACGCGCTCGCGGTCGTGCACGTCCTTAGCGGCGCCGTGGTGCTCGAGGCGACTGTCGCGGCGAGCAGCGAGGGCTACGCGAAGGCGCTCAGGCTCGCCGAGGAACATGCGGCGGGTCGGCGTGCGTTCGCGATCGAAGGCACCGGCTCCTTCGGTGCCGGACTGACACGCTTCCTGACCGGTCGTGGTGAGCGGGTGCTTGAGGTCGGCCGTTTGCGGCGGGAGCGCCGTTCGGGCGGCAAGACCGACGCGCTCGACGCGATCCGGGCGGCCCGCAGCGTGCTCGCCAGCGAGCGGCCGGCAACGCCCCGCGCGGGCGGGGAACGCCAGGCATTGCAGGCGCTTGTCGCCGCTCGCGAAGGAGCCGTCAACGCCAAGCGTGCGGGTCTGTGTCAGCTGCGCGATCTGCTGATCACGACCCCGGAGCCGCTCCGCAGCGAGTTGCGGCCGCTGACACGGGCACGGCTCTTGCAGCGCCTCGCAGCAACCCGGCCTGGCGGCCAACGCGACCCGGAGCTGCGCGGCAGCATGCTCGCGCTGCGCTCGATTGCCCGGCGCGTGCTGCAACTGACTGCCGAAGAACGCGAGCTCGAACGCGAGATCGAGAAGCTCACCCGCAAGCTCGCACCGCAACTGCTCGAGCAGCCCGGAGTCGGACCACATGCCGCCGCACAACTCGTCCTCTCCTGGTCACACCCCGGGCGGATCAGCTCCGAAGCAGCGTTCGCAAGACTCGCCGGCGCAGCACCGATCCCCGCCTCCTCCGGCCAAACGACCCGCTACCGCCTCGACCGATCAGGCGACCGCAAACTCAACCGTGCCCTGCACATGATCCTCGTCACCCGCAAGCGCTCACACCCCGCGACGATCGCCTACATCGAGCGGCGGCTCGCAGAAGGCAAAACGCGACGCGAAGCAAACCGCTGCCTCAAGCGCTACCTCGCCCGCAACCTCTACCGCCTACTCGAACACGGACCGCCGATGCAAACTTGACAAACATAGAAGCATCACTCGCCCACACCAGCGTAGGACGAGCCGGATCTTGAGGGTCGCGGAGAATCGCGTTGGGGTGCCCGCCTACGATGACCCGCATGGCGATTGATGAAGTGCAGGCGAAGGGCCTCGAGTATCTGGCTCTCGCAACGGAGCTTATGCAGCGCGCTCGCCTGGCGGACGCGGAAGCGGGGCTGTGGGAGGCGGCTGACCTGCAGTGGTGGTGGCGTACACCGCGCCGCTCGGACGCGATCGACCAGCTCTTCTGGATCGACGACGAAGGGCCTGTTGCCGGCGTCGTCCTAACCGACTGGGGTGCGGCCTGGGGGTGCGATCTCATCGTGGTCCGCGGTGTCACGACCGTTCCGCTGTCGGCTCTCTGGCGGCGCGCGGTCGAGGCGATCGACGCGTTGGGCATCGAATCGGTCGATGTGCTCGTCGACAACGACGATGTTGAACTGGTCGACCTGCTGGCCAGCTCCGGCTTTTTGGTCGGCGAAGAGGACGGGACCACCTGGATGGATGCCGAGGAAAGACCTGATGTCACCCCTTTGCCGGAGGGATTCGTTCTCGTCGACCGTGCCCTGGAGACGACCAGACCGCACCCGATGCGACATCGAAACGGCGAACAGGTCGAGGCCCGTCTCCGCCAGTGCTCGCTCTACGACCCGGCACTGGACCTCGCCGCTGAAACTGCTGACGGTCAGGTCGGCGGTTACGCGCTCTTTTGGTTCGATCCCGTGACTCAGGTTGGGATGTTGGAGCCGATGAGAGTCGAGGATGAGTACCAGCGGCGCGGATTGGCCCGTGCCATGCTGACTGCGGGTCTCGATCGGCTGGCATCGCGCGGGGCACGCCGCCTAAAGGTCAGCTACGCCACCGCCGCGGCGCGTTCGCTCCACACCGGCGCGGGCTTCCGGTTGACGTCTACCAGCACGTCGTATAGCTGGAAGAGACGGTCTGTCACAGGGTGAGGTGGCTGACGTTCAGGGGGACATTCTGAACGCAAGCCCACGCCAGTGTGGGTTGTGTGTCGCGCGCAACGACGTTCGTCACTTGACGCGAACTATCGCCGCCGATCGGCGCTCAGCGCCTTCGAAGCCCGGGCGCCGTCCTTCGCGAGCTCGTCGGCAACTCCGTTCCGCTCCCGGGGAATCCGAGCGAACGTGACCCGCCCCGGATACCGGGCCACCTGCGCTTCGACCTCCTCCTTGAGCTGGATCAGGTGCTCGGCCCGCGCACGCGATGCCCCAGAGAGGTGGCCGAAAACCACCGGCGAGTCCATCCGCACGTGAGCCGACGTCGCGCCCGCGTCGGCCGCGGCCCGCAGCGCGTTCCGAACCGCCGCGTACTCGGCAACGTTGTTCGTCGCGTCGCCGAGCGCTTCCGAGCCGAGCAGGTGAACGCCACCCACGACGACGTACCCTGCCCCGGCGGGACCGCCGTTCGGCATGGCAGCGCCGTCGCACCAGATGTAGACCCTCATCTCCGCCTCCACTCGATCG
>JALZOK010000105.1 GCA_030857225.1 Actinomycetota bacterium
TGGCCTGCATTCCTCGTGACGCCCGAGACGCTGCTGCGCTGGCACCGGCGTCTCGTCGCCAAGCACTGGACGTACCCGCACACGAGGCCGGGAAGGCCGCCGGTCGACAGGTCCGTGCGGGCGGCTGATCCTGGGGCTGGCGCGGGAGAACAGCTCCTGGGGATGCGTCCGGATCGTCGGCGAGCTGCGCAAGCTCGGGATCGACGTCTCCGCCACGCTCGTGCGCAACGTCCTCAGGAACGCGGGCATCCCGCCTGCGCCGCAGCGGGCCAGCTGGATTGGCGCTCGTTCCTGCGCCAGCACGCCGCGACGACGCTCGCCTGCGATTTCTTCACCGTGGACACCGTGCTGCTGCGGCGCCTTTATGTGCTTGTCTTCATCCGCATCGGCACACGCCGGATCGAGTACGTCGCCTGCACGAGCAACCCTGGCGACGCCTGGATGCTGCAGCAGGCGCGCAACCTGCTGATGGATCTCGACGACCGCGACCAGCGGCCCCGCTTCCTGATCCACGACCGGGACGCGAAGTTCAGTCGCGCCTTCGACGCCGTCTTCCACAGCGACGGGATGCGAGTCATCCGGACTCCGCTGAAGGCGCCGAACGCGAACGCGCACGTCGAGCGCTGGGTCGGCAGCGTACGGCGGGAATGCCTCGACCGGCTCCTGATCTTCAGTCGCCGCCAACTCGAGCACGTACTCCGCGTCTATGTCCGCCACTACAACGAGCAGAGGCCGCACCGCGCGCTCGACCTACAGGCGCCCGACACGGGCACGATGCCTTCGACGAGGGGCGACCCTGCCGGATCAGCGACGGTGATCCGACGACGGGAGCTGCTGGGCGGACTCATCCACGAGTACGAAGCCGCCGCCGCATAGACCGAGTTAATGCACCCCACGAGCCAGGATGGGAGGCCCACGCACTGACGGCGCGCCGTCAGTGACCAAGCGTGTCGATTCGTCGCCCGCGCCCACGCGAACTCTTGCAAGGAGCGGACACGAGTCCGGACGGACTGACTTTCATCCGTCGCGCTAAGCGAGAGCGGGGCTCGGCTCACGTAATACCGGTGATGTATTCGGCATCGTTGTGTCCGATGCCGAGGCTGTTAAGACCCGTGATCAGCTTTCTGTTGAGGCGCGCATCCAACAGCGGCGGAAGGGTTGCATTCCGCACGACGTACGCGCGTTGAGTCGGCAGCGTCCGCCGCGAGTGCCTCGACCGGCTGCTGATCCTTGGTCGCCGCCAGCTCCAGCACGTCCTCCGCGTGTATGTCCAGCACTACAACCAGCGGCGGCCTCACCGCGCCCGCAACCTGAGGCCGCCCGAGGCGAGCGATCAGTCAGCCTCCGAGCAAAGTCGACGCCTCCAAGTCTTCACGTGAACCGTCGCGACATACGCGGCGGGCCTCATCCACGAGTACGAGCTCGCCGATGCAGCGTGACGATCGAGTTTCTGCACCCCACGGGGGACAGACGTCGGCGTCCCCAGGGAGCGGACGCAGGCATGACGCTCGCGCAGGCGCGCTGTTCGATGATGACTCTGTCGTCGACGACATAGTCACATTGTAAACATCATGCACGACATTCGCTCGCAGCGCTGCCACAGTTGGAAGGTCAAGCAGCTTCAAGCCCACGACCTGCCGGAAACCAACTCCCGGTATTAGAATCGGAGGAACGCGTGAAGGGATCGGTATTCTTGGGCTCGGTAGGAGTCGGGGTCATCTGCGTCGGTCTAGTCGTAGTCACCGCTCTAGCTTTCAGCGGCGACGGGGATTCTCGCAGCGAAGGGCAGGATCGCGCGCGCATCATTAAAGGAGACATCGACTATGTATCTTCGTTCGACGAACTCGTAGCGCGGTCAACATTAATCGTGTATGGCGTGCCGATCGGTAGAGTGACTTTCACCATTCAGACGGAAACTGGCCTTTTCGGCGACTACGTGCAGTCCGTGCGCGTGCTTGAAGTCATTGAGGGCGAAGCGCCGAGCGAGATTCAGGTCGTAAGAGCCGGAGTCGACGAAGAGAAGGCTCGTGAGGGAGTGGAAAGGGTGCAGTCCGACCTACTCGGTGGTCCGCTTCCGCACGGGAGAACCGTCTTGTTTCTTAACGCGTCCGCGCGACCGGATGCGTATTCGGTCGTCGGCCACACCCAAGGGACGGTTATCTTTGGCGAGAACGATCAAAGCGAGGCCGTGGAGAACCGCGGCTTTGAGGAGCTTCGTGGTCTCGGACTGGCGGATGTAAAGGCGCGCGTCAAAGAAGCCAAGGGTGGTTGATGTGGTTCGACCGGGAAGGCTCGCGGGCAGCCCCGCCGTCTCGCCAGAACACGACGGCAGCGATCGCAGTCCAGCCCCGCCCACGGGCATCGAGTTCGTCGTACACGGTCGGGCTGGAGTAGAGCGGTGGCGCCAGGGCGTGCCGTTAGTCTGAGCCGGGGCCGGCTACCGCTCTCGGCGACCGACGGGCGGGGCCGGCGCTCCCTGCGGGGCTGATTTTATCGCTCTTTGCGGAGATTTTCTGACCGTCCCTCATCCTCTGCTGTTGACAATTAGCGCATCTCGTGTCAACTCTACCCTGCCTTTTGTCACGTGAACGAGCGAGCTCTGACGTCAAGGGTCTCGTTCAAGAAGGGAGTTTCCATGACGCTCCGGAAGTGGGATCGGAAGATCCGGGTTAACCTGCCCGGCGTGAGGCCGGGGCTGCCATTCGCTGACGGTCCTGACGGCGGCACCTGACCGACGCACCACACCTGACTCGAAACACTGAGTCGGGCCTCTCGTGAAGAGGTCGAGGTCCTGCTAGCCGACATGGTCGGCGCCGATGCGGCGTTGTTCACTGGGCTAGGCCACTACTTCGCTGGAATGGCGGAGATCCTGCGTGCCGAGCTTGGGGAGAGCGAGAGCGCCGGACTGCAGGAGGCAGCGGTCATCTTCGAACGGGCTCTCGAGCAGCTGCAGATCGTGCGCGAGCACGAGGAGCGGATTCTCTCCGTTGCCGGCGGGATTGAGTACAGCGCCTATTTCGTTCGTCGCCATCAGGTCGCAAGCCAGAATACGGAGGCGCTTTACGAGGGGATCGACGCGATGGTGCGCGATCTGGCCGATGGCTACTACCCAGCCGCGGCGTGCGGGAAGCTGAATCGGGTTCTCAGCCGGATGACGGCCAGCTTCGAACAAGACGCGCGGATAGAAGGGGTGTTGCATAGATTCGAGGCACGTGGATCTGCGCCGGAGCCCGAGGCCGAGGCATAGCAGCGTCGATCTCGAGTATCGAGCGGCCCGGCTTGAGCGAGTAGTCAGGGCTCTGCCGGAGGGCAGCGAAGAAGCGAAGCGGCAGATAGTGAGGCGAAGTCACTGAAGGACATCGTTTCCCTGGCCCTGTACAGCGCCGCGCTTTGGATCCTCGAGTACCGATCATCGAAGGCGTTCGACGGCTGGAAGAGCAAGGTCGCATTGAGCATCACCGTTGTAGGACTGGTCTTGAT
The DNA here is from genome assembly GCA_030857225.1 of Actinomycetota bacterium. Taxonomy (GTDB): domain Bacteria; phylum Actinomycetota; class Thermoleophilia; order Gaiellales; family Gaiellaceae; genus GMQP-bins7. Next base: position 3,481 of record JALZOK010000105.1, read on the forward strand.
CTTCGGCATCGCGGACTATGCACAGGGCCAGCGTGAGCTGATCGACCTGCGAGCCAAATGCCAAAAGGCCGTAGCCGCAGGGGCTACCGACGCATGCGACCCGTGCGGAGCTCTCTCGACACGGCGGCCGCCGAACTGCGCGTCGCACTGGCGAAGGAAGAGCTGGACGACGCGGTGGATGCAGCAAGAAGGACGCTGGAGGGGGCCGCGCCAATAACACTCGCCGAAAAGGTTGATTGGCTTGCCGCCTGCGTTACCGTGCTACGAGCAGCGCCAGCCCTCAAGACGGAGCCGGGTCTTTCGGCCAAGTGCTCGGCGTTGATCTCGTAGTCACCAGGGCAAGAGCCCCGCGAGCCGGCTGACTTCGGATTGGGCTGTTGGGCGCTGTGGGTGGTTCGAGCCCTGTGACTGGGCAGCGTTGAGGGGTCATGGGTAGCCCATTCTGCTGGTTCGTTCTCGCGGACATGGGCTGGTGCGTGCTGCCGGCTCCGGATGTCGTACAGGACTTTTTCGCCCGCCGACCATCGATCCAGGATCACTCACGCTTGGGGTCGTTGTCGCTTTTCCGCCAGATCGCGACAAGCCCAGCCCTGTTTAGCCGCTGGCGTCGACGGCGCTGGCCCCGGCCCAAGCTCGTGCAGCCCTTCTGCGAGCGCTCGCAGCGTGCCTCTGGTCCGCTTCTCCTGCTCGCCGGCCGCCGCCAGCCGACCTTCGGCCGCTGCAAGTTGCGCTCGCATCTCGTCGAGCTCGCGCGCGGAAGCGGCGAGCGCAGCTTCCAGCCTCGCCCGCGGCTTTCATCGCGCTCTCCGCCAGGCCACGCTCGAGGAGCTGGCAAAGGGTGGCGTTCTGGCTCAGCCCCCGTTCTCGGGCGTGGGTCGTGAGCGCCTACTTGAGTGCCTGGGACAGGCGACCGTAGACGACCCGCTCACCGCCGAGCTACACGAGCACCGACGATACGTCGAGCGAGCAACCGAGTCTTGCGGGCGGGCGAGGGCGAGCGGCGTGCGCTTCGGCGCGAAGCACTCTCATCCTGCGAGGCACCGTTTCGCTTCGAAGCCCCCGGCCGACGCGCCCCGCGGTGTGCATTTGCGTGCGGGAGTACGCACGTCGCAGTTCGGGCTCGCGAGCAGGTCTTCCCGTGATTGATGTGCGTCGATGACGCGCGTGCGGGGTGCACACGGACGTGGACGCGAGGGCCTGACGCTCAGCTCCCGTTGCCGGTTGACTATGTAGTCATTGACGTTGACACCGTTCTTCGTCGGTCTTAGAGTCGCGGCTGTCGTGAGTTTGCGGCTAGCAGTGGGGTGCCGTTGAAGGCATGGGTCGGAATCTGTGGGCTTGCTGTCGTTCTCGCTGCGGCGGTCGCATATCCCGCAGAAATTGCAGGCCAGCCCGCGCCCAATCCGTGCGCCGTTCCTGACGCACTGCTCGCGGCGGGCGAGAAGGGGGCGGCACGTACCGAGTACCTCCGGTTGCTGCGACGTGATCCGACGACGGAGTGCGCAAGCCGAGGGCTGCAGATGATAAATGCGCCCTCGGCGCCTAAAGCAAAGGTCCGGTGTGAGACAGCCGATGCCGCTTTCGATCGGGGCGACCTTGATGCCGCAGCGAGTGGGTACAGCGAGGTGGGAACAGACACGAAGTGTGCGGAGACCGGTCTAGCCGCGGTCCGTGAGGTGCGGCGGCTTTGCGCGCAAGGACAGGCTGACCTCGACCTCCGCCGGCGCGACGACGCGATGGCGGCGTTCAAGTCGGCGCTGGAGAAGAACCCGAACGCGGACTGCGCCCAAGACGGCGTCGAGGAGTCGGATCGCTTCTGGATTTTGCGTGCGATCGTCTGGACGGTCGGCGCCACGCCGGACCTGCTCGTAGGGGCTGGCCTGCTGTTCGCATTCTTCTTCATGCTGCTGCTGACGGCATACATCCCGGGCGTGTACCCAGTCCTCTCCCGAGCGCCGCTAGCCAGGGGTGTGCTGAGCGCGCGCTTGTCGTTGGCACCGCTCGACGACAAGGCGACAAAGCTCGACGTCGGTACGGCAATGGCGGCGCAGATCAAGGAGCGGCTACAACGCTTCCGGGAGGAAGCGCTTCGCGGCCGCCAGCCCGACTACGAGCTAGACATCGGGAGTGCGGGTGAAGAATTCGTAGATCTTGTCTCGAGTGATAGCGGTCTTCAGGATGCACTCGGAAAGGCCCGCGAGTTGTCGGAACAGACGAAGACCATTGGGGCAATCGTCGGCCTGCTGCAAGCCGCTCTGCCAATTCCCAAGCTGGTCGTCACAGGCGTCCTCGGCCCACCGGACCGTAACGGCGTCGACTCCACGTTAAGCCTGGAGCACAACGGCCGCCTCGCGGCAGCGGCGACGCTGAGCGGGCCGGCTCTCGACCACGATCCCACCGCGTCGGACTACCTGCGGGTCGCGCAGCCTTGCGCGGTCTGGGTGCAGTATGAGATCGCGCGGGTCCTGACTCGAGGCCAGATCGAGCCTGACGCCGCCGAGTCGTACGTGCACGTCCGGGAGGGTCTCGATCAGTACCTCGCCGGTCAGGAAGACGCCGCTCGAGTTGCGTACGAGCAAGCCGTGCTGCTGAACCCGCAAAACTGGGCCGCACACGTCAACCTGGCGGTGCTCGAAGCCCGTCTTTCCGGGAACTTCCCACGCTCTATTCAAATCGGGGAGGAGGCTTGGGAGGAAATGCGCGCGATTGGCAGCCCGACGACCGAGAAGCAAGCGGCATACCTCGCGGAAGCGCACTACTATCGGCTCGGCTATCAACTGGCGGCGCAATACGCGAACTGGCTTCTCTCGCTCGACATTCCGCCCGAACAACGTCCGAGCCGTAACGACGCCGAACGGGCGTTGGAAGTGGCTGCTCAGGTAGCCGCCGAGGCCCGCCTAATGATCGACTGGTATGACGGACGGGACCGGGGCCACCGGTGGTGGAAACCGTTCGGCACCCGAGCACTGCTATCGAAGGAGAAGCGCCTCCGCCGATTTCTCGTTTGCACTGTCGAGCCGTCTGCCGAGTTGGTACGCGCAGGACTGCTCGTCGCACCATTCGGCGATCCCGAAGCGGCCGAGCGCCACGCGGCACCCATTCGGGACCGCGCCGCCGACCCTGACGACCTCTCATACCGGGCGCTCTACAATCTCGCCTGCTACGAGGTCACACGCGGACAGATCAATCTTGACTGGCCAGATGACCCGTTGCTGCTTGCCCTGGAGCATCTCGCCGTCGCCTTCAAGCGCACGCGCGGCCGTCCTCGGACCGAGATCGCGCGTTGGGCGCGATCCGATCCCGCCCTCGGTCCGTTGCAGCAGACCGAACCGTACGCAACGGTGCTGGAAGGACTCATCGCTCGGTACGAGCCCCGCGACGTTCCCGCGCCACCGGTTGGCCGCGCTACGTAGCTGCCTCAGGTGCCGAGGGGCCCACGGACGAACTGCGGCTTGATCCTGCGCGGATTGGTAAGAGGCTGGAAGAGGCGGCTGAGACGGCGGCGAGCAACTCCTTGAGTGGACCGTTTGAAAGCTGTCCGCGTAAGGTGCGTAAACCCGATCATGCTGCTCGCCGGTACTCGTGGATCAGTCCGCCGAGGAGGTCGTGTCGACGGACGGTGGGCGCGTCGGACGTGTGATCGACAGTGATGCTGTTGCCGCCGTTTGGAGTTCCCCCGCTTTGGTGGACATCTTGATCTGCCCCCGGTTTTCTGGGGTCCGGGTTCTGGAGTCAGGCGGCGTTTGTGGGTGCGGAAGTAGCGGTCCTCGTACTCGGTTGGGGTGAGCATGCCAAGGGCGGAGTGGCGACGGCGGCTGTTGTGAAAGAGCTCGATGTAGTCGTGGATCGCGGAGGCCAGCTCGATGCGG
>JALZOK010000106.1 GCA_030857225.1 Actinomycetota bacterium
TACCAGCGGTACGCGCCGGGCACGAGACTCTGGCGTCGTCCGCCGTAGCGCCACGTTCGCTTCAGCGCAAGGTGCGTCGCCGCCGGCCACGCGCTCAGGATCTTCGTCGCGCCGCGGGACACCTGCACGTTGTAGTACGTCGCGTTCGCGACGCGCACCCACGCGAGGCGAGGCGGGCGCGCAGTCCGGGCGCCGTTCGCCGGAGCGAGGAGCGCCGATGCCGTGGGCCGAGCGACGACGGCGACGCCCGCGGACCGGTTGCCGGTGCGGTCGTACGACACGAGTGCGTAGCGGTATTCGACACTGTTCTGAACTGCGCGGTCGGCGAGCCGCGTCGCGCGTCCGGTGAAGACGACCGTCTTGGGCGCGCCCGACGACGAGAGCGAACGCGTGACGACGATCCGATCGAGGTCCGAGTCGGGAGGAAGGGCCCATGTAACGACGACGAGGCGGTCACCGCTTTGCGCGCGCACGCCCGAGACGTCGCGGGGCGGTGTCGTGTCCGGGGCGGAGAGCGGCGGCTGGGTGGGCGCAGGCGGTGGCGGTGTCCCTGGAGGCGGTGGAGGCGATCCGGGAGGAGGCGGTGGCGGTGTCCCTGGAGGCGGTGGAGGCGATCCGGGAGGAGGCGGCGGCGAGCCCGCGACCGAGACCGTTACGGTCGACGTCGCGCTCACGACGTTCCCGGAGGCATCGGTCGCCGTGAAGCGGACCGTCGTCGTCCCGGCCGGAAATGCGGCCGGTGCGTCTGTCGTGATGTTCGGGCTCGGATCGACGATGTCCCTCGCCGAGGCGCCCGCGAGGAAGGCCTGAATTGCGGGGTGCGTTGCCGGAACGGGCGCCGTCCCCGTCGAGATGGCGGCGCCTGCGGGGACGCTGAGAACGGGCGGCGTGGTGTCCACGACCGCGATGGCAAAGGAACCCGAGCCGACGTTGCCCGCGGCGTCGGTCGCCGTACACGTGACAGTCGTCGTCCCCAGCGAGAACTGCGACCCGGATACCGGGACGCAGGCCGCGGGCACTGGTCCATCGACGGCGTCGACCGCTGTCGCCGCCGCGTACTGCACGACCGATCCGGCTGGCCCGTTCGCCTCGCGTTGGATGTTCCCGGGCACCGTCACCGCGGGCCCCGTCGTGTCCTTCACGCGGACGACGAACGATCCCGAGGCCCCGGTGCCATCGACGTCGACGACCGAGCACGTGACCGTCGTGTCTCCGAGCGGAAAACGCGCCGTCACCGTGAGGCTGCCTTTGCCCTGGCCGCCGCCCGGCCCGTCGCACTGAAGGTCAAGCGGCTTACCCTGCGGGTTCGTCGCGCTGGCCGTATACGTCACGTCGGCACCGCTCGCATCCTGCGCCTCCGCCACGATCGTCCCGGGCAGCGTCAGGGTCGGTGCGGCCGCTCCGGACGCAACCACGAGGAGCGCGGCGGCGATTGCGAGAAACAAGACGGCGACAGGACGACGGAGCATGCGACTGTCCTCCTACAAATTGAGAGAGACGGCGAGGTACGCGGCCCCCACGGCCGCGATCGTCATGAATCCGAGCATCGCCAGGTCGGAGCGGTGGTGCGCGACGGCGCGCCCGAGCTCTCCGCGAGGAAGAACAGCGGCGGGAATCCTGGATACGCACAGCAGGAGGGCCGCGAAGGCGACGATCGCGACGAGGAAGAGATCGGCGGCATCCCGGCTCGTGGCCGAGTTACTGGGCTCGCTGACCGGGGCCAGCGAGACGGCGAGTGGAGCGTCGGTCTTACGGAGGGGCCGAGACCGAGGTGGCGTCGATTTTGGCGCCCGCGCGGGTCTGCTCGGCTTCGCCCGCGAGTCGCCATTCTGAGAATTCCGGCGAGAACTTTTCGCTGGCACGGGGTGCGACGCGCCTGCGGGTGATGTTCCTGTCGACGGTCGGGACGCCCGAACTGGTGAGACCGGCGTCCTCTCGCGCAAGGTGGTAGTCGTGGTCGTGGTAGTCGTGGTCGCGGCTTGTGTGGGCCGCGGCGATGGAGGTGCGGGGGCGGAGCGACGGGATGAGGGCTCCGCGGACGGCGCCTTCCGGCGCGGCGACGACGCGGGCGCCGGATCGGGTCGAGGAGCCACCGAAGGGCTTGGGTCGGCCGTTGGCTCGGTCGTCGTCGTCGCAGTGTCGGTCGTGGTCGTCTGCGTCGGGTCGGACACCGTCGTCGCAGTGTCGGTCGTGGTCGTCTGCAGCCCGCGGGCAAGCGCGCCGTCGGAGGCGGCGAGGAACCCGGCAGCGAGACCGCCTGCCAGAAGGAGCACGAGCGCACACCCGCGTAGCACCGCACCGCCGTGGCGAGCCCCCACCGAACGACGCTCAAAGACGCGACATGCCTGCCGCAGTTTCATCCATCCCCCAGGACTTAAAAAACGAACCGAATCGACTCTAGCACGCGCCATCGGGACTAGAACGGCGCTAGGTCTCGGGACGGCGAACGGGCACTACCCCGCCAGCGAGAGCGGCGGGAGCGAACTCGCGGCTAGCGCACTCCGGGCAGGAGGGCAGCAGCTCGCCGCAGCCGTCCGACCAGTAGCCCCAGCGCTCGGCGATGGCGGGAACTCGTCCACGGGGCGGTGGCGAGGATGTCCCGCTCGTCGTGGAACTTCGCGACGGCGGTCCCAGTGTGACGGTCAGGCATTGACGAGGATAATCGCCTCCTCGGTCGGACGGGGCGTTGGGGTGGGCGAAGTTGCGTTCGATTGCGATGGCGAGCTTGGCGAGGTCGCGGTAGCCGATCACGCGGCGGAATTGCCGTTCGGCCTCGAGCATGCCGGCGGCGGTCCAGCGGAGCGCCATGTCGCCAGACTGCCAGCGCTTGACGTTGCGGCTGCCGCGACGGACGCACTCGATCATCGACTCGCAGGGGTTGGTCGAGGCGAGTGTCGCCTTGAGGCTGCCGCGGATCCCGAGCCGCTGCAACGTCAGCGTTTCCTCGAGGCCCTCGCGCAACGAGGCGACGGCGCCGGGGTGGCTGCGCTCGAGCTCGGCGGCCAACGCTCGCAGATGCTCGAGCGCGAGCGCGTCGAGCTTCCAGGCTGCGCAGAGCCGCCGCTTGACAGCGGGCCGGTCACGCTCGGGCAGGTGGTCGAGCACGTTGCGCTCCTTGTGCCGGACACAACGCTGCACCGGCGTGTCGATGCCGAGCACGTCGCGGACCGCCTTCCGCAGCGCCTTAGCGCCGTCGAGGACGCAGGGCACGCCCTGCTCGACGTCGAGACCACGCTCGACCAGGTCGGCGAGCAATGCGGTGGCGACGGCGGCGTTCTCGGTCGAGCCTTCCCAAAGCCCGAGCGGGATCTTGACCCCGTCAGTTGTGATTCCGAGTGCGACCACGTTCGTGCGGCCCTTCAGGTCGATCCCGTCGATCATCAACACCGCCAACCTGACGTCGTCGAGGCGGCGGTGCATCAGGGTCTCCAGATTGTCGCGCGTGCGCGCGACGAACTGGCGACTGACCGCCGACTTCGAGGTCGAGCGCGCCTCCGCCTCGACCTGCTCGCCGACCGGCTCCTGCGTGCGCCGGTAGCGGCGTGTCGAGACGCCGGCGAGCATCCGCTCCAGCACCGACTTGGTCAGCGGGTCGCGGTCGGCGAAGTGCGCGTACGTCTCCAGTGGCAGCTCGCTGCGACCGTCGGCGCTCCTGACCCGCGGCCGCTCGACCGGCACCCGCCGCCCGCCGAGCGTGACCTCGCCGCACTCATGGCCGTGGCGCACCGCAGTCCGCTCGGCGTCATGCTTGCCCTTCGGACCGACGACTTCGTCGACCTCTTCTTCCATCAGTTCGGCGGTACGCCGAGCCCGACACCGACGCTGAGCGCGAGCAGCCCCTCCTTCGCAGCGCCGACCAGCTCCCCGAGCGCCTCCTGCACCCGCACCGGCAACACAGCCTCCGACGCGAGCGCGGCCGCGGCAGGCGATACGGTTGTCTCCTTCACGGCGGTTCCTCCTTCGATCTTGGACGGATCGCCTCGAACGCTCCCAGCAAGAGCGGACGAGGCCGGAGGGACCGCCGTCAAGTTCTACGAGCTACCGGACAACCTCGCGGTGGCACTCGTGCAGCAGATCAAGTCAGACGCAATTAGGTCGTCCGTTCGCCGGCCTTGGTACACGAGCCGAACCTAACAATCCCCTGCGACAATCGCTTAGAGTCCGCGCATGGCTGAGGTAGTGGGCGTCGAGGATTGGCACCCGGCGCGACTGATACCCGTAGCGGGAATACGCGGTCAGCAGGAGCCGGCGATCGACGCGGCCAAGTTCGCGAAGGAGCAGGCCGACAAACTTCCGAAACCAGACCCGCGCGAGGACGTCAACTTCCAGCGCTTGGCGGGGCTCGAGCAGTCGATGCTTGCCCGCATCTCACCGTGGGGCCGCAACCGTTGGCCCGAGCTCGTGCGCCTAGAGGAGCGCATCGCCGAGTTCGATCCGCGCCAGGAGGACGTGCGCACGAAGCTGCGCGAGCTCCACGAGCGCCGCGGGCGAGCGGACGACGACTATGCGGCCACGCTCGCAGTGGCTGCACGCCGGTCAGGTGGACGCGAAGCCCGTCTCCGAGGCGCCCGAGCTCGAGGCAGCGATCATCGAGGGCGAAGCCGCGCTCGCGGCGCTCGACAACCTGCGCGAGCGCGTGCTCGCCGAGAAGATCGAGTTTGTCCGCAAGCACCGCAAGCGGCTCGTGGGAGATGCCGAGCGGGCGACCGGGGAGGCACGCGAGCGCTATCTGCGTCTCGTCGACGAGCTGGCGCAAGTTCGAGAGGAGCTCATCGGGCTGCGTCAGACGACGGTGTGGGCGCAGGTCTTTCCCAGCGAAACCCTGGCAAGCCAGCCTCCGCACGCCGCACTGGTGGGCGGTCGGCTTCGCGAGCAGGAACAACACCTGTCCGGCCTCACGCGGGAGCTGCCGGTCTACGCCTTGCTCGCACTCCTTCGGGCCGACGCGGACTACTTCTCCACGGTCAGCACGATTGAGCAGGCTGCGGTGATTCAGGGCATGACATCCAAGGCGCTCAAGGGCGGCGCGATGTGGGCTGGCTCCGAGGAGGCCATCGCCTGGCAGAAGCGCGAGAAGGAGCGTTTGATCGAGATGTACGAGCGCACCTGGAACATGAAGCCGGCGGAGTACGGAGGCTAGACGTTGGCGCTGTGGATCGGCGTTGGCTATCTCGTGGTCGGGTACGTCGGCTTTCGCGACTTTTCTTCTAATCGATCCGACGCGCGAGCTTGTACACCGCTTCGGCGAAACGCTCCAGAGACGGTCGCGTGAGAAAAACTCGAGCGCTGAAACGGCCATGCTCTACCCCTCGCTGGGCTGCCGTGAACGCGGGTCGAACTTCTCGCTCACTTCGGCCGCCCGTCCAAGCTTCTCGACGATCCAGTAGCGCTCTTCGCGCCTGATGATGCACTCGGCGTCTGGAAAGACGTGATCTTCGCTCGGTGCGACGAGAAATTGTGTTGGCTTCGCGCGGACCGCTTCATACTCGGCGACCGTAAGCCGAACCGGTACGGAACAGCCTTCGTCCGCGCACTCGCAGATCCAATCAGCAAACGCAGGGTTCACCCAGGTATGGACCGCGTTGTGCGGTTCTATGCGCTCGTTGTGTTCCCGGAAGATACTCTCGTTCTTCGCTAAGCGATCTTCCCGAATATCCCCCGTCATCGCATCCCTTCCGGCGACTGCTTTGGACTGCCGCAGCTCGCTTACTCTACGCCTATCAAGAGTCGATCGGGAAAGCGGCGAGAACCGGCGCTACCAGGAGGAAGATCACCGCGCCGATCACGAAGCCATCACGAACACGACGAGCAGTAGTGCCACGACCCAGCGAAGCGGCCGAGATAGTCGCACACGGATCCGAGCCGAGCGCTGTACTCAGGCTGCTTTGCCGGAACCACGGCGGGCACGCGTGGCCGGGGTTCGCACTGAGCCCGAATATTTGGCGCGGAGACGCTCGTTGTAAAGCCTTTTCAGTGTGCTTGCCAGCTTGCCCGAACGCCTTGAGCTGAGGGCAGAGACTCGTGAGCGGTTATCGATCATGCAGAGTGAGTACCACTTGCTCCACGCGCCAAACATGCGCGACCTGGCAGACAGTCTCCGCGTCTGGCGCGTGATCGTGCATGAGACCTCGACGAGTTACCCGACCGATGACGTTAGCGTCTCGTACGTTATTCGCGTCCAGCTCAGGGTGAGTCAGAGCCGGGCACGCGCAGCCGATCGCGCAGTGTGTCGAAGCGCGTTCGGTTTTCTGGCGACGCCGCCGCCTGGCCAGCGGACTTGCCGACACGCTTGGCCTGCTCGATCAGCCTGCGCCCCTCAGCACTGTTCGCGACCGTCCGTGCTTGAGCGATCAGCTTGCGCCCCTCCTCGCTCCGCGCAGTGCGGATGGCTCTTTTCATCACCTTTCGTCCTGAAGGGCTAACTGCAAATCTGACCGCCCAGCCGACTGGAGTAGGCATGAGCAGAGTCTAGCCAGCGGTAAGTCAACTCATCGCCGCCTTCTTGTACTTCGGCGGCACGCACCTATGTTTCAGAAACCGAGCTCTCGGTCGATAAGTAAGCGATGGCCCACCCGAGACACGAACGAGAGGAAGACGCACGCGAGGGGCAGCTCGAGCACATCCGCGACCAGGTCTCCTCGGGGGAGCTCGTCGTCCGTCAGATGACGGATTCCGAGCGGGCGCACTGGGAGGATCATTCTGCCACCTCTGATCGCCAAGCGACGCCCGAGGAGCGCACGCGCCGGGATGCTGCGCGGAAGAAGCGCGACCGCAAGAAACGCGACGCGTAGCGCCTCGCGCTAGTTTTCCCTCGCCTTGCGGCTGCCTGACCTGATGCTGTCCCACCCTGCGCCTCTGCCCTCCGGCTCGGGGTGGTCCTTCGAGCTGAAGTGGGACGCCTTCCGCGCGATCGTCTCGACTGAGGACGGGCTAGCAATTCGCAGCCGCCGCGGCTGGAATATGACGCCCGTGCTGCCGGAGCTGCGAGCGCTTCCTGCCGGGCAGTCGAGTTGCTATCGAGCCGGGAGAGGCGGAGCACGTTGCACCGACGTAGCACGGGCACAAAAACCGCGCTCCGGCGTTCAGACACTGGCAAACGAAAAGCCCCGGTTTCCGGGCTTTTCTTAGAGCGGACGATGGGGCTCGAACCCACGACACCTGGCTTGGGAAGCCAGACAGACCGCCACGACGTGCGACGACGAAGGGCGACTAGTGTCCTGAGTCGGAGATGCGTGCGCAATATGCTGCGAGGTTGTCGAGGATCTCGTCGGCGGTCTTGTGCCAGACGAAGGGTCGTGGCTCGTCGTTCCAGTTAGTGATCCAGGTACGAATCGAG
>JALZOK010000051.1 GCA_030857225.1 Actinomycetota bacterium
CGAGAAGATGCTTCGGTACACGCGTTGGGACGAGGTGCAGGGCGAGACGTAGGAACCAGTCCAGGGGTAACGGCAGCCGCTTCCGACCCTCACCTGTCCAACCGGGGTCGCGGCGGTCCCGATCGACGCCGTGTTCTTGATCTGCACCTTGCCCCGGACCTGCACGAGATCTGCGGTGATGAAAGCCGAGTTCTCCATGCACAGATCGCCCTTCACGTAGATAGGGGCATCGATGGTGAGGTTGTTTCCGAGCGTGGTGCAGCTCGACGTGTCGGCGAAGAGGTACCCCCAGGCGGGATCGAGGCCGGTCGAGCTCGACACGAGCACCTTGCTCGAGACCGTCCGTGAGATCGGGTTGGCTGCTCCGGTCGGGTTCGCATGCGTGCCGGTGCCGGTAAGGGTCCAGATCTTCGTCGTCGAGTCGTAGGTGCCGGTGTAGTTCACCGTTCCACCCTCGAGCGTGAGCGAGCCGGAGCCGACAGCGGTCGACAGCTCGGGATCTGCGGCGTTGTAGAGGATCGCGCGCGCGTAGTTCTCCCCCGCCTCTGCGAGGTTGACCGCTCTCGCATCCTCCGTCGAAACCTCTGCGTGGCTCGCGCCCGAGCCTGCGTAGAAGACCAGCGACGAGCCCATGAGCATCAGGAAGGCGAGGATCCACACCGCCATGACCAGCGCTACGCCGCTCTCGTCGTTGAACTGTCGCCGCATAACTGTCCTTCCGACCGCAGTCTCAGTCTCGGCGGCCACTGCCGATCGGTCGTCCCCACGACGGGGGAGAGAAGATCTCCCCCGTTCGAGGGCCGCCATCAAAGCCGGATCGTGTTCCGAAGCACGATGTCGTCCTGGAGCCGCCATTCGGTGCTCGTATCGGGGTAGTTGAGATTCACCGGAAGGTCGACGCGGAGGCGGCCGAGCGTTCCAGTCGCGGGGACGTAGTACGTGAAGGGAGTGCTAGTCGTCAGGTAGTCGGCGATGACCACTGGTGTCCCGGCGCCTGCCGAACGCGTGAGCTGCCAGCGGCCGGTCGCGACTGACTGAGTCGCATACGTGACCGATGTGTCCGCCCCTGGGCAGTCGTCGGGGAGCGTGACGCTGACCGTGGCGACCGCGGTTCCATTCGGCGCCGAGATGGCGTTCGCGCAGTGGAGCTCGCGACGGAGCCGATCCATCGCGAGGCGTGCGTTCTGCTGCGCCTGGAACTCCCGACTCGATCGCACTTCAGCACGGACACCGGCCTGGAACATCGTCGTCAAACCCGCGAGGACGAGACCGAGGATCGCCATCACCGTCATGAGCTCGATGAGCGAGTAGCCGCTCTGGCACCGGAGATCTGGCTTCGGTCGCCGGAGGCGAGTCACCGTCAGGACCCCGCGAGTCGGAGGCCGGACGACACCTGCTGCGACACCGACGCAGGCCGGTCGTCATCCGACTCGAAGCCGTCCGCCGTGCGGCTCTTCAGCGCATGCGCCACATCGATCTCGAAGTCATGCCTGCTGGTCGCGGCATTCGCGGCCGTCTCGCGGTCGACGAGTCCGGCGAGGACGAGCTCGACGAGCGCCTTGGAGAACGTCTGCATCCCATAGAACTCGCCCTCCGCAATAGCCGCTGGGATGCCATCCGAGCGCAGCTCGCGGATCAGATCGGCGATGCGTGCGTTCGAGACCATCACCTCGACCGCTGGGACCCGACCTCCGCCCGTGCGCGGCATCAGCCGCTGGCTGATCACGCCTCGGAGCACGCCGGCGAGGATCGCTGCGGTCTGTGCCTGCTTTCCCGGAGGAAAGAGCTCGACCATCCTCGAGATGGTCTCCGCGGCGTCGAGGGTGTGCAGGGTCGAGAGGACGAGATGGCCTGACTCCGCTGCCTGGAGAGCGACGCGCGCCGTCTCCCCATCCCGGAGCTCGCCGATCAGAATGATGTCCGGGTCCTGTCGAAGGACGCGCCGCAGACCCTCTCTGAAGCTGTCGGTGTCGAGGCCGACCTCTCGCTGGCTGACGATGCAGCCGTGATCCGGGTGGAGGATCTCGATCGGATCCTCGATCGTGACGATATGCAGCTGGCGCGTGCGGTTGATGTGGTCGAGCATCGCCGCGAGCGTTGTCGACTTTCCCGATCCCGTCGCCCCCGTTACGAGGACCAGACCTCGCTGCTCGTCCGCGAGCCGGGCGACGCCTGTCGGCAGATGCAACTCCTCGAAGCTCGGGATCGTGTCCCCGAGGATGCGGAAGGCGAGGGACACAGCGCCTCGCTGCCGGAAACCGTTGACCCTGAAGCGCGGCAGCTCGGGCTCCGAGTACGCAATGTCCAGGTCGCCCGTCTCGTCGAACTCCTGCCGCCGCCGGGGAGCCGTCGCGGTCACCCGATCGAGGACGAGCGCGAGGTCCGCATCTCCGAGAGGCGCAAACTCGGAGGTCGCTACCAGCACGCCGTCGTAGCGCATCACCGGCGGCTTGCCGAGCTTGAAGTGGACATCGCTGGCGCCCGACTCGACTGCATGCCGAAGCACGGCTGTGAGATCCATAGAACTCTCGCAATCGGCACGGGCGCGGGGATGCTTTAGACCCTCTAGCTGGGGCTGTGGCGATCTGCGCGCCCTTCCGAAGAGCATGGGGTCGGGCGTTACCACCCGTTGGGGGGACGCTCGGCGGATCCACCCGCCTACGTTGCGAACGGGTAGCCGGAGTCAATCGAGTTCCGTCTCCCCCGACTGCGGCTCGTGCGGGCAACCGTGCGGAGAGAGAGACGATGACGAGAGTTGAGTGGCAAACCGGATCGGCAGGATCGTCCGCCGTGGTCGTCAGCGGCAATCGGTCGACTCGTGATCCGCGACCGAGCTGGTTGGCGCCGGCCAGCACGGAAGAGGGCTCGTGGGTCTGACCGCAGCAGGCGCTGCGGGCCGCGGTGTTCCGGCGCTCACTCGTGCGCGGAGGGTGTCGGTTCTCGGCCTGGTATGCGGCGTCGCGACGGCCGCCTTTGCCCTCTACCTGTTCGTCCTGGCGGGTCTTGAGCCGCCTGCGCCTCCGATCGGCATCCCCTGGTGGAGCTTCGTGCTGGTTTTCTTCGTCGCCGAGGCTTTCCCCATCCAGATTCATTTCCGGAGCGAGGCGCACAGCCTGACTCTCAGCGAGCTCGCCTTGGTGCTCGCGCTCTACCTCGTGGCCCCGGGCGAGCTCCTGGTCGCCCAGCTGCTCGGCGCGGTGATCGCGCTGGGCTTCGTCCGCAAGCAGCGCGCTCTCACCCTCGCGTTCAACCTCGCGGTCTTCAGCCTCGGGTCCTGCGTCGCGATCCTGCTCTTCCACGGCTTCCTGCTGCTCGGCGACGCTTACGGTCCGGCAGGCTGGATCGGAGCGGTGCTGAGCGCAGGCGCGAGCGTCTTTGTGGGTGTCCTGCTCGCAGCCAGGTTCGCATGGCTCGGCTCCTCCCACTCGTTGAGCGCAGAGCTACGGACGCTCGCCGCGGTTGCCGGAGGCGCGTGCTTTGCTAGCGCAAGTCTCGCAGTTGCCGCAGTTCAGGTCGCGGAGTCGGACGCGAGGGCTCTCTGGGTCATGCTCGTTCCGATCGCGAGCACAGCCCTCGCCCTGAACGCCTTCACTGTGCAACGACGCAGGCAGGGGCATCTCGAGTTTCTGTCCCGCTCGATGCGCGCCATGCAAGGCGCCGAGTTCCGCTCGTCGGTGCGTGAGCTGCTCGAGGCGGCACGCACGATGCTCTCGGCCGACGTCGCGGAGATCGTCGTCTTTCCCCCTTCGTCCGAAGGGACGGCGCTCCGCAGCGTCATCAGCCCGACAGAAGATGTGCTGATAGAGCCGATCGAGCTCGACGACATCCGCCTTGGGGCCTTGAAGAGCATCTCAGCCCATGAGGCAGCGGCGCTGTTGCCGTCGGGCAGGCAGCCGCACCCGCTAGACGAATACCTGGCCGACAGGAACTTGGACGATGCGATCGTCACCGCGCTGCAGGGCGCGGATCGCATCTTCGGCATGGTGCTCGTCGGCAATCGCCTAGGAGACGAGACGACCTTCACCCAGGACGACCGACGACTCTTCGAGACGTTCGCCAGCCATGCGGGGGCGCTCTTGGAGAACGACCGGGTGAAGAGCCAGCTGCGCCATCAGGCGTTCCACGACAGTCTCACGGGGTTTGCGAACCGACTGCTCTTCGCCGAGCAGGTCCAGAAGTCCCTGTCCTTCATCTTCGCCGAGGATCGACGTCCGATGGTTCTGTTCATCGACCTCGACGACTTCAAGACCATCAACGACAGCCTCGGTCACAGCGCCGGCGACCAGCTCTTGATCGCCGTCGCCGAGCGTGTGCGCCACTCGCTGCGGCCGGACGACCTCGTCGCTCGCCTCGGCGGAGACGAGTTCGCCGTTCTCTTGGACCGCTCGGACCGGATCGAGGCCGAGGGTGTCGCGACCAGACTCGTGGACGCGCTCCGGGCCCCGTTCGTCCTCGAGGGCCGCGAGATGAGAATCCACGCGAGTATCGGCATCGCGCACGCCGAGCAGGGAAACATCGCCGACGACCTCTTGCGAAACGCCGACGTTGCCATGTACTCGGCCAAGATGAACGGGAAGGGCAGCTTCGCGTGGTACGACCCCGAGATGCACGTGCGCACCCAGCGCCGGCAGGAGCTGGCGAGAACGCTGGAAGGCTCCGTCGAGCGAGGGGAGATCCAGGCGTACTACCAGCCGATCGTCGCGTTGGCGACGGGCCGGATCGTAGGGCTCGAGGCCCTCGCCCGGTGGAACCATCCCTCACGCGGCCTCGTTCTCCCGGAGAACTTCATCCCCCTGGCCGAAGAGACCGGCTTCATGCGGCCGATCGGTCGAACCGTCCTCCGCCTGGCCTGCGAGCAGCTCGAGTCGTGGCGGTCGCGCCACAGGTTCCATCACGAGCTCATGGTGAGCGTCAATCTGTCCCAGAGCGAGCTGCGACACCCCCATCTCTCGGAGGACGTCCAGGCGATCCTCGCCGACACCGGCATCCCGCCCGACCGCTTGATCCTCGAGATCACGGAGTCGAGCGCGATGCAAGATCCGGCCGCGGCGATCGACACGTTGGGGAAGCTGCGCGACCTCGGCGTGCGGCTTGCGCTCGACGACTTCGGCACCGGTTATTCGTCCTTGAGCCACCTCAACGACTTCCCGATCCACATGCTGAAGATCGCCAAGCCGTTCGTCGATCGGATCGATCAGGACAGCACGTTCGTCGAGGCGATTCTCGGGCTGGCGACCACTCTCGGCCTCGAGGTGATCGCGGAGGGGATCGAGACACGGGAACAAGCCGAGACCCTTCGCTCCCTCGGCTGCACCCTCGGCCAGGGGTTCTACTACGCACGGCCGTCCGAGGCGCTGCACCTGGGATCGAGACTCGCCTTCGGCCCGGTGATTCTCAGGCCGGATCATCAAGCACGCGTCGCATAGCTCTCGCTCTCCGCTCTTCAGGAAACGGGAGGTGCGAGGCGCGCGAGACGCGAGAGCGCGCGAAGCGGGGGACGAGCGAGACGTCGCGCCTCGCTCGGGTGACCGAGATCGCCACGCAGGAGGCCGGCGACGGCTTCGAAGACACCGGGCGCGCGGAGCGCCCAGAGACAGGCCCGCGGATACCGGTCGGCGACTCGCTTCGCCGTCCAGGAGGCCGACGCATGACGGTCGAGCACGACTCCGAGGGCGCCTTCGTACTTCTCGGCCTGACCCGCGAGGATCGCCTCGGCTGCGAGCCTCGCCGAGACGAAGGCCTCGTAGATCCCGTCTCCCGAGAGCGGATCGACGAGACCCGCCGCATCTCCAACGAGCAACGTCCGCCCGCGAGCCGCGGGCGCGCCAGGGTCACGCATCGGCAAGCGGTGCCCGCGAACGTCGGAGAGAGCGGAGGGGGCGATCCGGTGCTCACGTGCGAGCAGCGCGAGATGGTCGCGCAGCCTACGCCCTTCCGCGAGCCACCCGCCGACGCCGAGGTTCGCGTGGTCGCCTTTTGGAAACACCCAGCCGTACCCGCCCGGGACGACGCCGAGCTCGACCCAGGCAGTTCTGTCGTAATCGTGCGGCGCGAGCTCGTCCCAGCTGACGTTTCCCTCGAGAGCGACGCCGTGCCGGATCCCGGCGCCGAGGCCCGTCGCACGGGCGACGACTCCGTTCGCGCCGTCGGCGCCGACCACAAATGAGGCGCGGACCCGCGAGCCACCAACACGTGCCGATGCGCCTTCTTCCGCGACCTGCAAGTCAGCGACGATCGACCCGTCTCGGAAAGAGGCTCCCGCCGTCGTGGCCTGCTCGGCGAGAAACGCGTCGAGCCGACGCCTCTGCGTCATCCGAATCAGCGGCGTTGGGCTGCGGCCGGCCACATGTTGGCCGTAACCGCTGCGGATCACGAACCGATCCACTACATGCTCGACGACGGGCTCGACGTCGCAAGGCGCATAGCGCAACGCTCGCCCGGTAAGCCCACCCCCGCACGGCTTGTCGCGAGGAAAGGAGGCGCGATCGGCGAGCAGCACTCGCGCTCCCCCGCGCGCGAGCTGCATCGCGGCAGCCGAACCAGCCGGCCCGGCGCCGACGACGAGGACGTCGAATCGTTCCACACCTCGATGGTAAGGCCGAGACGGGGGCCGGGCTACAATGGCCCGCTCCGCAGGGGTTCCCGAGTGGCCAAAGGGGGCGGGCTGTAAACCCGCTGGCTCAGCCTTCGGAGGTTCGAATCCTCCCCCCTGCATCGCGCCGCCCTGGGCTACAGTCTCGAATCACGCCCTCTTAGCTCAGTCGGTAGAGCACCTCCATGGTAAGGAGGGGGTCGACGGTTCGAGTCCGTCAGAGGGCTCTGGAAGACCGCCGCAAATAGGCCCTTTCTCCGGCGGACCAACTTGCAAGAGCTCCAATGTGCGCTGGGTATGGAGCCGAATATGGAGCTTTCAGGTTCAGAACTGCCCACACGGGCGGCGTTGATAGCGATTCATAGGTCGCGAACCTGCGCTGCGACTTTTGGTGGCGTTCGGTAGGCGGCAAGACTTCAAAGGGCAGCGGAGCAGGAGCCACGACACGTTGATCGTCGGCGGAGCTTCCCGTCATCCCGAGCGCCTACGCTGCCCTATGTGACTCCCGAAGAGACGGTCGGTCGGCTGATGAGCGACTACCTGCGAAGCGGCTGGATGCGTCATCTGCCGCGGAACGCCTTCACGATCTACGAGGCCGTGCTGTGGCTTCACGTCGATGACATCGCCGGCGAGATTGAAGAGCAGCCGTTGGGCAGCTGGGTCGGCGAGCACATAGCTCAAATCGGCGGGCTCAGAGCAGGCGTCTGGGACGAGCAGGAGGTCGAGCTCCTGTGCAATCCGGACCCCGATGAAGCGGCGCTCTTCGACGATGCGAAAGCCAGACTCGCACGGACCGAAGCAGCGCTCGGACTAACCGTGAGGACGAATGCCGATCTGATCGAGCTCATGCGCCGGCTGGGAGTGATCGGACGAACAGAGGATGAAGGCGACGTTCACTGGCGCTCAACGGATCCGCTTCCGCTGCCCGACGAGCGGCTGTCGCTCTCGCCTGAGGAAATCGCCGAAGAAGACGAGCTACGCTGGGAGCGGATCCACTACGACAACGCGCAGAGCATCCTCCGGCTCTTCGTCGACGACGAGCTGGACGAACTCCCGACCACCCTCGCCGACCTCGGAGAGCGGCTCGAGCTGCCGGTTGAGAGCGTCCGCGAAGCAGCTCTCGTACTGCTCGGGGAGGGCGATTTTACCGCGTCGGTCGATGTAGGACGGATCGACGCTAAGCAGCCGCTCAAGCTTCGCGTCGACTGGGATTGCTTCGCCGACACGCGCATAGGGATCTCGATCGCCGACGCCGACTGATCGACCTTACAACGGGTCTACGTCGGGACACGTGGGAACAGTCTTCAACGGCTTCTCTAACGGCCCATCTGGATCCACGTGCCGTGCTCGGGGTCTTCGTACGACGCAACGTCCTTGAGGTTCACGACCGGCTGATAGGGGTGGTCGTGTGGTCGGGGATGTCGGCGCCGCGAAGCAGCTCCGGAAGTTGCTGAGTTCTCCACGAGAACCAGGACTACGATCCGGACGTGCCCGATCACAGCGTCACCGGTGAGAGTCGTTACTCGCAACTGTTCGCCGCACACCCCCGCGCCGGTGTCGACGCGCTCTGGCCCTGGCAGCGGGAAGTGCTCACACGGTACGAAGGACGCTCGGAAACCGACGCGGCGATCGAGCTGCCGACCGGAAGCGGCAAGACGCTGGTGGCGCTGCTGGCCGCCGAGGAGTACCGCGTCCGCACACAGCGGCCTGTCGCCTACCTGACCGGCACCAAGCAGCTTGCCCAACAGGTCGAACGCGAGGCCGACGAGCTCGGGTTTCCAATCGTCCGCTTCCAAGGTCCGAAGACCGCCTGGTCGCAGGTCGACCGCCGCGCCTACCACTGGGCGCAGAAGACGGCCGTCATGAACTACTGGGCCTACTTCAACGCTGCCCCCGGTGTCGACCCAGCCGGACTGCTGATCTTCGATGACGTCCACCTCGCCGAGGGCCCGCTGCGTGACTTCTTCACGGTGCGGATCGGCCGCGGCGACGCTCTGTTCGCCGAGATCGTTTCGCGTATCAGTGCGCGCTACCCGCACTACACAGTCGCAGCCGACCTCGCGGCCGGCGTTGACGCGTTGCGACCACCCGAGATGCTCGCCTTCCCCGACTCAGCCGACATTAGCGGCGAGATCCGCGACCTCCTTGACGCGCGCCTCGTCGACGGGACGCCCGCTTGGTGGGGATGGCAGCGCGTCCGCGACAAGATCGAAGCGTGCTCCTGGCTGGTCTCGGCCCGAGCGTTCACCATTACGCCGTTTATCCCGCCGACACAGGAGATTGGCCACTTTGCCGAGCCCGAGGCGCGCCTCTACCTGAGCGCGACCGTCGGCACGGTCGACGATCTGCAGCGGCGCCTCGGCTGCGGGCCGCTTCAGAAGATCACGGCCGATGCCCATCCGCGCCAGGGTGAGCGGCTGGTCCTGTTTGAGGGCGAACCGACCCGCCACGGCCCGCTCGAGCTCGTTGCGCGGCTTGCGCCGTTGCTCGTTTCGCATCCGAAAGCGCTGTGGCTGTGCGCGCGCCGTGACACGGCGATGGCGCTCGAGCCGGCGCTCATCTTGCAGACGCAATCACCGGTCTGGCGGCTAGTTGAAGACAACGGGGCCGACGAGCCGTTCGCTAACGCGTTCGCAGGACACCTTGTTACTGCCGGCCGCTACGACGGGATGGACTTCCCCGACGACGCCTGCCGTGTCGAGGTCTTGCCGGAGGTGCCCGTCGCGACCTCTGATCTCGAGGAGTTCACGAGCTCGTATTTGCGTGACGCGCAGTTCGCGGAGGCCCGCTTCGCCCAGCGCGTCGCGCAGGCATTGGGACGCTGCAATCGGAGCGAACACGATCGCGCCGTCTACGTCCTCGCCGACCCGGAGTTTCTGACCCGCTTGTCCCGCCCACGCGTCCTCGCCGCCATGCCCGATGACGTGCGCGCCGACCTCGCCGGCGGCATCGAGCGCTCAGACCGCGGCTTTGCCGCTGGACTCGACGAAGCGCTCCACTTCCTCAACGGCGTTTCGCCGACGCCAGGAACACCGCCGCCGGCCCCTTCGGCTTCGCCAACGGTGGCGACTGCGACCAAGGAGGTCGCTGCCTTCCACGCCCTCTGGCGAGAGGACTATCGACGCGCGGCTGAGCTCTTCGACGAGGTGGCCGCCCAGCTGCACGAAACCCGCGAGTATCGCGCCTTCTGGCTGGCGATGCGCTCGCTCGCACTGCAGCTCGCGGCGGAATTCCTCGGCGACCGAGCAGCCGCCACCATGGCCCAAACCGCGCTCCAGTCGGCAGCCAACGTCGGCGCAACAAACACATTCTTTACCCGTCTTCGTGCCGCGATCGCCCGTCGCCAGGGGACGCAGGTCGGGCCTGCCGGAGTCGCGTATGACGACTTGTTCATCGCCTGGGATCGCTTGATCGACCGCTGGGGAGCGACGGGGCCGCGCTTCGAGCGATTCACTCACGCGCTGGTGAACGACTTGACCAGCGACGACCACGATACGGTTGCCGGCGCAATCGCGGACGTCGGGCGCTACCTCCTGGGAGTCGCTGTCGAGGCGCCCCAGGCGACGCGAGGCGAGCATGACGCTGCTTGGCGGCTGCGTCGTCCGCCTCGGACGCTCGCATTCGAGGTCAAGCTGGCGCCGGTCGTCCAACGCATCGTCAATGACGACGTCGAACAGGTGGAGGGAGCGGTGCGAGCGCTCGAGCGCGACCGCCCGAGCGAAGAGGTACACGGCCTGATCGTCATCCCCTATCGCGCCGCAGACGACTCGGCGCTCGACCGCCTCGACCGCGTCCAGCTAATCGAGCGCGACGTGTTCGTCGGAGAGGTCGAGCGGCTGCTTGGCCTCCTCCGCGAGTACCGCAGCGGCTGGGCGGAGGATGCCGCCGCTCGCTCTGGCCGCCGCGACGCCGTCGAGCGCCGCCTGCCACCGCTCGACTGGTTATGGCTCGCGGCGCAGCGCTCCAACGCTTGGGTCGACATGGACGAGCTCGAACGCGCCTTCAGCGGCGTGCCCGCCGTCTCCTAGAACCGTCGCCTCTGCCTCTATCTGTGGCTCGGACTCAAACAGTCCGCGAAAGGCGAAGATTGGGACGCCTTGCCATCGCGGCGGTGCCGGGGGTCGCCGGCGTCGCGAGCGCACCCTAATAGCCGACGTGGGATCCACCCCCAGCGGATCGACCCCGGACCTGGAGCGCCGACGACCGGCCGAGAGGTTTCCGCCAAGCTGGCCGGTTACATGAATAGCCTGAACGGATATGGCCGCGAAGCGAGGCGGGGCATGCGCTTGATCGTTCGCGCAAGGACTTGGGCGTAGCCGAGAGTTACCGGGAGGCGGTCGTAGAGGGCGTCGTTGTTCCAGTTCATCTTCGTTAGCCCCAAGGTTGCGCGGCAGTGATCCTCCCAGCCGCCGTGGCCAGCGAAGCGGACGAGTTCCAACGGTGAGGGAATGCCTTTGCCCTCCTTGTAGTAATCCTTGCCGCCGGCGACGCTGCGCGCGTTTCCCTGCGTCCAGAGCAGCACCTCGCGCTCACCGACCTGCAGGTAGCTACCGCGGTCAACGGGGTACCCAGCGGGGCGCCTCTTCGCCTCGATCTTGACACCGCGCCAACCGACGTTCTGTTTGACCTGGACGAGTTCGATCTCCGCTGCCGCCTGCAGCGCCTCGAGGCAGCCGGACACCTCGTCGGGCTTGAACTCGGTCGTTTTGTGAACGATCACCTTTCTCGGGGCGCGCCCGCTGTGCCGGCGCTGGTAGAGCGCGAGGCTTCGTGCCATGACGCGTCGCATCTCCGAGTGGCTGAGGAAGGGGTTGTCGCGCTCGACGTGGACGTCGTCGGTCTCGTAGGCGATGAACTCCAGTCCGGCGCCGTCCGAGTCGAACACCTGGCTGCAGCAGGTGACAAACCGAGCGCGCTGGTCCGTGGTCGGTCGCAGCGCGTAACTCAGGCCGACAAAGGCGGTCTCGGGGTCTGAGTCCGCCAGCTTCCAAGGGACGCCGCCTGCCTTCGTGTAGATCGCGATGCCAAGCCTCCACATCACGCTCGCCCGGCAGAAGTAGCTGGCCGCACCGTTCTCGTTGACGATCTGGGTGGCGATGCCGCGCATCGCGGTCATCGCCTTCAGATAGTCGTGCAGATCGTAGTCCTCGCCTTCACCGCCCTCGAAAGCGTGCTGCCAGCGCTCGGGCAGATAGATAAGGAGTACGTCGAAGTCGCTGCGACGACTCTCGAAGGCGGCGATCGCCCTGGTCAGGTGCTCGGCGAGCACGAGATGCGGCTTCGCGGCTTGGAGCTTCCGCTCCAGATCCTTGGGCAGTTCAGCGTCCAGACCGGCGGCGACGAGCCGTAGCCCGAAGACCCGCTGGAAGCCGGGGAACGGCGGCAGGTAATCGAGGCGCTCCTTCGGCTGATGCTGCGCGCCGAACTCGGCGAGGAGGCGCGTCAGGCGGACGGTCTCGCCTGCGGGCGCGATCGTCGCGACCCGGATCGGATCGAGAACGGCGCTGATCAGCGCGTTCGAGAACGGGCCATAGTCGAGGAGACCGCGGAGCGGATGCGGCGAACGGTCGGAGGGTCGATCTGGATGGAAGAGCAGGTCCGGCTCGGAGAGGAAACCGTGGCCGGGCAGCTCGACCAGGTCGCTCACCTTCGGCGGCTGCTCTGTTGGTTGCGTGGCCTGGCTCACGCGGCCCTCCTTGTGTAGGCAGTCGTACCACCGATGGTGAAGACAGCGTCGACGCCATCTCCACAGCCGAACGCACGAACCTCGCGCTCGCCATCGTCGCCGACAAGCAGATCGCGCCAGGCGTCCAAGAGTGCGTTCCAGTGGCGGTTGTAACGAGCCGCCAGGCGCTTGCGGATGAACTCCTTGCTCGCGCTGTGGAGCCTCCCGGCCTCGCCTCCGACCCAGACAGTTGGCTCGAGCAGAAGCCAGAGCCGGTCGAGCCGACACTCAAGGTGGAGGTCGCACGCCTCGGCGAATGGGCGGCCCGAGCCAGGCACCGCGCCCACCAGGCCGCCGCTCGCGGCGCGCAGGGACGCAAGCATTGAGTCGCCGATCTGCGCGGAGTCGACCAGCCGGTACGTCCGTCGACGGCGCGTCATGAGTAGCGGCAGCTCGCGGGCAAGCGCGCGAGCGAGCGACTCGTACAGCATTCCGAGCTCGACCGAGTCGTAGCGGAGGCGGCCGATCTCGATTCGATGGAGATCGAGTCGGCGAACTTTGTTGCTCGCCAGCGCACGGCGTACATCGGCGTCGGCACCGAAAGCAAGGACGCCGGCGCGGCGCCGAGCCACGATCAGATCTACGTCGGCAGCCTTGACCGCATCTCGCACTTCGCGGGCGCCGCCGATCTCGCACTCGGCGAGCCGCACCGTTTGCGGCCAGGTGAGAACCGGGAATGCGTTCATCCTGATCACCGGGAATTGCGAGCCCTTGTCGACCGTCGGCGCTGGCGTGAGATGCCGCTTGCGCTTGCTCGCAAGCAAGTCGGCAACCTCGGCAGGAAGGCCCTGCTCGAGGAGCAGCAGATCGCCCATCAGCTCGTCGAAAGTCTCGACGGAGACGAGCGCCGCCTTGACGCCCGTAGCCGCCGCGTGCTTGAGCAGGGTCGCAACCGCCGGGAGGGGCGGCTCCTCACCGCGGTGGAACCAGTAGAGCCCGCCGGGATAGCCGGACCCGCCGTCGATCGCCTCCGTGAGCGCGTCGATGATCGACTGATCGCGGCCGCTATAGCCGACGACGGCTAGACCGAGGCGCCGACAGCTCTCGATCAGTGCGCGCCGCAGCGTCGCGTCCTGTGTGCGGAGTTCCTCGGAAACGTTCTTCAGCCTGCGCGAGCGGAAATCACCATGAACCTTTCCCAGGATCGGCCAACGCGCCTCGTTCATCACCTGCAGCGCAAGCTCGGGCGCGTCAAGCGTCGCTGTCGTTAGCCGTCCGGTGGTACCGAACATCTGCGCGACGACGTCCTCGATCATCGGATCGAAGTTCGGCGTCCATACCATCCGCACGCGATCCGCGCGCATGAGAGCAGCCAAGGCGTAGTGGCCGAATGAGGGAGTGCCGCGTATCACCTGCCGGTCGAGGTAGCGCTGCCGGTCGCCCTCGTCCGGGTAGGCGGCCTCGAAGTACTCGGCATACTCGAGCGCCGAGTCCTGTGGGGGGAAGCCGCCGCGATCGTCGAAGTGCCGCTGCAATCGCAATCGGACCTCGGAGCTGCCGAGGTCGGCGCAACTCTCAAGCGAGACCCGCTGCGCGGCACAGAACAGGGCGCGCTTGAACTCCCAGATCATGTCGTGAGCGGTAGGGATCCCGGCTGCAGCCGACGCGCCCGCGCCGAGGAACCAGGCAATACCGGGCGCCCGGAGCGGATGTAGCCGCAGGAACTCCTCGACCTTGATGACAGGCAGCTGCTCTTCGACCATCGACAGGCCCTCTCCGTCTAGGCAGCCTGCTCCAGCGGCTGCCTGATCGGTGTCGAGTGGATGTCGCTGATCGAACGGCCGCAGACGACCGCGAGCGAGGCGTCCTCGGTTCTGTTCGGCGCCACGGTGAGGGTCATCGCGACCCCAGCCAACGCGTGTCGGTCGCACAGGTACGCGTCGGCCTCCACTGAGAAGAGAGCATCGGTGCGCTTCTTCTCCGGGATCGGAGGCGTATCGGAGTGCGCGACTCGGCAGCGCACACCGATTCTGTTTCGGCCAGTTTCATCGCAGCCGGGAACGACGCAGGCATGGGCGGATCTAACAGTCATCGCTCACCTCGCAGGCAGGAAAGTTCACGCGCTCGATCCTCGCATCCACGTCGGACGACGCTCGCGCGTGTAGGTCGGCTACAGAGGGATATGTATGCCTTAGAAGGACCTACGGCCGCAACTGTCGGACCAACGCAGAGGAGGGCCTCCGACCGGCGAAGGCTTCACCATAAGCTCAATGTCGACACGGGCCGCAGCTGAGGCGAGGATGCCGCTGATGGACCGTCCCTCTCCGGCGAGGCCCTCCAGCCGGCTCTTGGCAGCGGCCGAGGCCGACCGTGACCGTATCGAGCGCGAGCTGAACCGAGTAGGCCGCCGCGCCGAGGAACTCGCCCGCGAGCTCCAGCAAACCGTCGAGCTGCAAAGTGAGCTCAAGCAACAAGCTGCGCTCCTTGCCCAACTCTCCCGACCACAGCAGTTGGCCCTCCAAGACCCCTCTGTCCAACGCGACGTAGAGGACGAGCAGGCGGAGGAGCCTCCGAACGGCTATCTGAAGGGCTCCCGCATACGAGCCGTCGCGGTTCGACTCCTTGCCGCATCCGAGCAAGCTGGCCACCCAGTCCACTACAGCGAGTGGTTTGCGGCTCTCGGACGCGCCGGCTTCGGCGTCGCGGGCCAAGACCCGCTCGCGACCTTCCTTACCCAGATCAGCCGCTCACCCGTGGTCGAGAAGACCGACGGACCGGGTGTCTATCGCCTCAACCTGGACACGCACTACCTGCTGCATTCGAGGCTCCGGGAGCTGCAACAAGAACTGTCGCAGCTTCACGACGGCCAGCAGACACTCGAGGCGGTGATCTCCATCCGTGAGCGGCGTGCTCAGATCACCGCTGAGGTCGCGCGCGTCGAGCGCGAACTCGAGGAAGCCGTCGCCGCGCTTGGCATCGAACCCAGCACGCCGGACGAGCATGCGCTATACGGCGACTCGGCGCAGCCAGCGAGCCACACATAGTCGACCGCGGGCGCTGGACTCACTCGCTATGTCTGACTCCGAGCCTGGCTCGACCGACCAGCTCGAGCAGCGCCGCGTGCGCGCCACGGAGTCTGCGCATCTCGCTTCCCGACCACGCGCAATCGCACCCCGCGAGGGCGCTGTTCGAAACAGATGGAGCGCGTCTCGAGCAACTCCCTGCTGTGCTCATCCCCATCGCGCCTAGCCCATAGAGACCGAGCCGCTACTTCGGCCAGAGCACCGGGACAAGCTGCCGCTTGACCAGACGTACGGCACCGTCGTAGGTGAAGATCTCGGCCGCGCGGCCGTGGAAAAGGACAGCGGTGCTCCAACCCTCCTCGACGCCGTAGCGCTCAGGCCGCTCATAGCTCACGCGCATGTCGGCGAAGGCACCGATGCCCTGCGCGGCCAGCATCTTGTCGTAGCGTTCCATGTTCGCGTCGAACTTCACGCGCGCGATGCGGCGGATCTCGTCAGCGTTCCGTGCCAGCCACCGCTCCTCGTTGAGCCACTTCGGCAGCGTCGTCGTCATGTAGGCAAGGTCGGCGAGGTGCTTCGAGAGCCGGTAAATGCCGTAGGCGACTGCTTTCTCGGCCAGGATCTCGAGCGGGTCCATGACGGCGACGATCTCTTCCTCGACGCCGAGCGGAAACGGGTAGCCGTGAATGAACTTCATCGCTACCGGCTTTAGCTCGAGGCCGCGCAGGCTGACGTCGGCGCTGATCCAGCTGTCAGCCTCGGCCAACGTCAACGGGTTGAAGCGCTGCTCGAAGGTCAAGGGCTTTGCCTGGTAGAGCTCGCGACGCTTCCACTCACCGGTTAGTCGCGGCACGATCGTGACCTGCGGGTCCTCGTACTCAAGCAGGCGCTCGAGTTCGTCGACGGTCAGCGCCGACCCCTTACCGATAACCGACACGTCGAGGTCGCGGACCGAGACGCGGGTGCTGGCAAACAGCCGCAGCGCGTGGGGTGCACAAACTCGCGCCGCCGCAGAGACCGGTCGATTTGCAGGGAGATCGAATATGTGCACCCCACGGGGTGGAGCGCTCGACCAGCGTGCCGATCGCGGAGCGCTCGAGCCCGATCAGCAGATCGCCCTCCCAGTGGCCGGGCACGGCGCGGTCGGCGGCCTCGGCCGGCCGCTCGCTGATCAGCACCTCCGGTGTGACGTGTGCCCATGCCCTCTGGCGGGCGCGGGCGCGAGGCACCCGCAGCGCCCGCCCTGTGCGCAAACAGGCGACGAGCTCGCGCTTGAGCGCCCCACGACTCTGCACGTAGAGGGCCTGATAGATGGCCTCATGGCTGATCCGCATCGACGGATCATCGGGGAAGTCGACCCGCAGCCTGCTCGCGATCTGCTCCGGGCTCCAGCCCTGCACCCAGCGGCGATCCCCACGATGCGGCTTGTTGCGACCGCTCCACTTCGGGCCCGGCGGCCCGACGGCTCGACCGCCGCCACCACGCACCACCCCCGACAGCCGCTCCTGCACATACGCGCAGAGCTGCTCGTTCGCGGCCAGCTTGGCCACCTTAGGTCGGTGGGCACGGCGCTCGGCGTGCCACTGCGCGATCGACGCCCTGTACTCGAGCCCCACGTTCGCGTCGACGCGTTCCGACGAAGCTCCCGCGAGATCGTCGACGGGCTGCGACGCAACCGCCGCGCGATCTCTCGGACACCACGACCCTGAGCGCGAAGCAGCGCAATCTCCTCCCGTTCCCCGAACGACAGGTAGCGGCCCGACACCGATGAAGCTAGACAGGGATTCACGCCGCCAGCGTGGCGGAACCACCGGAACGCCACGGGCGACGAGACACCCGCCTCCTCCGCTGCATCCTCGGTCTTCAGCCCACGAGCGACCGCAGCCCAAAACCGCACCCGATCCTCGCGCCACGCGACCGTCGGCCGCCCCGGCGAGGGCACCTGCCCCCGATACAGCTGAACCGCCCGCTGCCGCTCGCGCATCGTCGCCACCCGCCACCTCCACCGTCGAGGTGTTGCGACGACCGCTTGAATCCACCCAGCACGTGTCGCTTCGCTTCGGCGCTGCCGCGAGGCAGGCATCCACCGCTCGATGGGCTCCAAGGGCGACTGCTTCGACAACGCCGTCGCCGAGAGCTTCTTCGCCACTCTCGAGAAGGACCTGCTTCGCCGCCGCCCTTCGCGACGCACCAAGAGGCTCGGACGGCGGTCTTCGACTACATCGAGACCTTCCACAACCCGATTCAGGCTCCACTCGATGCTCGGCTACCGGTCACCCGTGGAGTACGAGAGGATGAGAGAGATAGAGAAAGAACGTGTCCACCGAACCGTGGCCACTCCAGGACGGACGCTTTCGGTCAGCCGTTCACAACCTGTGTGGGCAGGACAACTAGCTACCAGCCGCCGCCCGGAATGCCCGCATCCAGAAATCGTCTGTCTCGGCGTTACGACCGAGCAAGAGTACGACGGGCGACGCAGCAATCGGCTCGACCTGCGATTGAGCGAAGACTTGCGAAAGCGTGTTCCAGATGCCTGTCTTTGAGTCGTAGATAACCATGAAGCCGCAGTACTCGCCAAATATGTCGCTTCCGATCGCAACGCTGCGAGGAAAACACTCTCCGGTATCAACTTCAACGTTCGGTTTCGTCAGCCACTCGCGCCGACTCGGATCATAAACTTGGCTTCGGGCTAGATAGTCCCATGCAACCAGCTCAGTCCCGTTCCAGGACGCGGTAGTTGCATGTGGTGAAAGGCCAGAGTCTGGCAGACGTCGCCATTCGTCTGTCTTAGGGTTGTAGGCCGCCCCGATCGCCGTTCTTGACTCAGGCACATTGCCTTCATGGAGCGCGGCTCCAAATACGATCATTTCAGAGTCGGCCCACACGGCGACCGCATCGGTCAAGACGATGGGGGCTTGTTGGATCCGGCGCCAGCTGTCACTGATTGGGTTGTACGCTGCCCCGTCTCGATATCTGCGGTCGCGCACCCTGCTTCCCCAAACGATGAATTCGTTGCCCGACCATACAGATAGTGCGGCGCGCGGCTCGATCGGTGCCGCGGGGAGCTCCCTCCATGTATCGGAGGAAGGGTCATACGCCGCTCCGTCACCGAGCATTCCACCCCCGCGACGATCCGTGCCTCCCCACACAAGCATCTCGTCTCCGGTCCAGGCGAACGCTGGACTGACGCGAGCCGCTAGCGGGGACGGCGCGATCGGCTCCCACACCCTTTGTTCCCCGCGAAAGACAATTCCGTCCGATTGCGGCTCTTCTCGCCCAAAACCCGTATAGACATAACCTCCCCAGACGACCAGGTCCTCGCCGGTCCAAACGGTGGCCGAACGACTTCTCACGTGCGGAGGTCTGGGTAGCTCAGTCCAACCGGACGACAGTCCAGCAAACGGTGAGATTCTTTCAGCCTGATCAGCGCTTGTTTCAGAACGGTGTGTGTCCTCTGACGAGTCCGCTTCCCTAACAACCAGCGCGGCAATGGCGATAAGCAGCACCACGCCAGCGGCGACAGCGAAGTAGCCTTGCTTCCGGACGACTACCTGAAGCCAGCCAGCCCACCGTCTTCGAACCGATACTCGCCCGTAATCCATGAAGACCGGCCCTCCTGACGTCGAGGATCATCGTCGGCGTGTTGCTTCACGTCAACACAGCTGCCATTAGGTTCCTCCTTCTAGTACGAGGCTCGGTACGCTAGAGGTCCTCGTTTCGCATGATCGCATCACACAAGCATCGCGATCCCGGCAATGCAGCAAAGCGAAGCGACGGGCACAACCCATCTGATGCCGGACTGTAACGCTGCATCCCATCGTTCGCCAATGCCGCTTAGCGCTCGGACAGTTGGCATCAATGCCCGACCCGCCCCGAACCCGACGCCGGCGGCGATCGCCTCCTGCAAGCTCGCGAAATGCAGCAGAATTGCGGCTGCCAAGATGTACGGCGTCGTCGCCGTAACGTGCGTGCGAGCTCCAGTGCCAAGCTCGAACCCGAACCGGAAAGCGGCACGTGCCAATCCTTGATCGAAGATACTCCGCGGGATCTGCTGGGCACGCTGAGGAATCGGAAACGAAATCAGCTGCGTGTCTCGGAACAGTGCAGCTACACCGATGATTGCCAACAGTAGGAGACGAAGCTCGAGTGGAAGTGGGTCGGCGAATCCACTAGCAAGCCACAGCACGACGGCAGTGACGACCCCTCCGAGCAAGAGCCCCGCGGTGAAGACCGAGTAGCCAACGCGCTGTCTCCTCGCTCCACGCCAGCCTGACGCGGTCAGCACCCAGGCGCTGTTGAAGCTTCAGGTCGATCCCGATAGCGCGTATCCTGCCAACGCGCCAACGATCATCCAGCTCGCGCCACGATGGCCTGTCTGTGCCGCCACTGCTCCCACGGCGGTGAGCACGAAGAGCGGCATGAGTGGATTGGTGGCGGCCCACCGAGCGCTCTGTGCACCAGGTGATGAGATGAGCTTCTCGATCGGCGACGGCTTCCGATGATCGGGCTCTACGTACAACCGATGAGCCATTTGCAAACCGAGTTGTCGCAGAACGAGAGATCGCAGTTTTGGCCCGTTTGGCAACGATACCCGTCGTGGCACCGGAAGACGGCTGAATTACAGTTTGCACAATTGGCGACTTGCCATTTCCAACCATCCCATTGCGTACCAGGATCGCAACCGTTCTGACGAAGCCGCCATGCTTTCGTGTACGCAATGGTGCAACCGTGGCGATGCCAACCGTAATAGTGATGACCCGGGTCCGTATAGCACGCATCCTGGTAGATGGTGCTTGGTGCGCATGGCGTTCCGCAGTCTTCGTATCCGTAATCGCCGGGACATGGAAGGCTCTTGATCTGATAACCCTCTGTGCCCGGATGGCTGGCCAGCGCCTTACGGGCAGGCGGGAAGACACCAAGCGACGTTAGTCCGATCGCCATACCCGTTCCGGCCGCCGCTCTTAGAAACTGCCTCCGGTCCCACCCAAGGACCCACCGGCTGGAGGCACCTGAGTCGACCTGGTCGATATCTACCGTTGGAATGTCTTGTCTGTTCACTCGTTCCCTCCGTCGGTCATACTTCGGACAAACGACTCGAGCAGCGGCTCAGAACCTACGGGTGAGCCGCCGCTCACGACTCCCGACGCATCCACAGCGACCGCGAACGGTGTAACAGGGATTCGTAACTTCTCGAACAGCTCCGCCTGTCCCTGCATGAGTCTCACGTGGTCACCGTCGACCCCACTACCCGCACCCGCCAAGAGGATGGCGAACTCGGCACGGTTCGATGCGGCAGCTAGGGACTCGAAGAGCGGTAGGAGACGACTGCACGAGGCGCAGTCCGGATCCGAGAACAACGCAATCGTCACATCGGCTTTGGTCGGCGCCAGCTCAGGCACAACCGGCGGCGGACCTTCCTCCTGGCCTGGGCCGATCGAGACTGCACGAGGCATCAAGCTTGTTCGAAGCTCATGCATCTGTCGAAGCAGACCCGAGAGCGCGAGCCCAAGTAGGCCGATTGCCAGCCACGCAAACAGCACCGCCGTCAACTCAAAGCTCATGCACCAACTCCACTGGCGACCTCATCGGCTCCGCCATAGCGTCTGGAAGCACCCACAGCGCGAATCCCCATGCGGCTCCGGCAATCACGGAGATGACACTCTCGTAGGGATGACTCGAGGCAAAGACATGGTGCGCTCCGAGCGCCGTCACCGCGCTGGCGCCGCTCAGCGCGGCAGCCCGGAGCGGGACCCAGAGATTGACGGAGTACTCGTGCCCCGAGCATCCGCAGGATGACTCCGGACGCGCCGTTAGCAACCAGATTGCGTAGAGTGAATAGACTGCGAACAGTGCAGCAATGATGGCAAACGTCACCGCGACGGCCGGTTGTACTCGCCAAACAGCGACAAAGGCGAGCACGGCGAGAGTCACTTCAATGACGGATACGCCGCTCGACATGCCAATTCGCAAGACTTTCGATCGCACCCCGTGAGCAAAGAGTGCGTCGGAAAGGCTGTGTGGATGCCGCAGGTGGTGATAGCCGGACATTACGAGCACTAGGACGCCGGCGGTTGCACCCATGCTCGCCACGAAGTTCAACTCAGGACCAAGTTACGATAAGGTCGGAAGCTCTGTCGATAAACTTATCAAACTGCTCGTCTGAAAGCGCCGGGTCGCGATACACCCGCGTTACGGCAGAGGCGCCAAGGAGTATCACCGATGCTTCTTGCTGTCCTCGACCACTCTCCTGGAAGAGCTGCCCCCCGCGGACATGCAATCCTTGCCACGGCGGTAGTTGGTTCCGGATTGATGGCGTTAGCTTTCGCACCTCTAGTAGTCCGAGGCCGGGGATGTTATTCACTACCTTTGGAACCTGTGCCACCGTTGTGGTGATTGCGACCCCGTCTCGCCGCGAGGTCAGTACGACTCCATCACCGCGCTCCTCTATTTCGAACGCGTCAAAGACATCGATCAGCTCATGGAGGGGTCGGTTATAGATGAATGTCTTGACGCAGTACACGTTCCCGCTCCAGACACCAAGCTGGAATGTCCTCGTGGAAAAACCTTCCTCAGAATGCTCGGCACTTCCTAGGCGAAGACGACCGCCTTGGACCGAGTACTCCTCGTCCAGCGACACTGAAGTTGCCTCAGCAACATGATCGCCAAATGGTAAGTCGCTCGCGCCGAACTCCTGGAGACGCGAGTTTATTTGCGCTACGAGAAATCGCGTCGCACCAAGAGTGGTGAAGCCAAGCGGGCTATCGATCTCGACGGATCCACCGTCAAGCGCCGCGAGAGTTGCGACTGGCACGAAGCATCACGCTCCTCACGCCAACGCCAACCGGCCGCATCGGCCACCGTCCAGCGTATCGCACGGTTTGTCATCGGCGATGATGACATAGTCAGCAGCGACCGTTTCCTAAAGATCGAGGAATCACACCCGCGTGCCTGAGGGGTTTCAGAACAGCGTCACGCCTCGGCTCCGTATTCGTGTATGAGTCCGCCGAGGAGGTCGTGGCGCTCGATCGTGTTCACGGCGGGCTGGTTGCGCCTGTCGTCGCCTGCGGGTGAGAGGAGAGCGATTGCCCGGTGCGGCCGCTCTGCGTTGTAGTGGGGACGTAGCGGCGGAGCACGTGTTCCCGGTGGTGGCGGCCGAGGATCAGCAGCCAGTCGAGACACTCGGCGCGGACGGTGCGCACGAAGCGCTCCGCGTAGGCGTTCGCCCGCGGCGCTCTGATCGGGCGTGTGGATCACCTTGATCTCTTCGCTGCGGAAGACTTCCTCGAAGCTGGCGCCGAACTTTGCTGTCTCGGTCGTGGATCAGGAACCGAGTCCGCTTGAAGGGGCATGTGAAGCTGAGGCTGCGAGCCTGCTACGTGACCCAGGCGCCGGTCGGGTTGGTGGTGCAGCCGGCGAGGTGGACGCGGCGCGTGGGGTGCAGAAACGTGGTCAGGTGATGCGCGGACGGGAACGATCGCGCGGTAGCGTCGGCGGCCCTACTGGAGGTCGCCTTTGCTTGTGTCAGCGTTGTACGTCGTCGTTTGCCGGTTGCTGGAGTTGATCGTGTTGCTCGGACGCGGCGACCGGGCGAAGGAGCTGGAGATTCTCGTGCTCCGGCACGAGCTGTCGATTCTTCGCCGACAGGTCGGTCGGCCGCGCTTCGAGCCACACGATCGGCTGCTGCTTGCGGCGCTAAGCCGGGTGCTGGCGCGGCGGAGCTGGAATGTCTTCCTCATGCGGCCGGAGACGCTGCTGCGCTGGCACCGTCGGATGGTTGCCCCCCGCTGGACTTATCCGCACCGGCGTCCAGGGCGCGCGCCGATCGGGCGTGAGGTGCGGGAGCTAGTCCTCCGCGTCGCACGCGAGAACCCAAGCTGGGGCTATCTCCGGATCGTGGGTGAGCTGCGCAAGCTCGGCGTCGCCGTCTCGGCGACCTCCGTTCG
>JALZOK010000052.1 GCA_030857225.1 Actinomycetota bacterium
GGAATGGGCTGCGCTTGCACCGCGTCTCGCCGTCGTGCGCCTGCCGTTCCGCCGCGAGCCCCGGCGTCCCAGCCGCCTGCCCGCCCGGCTACGACACCTGTTCTGGAACGCCGACCCGAGCCGGCTCGACCTCCGTCGCCACGGCGGCTACATCGCCGAGCGGCTGCTGTCGAGCCACGACCTCGACGGGCTCGCGTGGGGCGCGCGCGTCCTCACCGCCCGCGACTGGGAGGAGGCGGCACGCAACCGCGGCTTCTCCGCCGCGGAGCGAGCGCTTGCACGCAACCTCGCCCGGAGGGCACGCGAATGAGCCTGCCCCACTGGCTCGAAGCGCTGCTCCCGGGCGAGACCGCAGTGACCTGGGAGGCGGTTGCGCCGCTCGTGCCTGCCGAGGCCTACCTCGGCGGCGGCACGGCGATCGCGGTCCACCTTCGCCATCGCCCGAGCCGGGACCTCGACTTCTTCTTCCACGACGACACCGTCGACCTCGACCACTTGACCGAGCGCCTCCGCGCACACGGGCCGTTCGCGGTCACCCAACGCGCCCCGGGCACGCTCAACGGCGTCTTCGGCGAGACGCGCCTCCAGTTCCTCCACGCCGGACTGGAGAGACCCGTACGCAGGCTCGAGCCGACGACGCTCGTCGGTGGCCTGCAGATCGCCGGGCTCGGCGACCTGCTCGCGATGAAGCTGAACGCGATCGCCGGCCGCGCCCAGCTGCGCGACTACTTCGACCTGATGACGATCGAGCGGCAAGGCGGCCGTACGATCGAGGAGGGGCTCGGCCTCTTCATCGCCCGCTACCAGCCGGAGCACGAAGACAGCGCGATCACCCCGATCTTGCTCGCGCTCGGCCACCTCGACGATGTCGGGGACGACCCGTTCCTGCCAGTCGAGCGCGAAGCGATTGTCCGCTACTGGCAGCAGCGTCAACCGGAGCTCGTCGCCGCCGTCGAGCGCTACGGCATCTCGAGGCCCGCCCCGCTCGAGCCGCCCGAGCACGACCACGACCGTCGCCCGCGACGCCGCGAGCCGCCTGCCCGCGAGCTCGACTGGTAGCCGATGCTCTCATCTCCTACGCGACGCTAGCCGCGTTCCTCCCGCTCGCCTTTCTGCTCTGGCGTAGGAACCTGTAGGGATCTGGGCCGAAGTTCGAGTCATCGTCGGCACGTCGCCTGGGGCTCCGGACCTATCCAGGGGCTTCGCTACGGTTCGGGTGATGAGCGAGTCGCTGGTCGTCACGATCGTCTTCGAGCAGGGTGAGGACGGCTGGGTCGTCGCCTCCATTGCGGAGGTCCCTGGCGCGCACAGCCAGGGCCGGACGCGCGAGGAGGCGCGGGCGAACGTGATCGACGCACTGCGCGGGATCTTGGAGTTGCGCTTCGGGGGACACCCGGAGGTGAGCGAAGCCGCCGACAGCGAGCCGCTCGAGCTCGTCATCGGCGGGTGAAGCGGCGCGACCTCGAGCGCCATCTACGCGGACGCAGGCGGTCGAGATGTCGGCGTCAGTCGCTCGACCTTCGACCGTCGCGTCCTCCCTTCATCGACACTACGGAGACGGGCCTCGGACACGCGCCTCGTCCCGTCGACGAGCTCGCAAGCTTTTTACCTGAGCGGAGCCAGAAAGCTCGGGACGCGGAGTCTCCTAGCCGGGATCGGCTGTGCGCGAAGGTCGGGCATCAGCCCGCAAGAACTCGGGCGACGACGATTCCGGCTGTTTCGCCGATGCCGCGTGCCGTAAGGAGCCAACATCCCGGCGTGGGGACTACGACGATCGACGGCCAGTAAAAACCGCTTGGTGACCCCGCCTCGTTGAACGTCTGGCGGAAGGTTCCCGTGCCACCGAGCTGCGTGCCGCGGACGGCGAGCAGACCACCTGGCTGCGTGGCTCGCCATAAGACCTTCGTGTTGCCTCCGTCAGGCGTTCGCCCGCCGGCGTAGAGGAGGGCGCCGCCCTCCTCTGTTCTCCAACTCCAGCCAGCAGAGACTCCTGAACGCGCGGGCACCAGCCCGACCCATCCCGACGCGGGCACGGGCGTCGGATCGCACGTGTCCTTTGGTGCGGGATCGACCGCCTCCACGATGATGCGGTACAGCCAGCCCTCCGTCCGCAGCGTCAGCTGCCAGCAACCCACCGTTGGGATGCGGATCCCCGACGGGTAGAAGCCCGACGGCGAAACTGCGGCGAAGAAGCGCTGAGAAAATGACCCGCGCTCATCAAGCCGCTTGCCCGTGACGATGAGGCGGCGACCGCCCCAGACCGTTGAGAACCACGCGATCTTCTCAGGCTTCCCCGCTCGCAGGACCACCCGCTCCGAGCGGTTTACGCGCGCGTCGCCGAGGTACTCGTGGTAGGCGTAGAGATAGCCCTCGAGGCGCGATCTTCCGGCGCGCGTGCTGATCCAGGGTGCGCCTCCCGCGCGCTTGTTCCATTCGTACCGAACGAGGCTGGCCTGGCACGCCGACGGGGCGGCACGCTCGTCGGCTGAGGGAGCAGAGCGCGTAGTGGCCTTTGCAGCGGTGAGCGTCCCTGCGCTGACGCTGACTGCGCCGGCTGCGAGGACTCCGGACGCGATGAGCAGTCCGAAGCGTGGCATCACGCGTCTCTAAGGGATTCTGACGTCCGCGCGCCCTCTCCGGTTAGCTGACCACTGGTTCGTTTCCCTAGGTGCTGAGCCGCCGTAGCAGCCGTCCGTGCTCGCCGGTAGCGTGGCGTCGTGGATCCGAGGCGGCTGCTTGCGCGTGTCGCTCGCGGCGATCTCGCGAACGTCTCGTTCTCCGACATGCAACGGCTCGTCGAGGCGTTCGGGTTCGAGCTGCGGCGGACGAGCGGTAGCCATCATGTGTTGGTCCACCCGGACGTTCGCGAGCTCCTCAACCTGCAGGAGGTTCGCGGTCAGGCGAAGCCGTACCAAGTCCGCCAGTTCCTCCGGCTGGTCGAGCGCTACGCTTTGAGCCTAGAGGACGAGCATTGAGCGACTACCACATCAACGTTTTCTACAGTGAGGAAGACGGCGGCTACATCGCCGACATTCCCGACCTCGAGTCATGCTCGGCCTTCGGCGCATCTGCCGAGGAAGCGCTCGCCGAGGTCGAGAAGGCGAAGGAAGCCTGGGTCGCCGCCGCGCGCGACGCGGGGAAGCCTATCCCGGAGCCTCGCTACCGTCCCGCGATCTACGCGCGATAGTCGGGCGAGCCGTGCCGTCGGTAGCGACCTCGAGCCCCTCCATGCGCGACCAAACGTGTCAGATGTGACCGCGTGCGCGCGTGGCGTGCCCCCACCGGTGCCCCCATGGGCCGATGAAAATGGCTATTTGCAGGGGTGTTCGAGTCCAGGCGGGCCCATGTAACGCGTAGCCGCCATGCCGGCTGAGGTTCCACGGTGGACGGCTTGCACCGCTGCGGCTCATACTTCTCGACATCTCTGAGGGCAGCGCAGCTGGAACGGCCGAAAGCGAGCGCCTGGCGAGGCGCTACTTCTCGCTGTTCGGCCAGCACGCGTTCGAGAAGCTGCGCGACGTCGTCCATCCCGACGTCGTTCTCGAGTTGAAGGCTGTTCAGCCAGGCCATGTCGTTCGGGGTCGCGACGAGTTCATACGTTTCCTGGAGCAGGAATTCGACCGCCATCTCTGGGAGGCGGTGGCCCATGTGTTCACACCGCTCGACGAGAACCGCGTTATCGTCGAAGGGCGGGTTCGATGGTTCGACGACGACAACGTACTGCGCGACGACTCGAGGATTTGGGCGCTGGAGTTCGCCGACGGCCTCCTGCTCCTCTCAGCCCCTGCGACCAACATGGTCGAGGCGGAGATGATCCTTTCCGCCGCGCAACGTCGATCCGCCGGCGGCGCACACTAACGAGCGGTAGCCGAAGCACTCGAGCCCAAGGGGAAGACGGGTGCAACTTGCCGCGTTTGATGAAATGGATTGCATGAGTGGGGGGCCCCGTAGACAGAAGGAGGATGTACATGACCTTGAAGATCGGCGACATCGCACCGGATTTCGCTGCTGACACCACTGAAGGCCTGATCCAGTTCCACGACTGGGTCGGAGACTCGTGGGCGGTGCTGTTCTCGCACCCGAAGGACTTCACGCCGGTCTGCACGACGGAGCTCGGCTACATGGCGAAGATCAAGCCGGAGTTCGATCAGCGCAACGTGAAGATCATCGGTCTCTCGGTCGATGCGACGGGCGATCACGAGAAGTGGGCCAAGGACATCGAGGAAACTCAAGGGCAGGCGCCCAACTACCCGATCATCGGCGATGCGGACTTCAACGTCTCGAAGCTCTACGGGATGCTTCCCGCCGAGGTGGAAGGCGACCCGAAGGGGCGCACACCTGCCGACAACCAGACCGTGCGGAATGTCTTCGTCGTGGGGCCGGACAAGAAGGTCAAGCTCATCCTCGTGTATCCGATGACCACTGGCCGTAACTTCGACGAGGTGCTCCGCGTGATCGACTCGCTGCAGCTGACCGCGAAGCACAAGGTGTCGACGCCGGCGAACTGGAAGTCGGGAGACGACGTCATCATCGCCGGCTCGGTCTCGAACGACGAGGCCAAGGAGCTGTGGCCGGACGGCTGGAAGGAACCGCGGCCGTACATCCGGATCGTCCCGCAGCCGCGCTGAGCGAAGCTCTTCGGAAATAGCAAGGGGCCCGGGTGGGCGGGCCCCTTGCTTCGGTGTGGCGCAACTTCGGGCCAGGCGAATCGCCTGCGGGGAGAGGAGTCGCGCCGAAGCCGGTATCTGTTTCATACGGTTTGTCGTTTGCGAGGTTCTCCAGGCGATTTCCACAGGTGGAAGCGCGGAATTTGGGCAACTCTCGTACCTTCTTCCACAGGGCCTGGGGACGGCATGGGGGAGCGACCGTACGTCGGCGCGCGGCTACACTCCGCAGGTGGCGGAGTACGGCACGCTGAGAGTCAAGACCGGCCTCTCCGAGATGCTCAAGGGCGGCGTGATCATGGACGTCGTCGACGCGGATCAGGCTCGGGTCGCCGAGGAGGCGGGCGCCTGTGCGGTGATGGCGCTGGAGCGCGTCCCGGCGGATATCCGCCGTGACGGCGGCGTTGCGCGCATGTCGGATCCTCAGCGGATCCGGGAGATCCAGGAAGCGGTCTCGATCCCGGTCATGGCGAAGTGCCGCATCGGCCACTTCGCGGAGGCGCAGATCTTGCAGGCGCTCGAAGTCGACTACATCGACGAGTCGGAGGTCCTCACCCCCGCAGATGTCGAGCATCACGTCGACAAATGGCAGTTCACCGTGCCGTTCGTCTGCGGGGCCACCAACCTCGGCGAGGCGCTGCGCAGGATCTCCGAAGGGGCGGCGATGATCCGCACGAAAGGCGAGGCGGGCACTGGCGACATCGTCAACGCGGTGACGCACATGCGCGCGGTCTTCGGCGCGATTCGGAGCCTCCAAGCGCTCCGCGGAGATGAGCTGCATGCGGCTGCGAAGGAACATCGAGCGCCATTCGACCTCATCCGCTGGGTGGCCGAGAACGGGCGCCTGCCGGTGGTGACCTTTACCGCTGGTGGAATCGCCACACCTGCCGACGCATCGCTGTGCATGCAGCTTGGCGCGGATGGTGTCTTCGTCGGCTCCGGAATCTTCAAATCTGGCCGTGATCCGCTGGATGATCGGGAGGGCTGGGCGGACGACGTGGCGCGGCGCGCTCGGGCGATCGTCGAGGCGACGACGCACTTCGACGACGCGAAGGTCCTCGCTGACGTCTCGACGGGACTCGGCCAGCCGATGGTCGGAATTTCCGCGAGCACGCTCCCGGACGAAGAGCGGCTCGAAGTTCGCGGCTGGTAGAGCTTCCATGCCGCGGATCGGGGTGCTCGCTCTGCAGGGGGCCTTCCGCGAGCACGTGCAGGTGCTCGAGCGCCTGGGGGCCGAGGTCGTCGAGGTGCGCTTGCCGAAGGAGCTCGAGGGGCTCGACGGGCTGGTAATCCCCGGCGGTGAGTCGACGACGATTATGCGCCTTGCGCGTCTCTACGAGCTCGACGAGGCGATCCGCTCGTATCAAGGGGCCATCTTCGGGACCTGCGCGGGGATGATCGTGCTCGACCGCGAGCACCTCGGGGTCGCCGATCTGGAGATCGACCGTAACGCGTACGGGCGCCAGGTACGAAGCTTCGAGGCGGAGGTCGAGCTCGCGGGCGAGGAGCGTCCACTCCACGGCGTGTTTATCCGCGCGCCGCGCATTCGAGAGCTCGGTGACCAGATGGAGGTAGTGGGCAAGCTCGATGACGAGCCGGTGCTCGTGCGCGAGGGTCGGCTTCTACTCGCCTCGTTTCACCCCGAGCTGACAGAGGATACACGCGTCCATCAGCTGTTCCTCGACATGGTCCGAGAGGAACAACATGTCCGGGCATAGCAAGTGGAGCTCGATCAAGCACAAGAAGGGCGCCGCGGACGCCAAGCGGGGCAAGCTCTTCTCGAAGCTCTCGCGAGCGATCATCGTCGCGGCTCGGGAAGGCGGAGCGGATCCGGCCGCGAACCTCGCTCTGCAGAACGCCATCGAGAAGGCGCGCTCCTATTCGATGCCGAAGGACAACATCGAGCGTGCGATCACGAAGGGCTCGGGCGCAGACACCGAAGGGACGAGCTTCGACACCGTCGTCTACGAGGGTTACGGGCCCGAGGGAGTGGCGGTGCTCGTGGAGGCGTTGACGGACAATCGCAACCGCACGGCGTCGGATGTTCGGCACGCGTTCTCGAAGCATGGAGGCAACCTGGGGACGACGGGAGCTGTCGCGTGGCAGTTCGAGCGCAAGGGAGTGGTGCTTGCCGCTGCGGACGGCGTCGACGAGGAGGAGCTCCTGCTCGCGGCCGCCGACGCCGGGGCGGACGACGTCGAGCTCGACGGCTCGAGCTTCGTGATCTCCACACCTCCGGAAGCGCTGACGGCTGTGCGCGAAGCCGTCGAAGCAGCCGGATTCACGGTCGAGTCGGCGGAGCTTGCGATGGTTCCGAAGGCGACCGTTGAGATCTCGGACGAGACGATCGCCCGCAAGGTGCTGCGCTTGGTCGAAGGCCTCGAGGAGTCGGACGACGTCCAGGACGTCTACGTGAACGTCGACATACCGGAAGCCGTGCTCGAGGCTGTAGCCTCTTAGCAGTGGTCGCGTGCCGGACTTCCTAGCGGTCAACACCCCAGAAGGCGTGACGGCGGATCGAATCGAGTCGCTGCTCTCCGCGCGCCTCTTTCTCGAGCCTCAGCTCGCGGACGACCGCCTGTATTTCATCTCGAATCTCTCCGGGCATCTCAGCCTGTACGCGATGGACGCCGCTGGAGGCGTGCCCGAGCCGCTCCTACCACCGCAGCTCGCTCTCCAGAATCCCGAGTTGATCATCGGCCATCCGTTCTACGTGCTGCCACGCCTCGGGCAGATCGTCGTCACGATCGACCACGACGGTGACGAGAACTACGAGCCGTACGTGGTGCCTATCGAGGGTGGCTTCCCGGTTCCTCTGGATGAAGAGTCCTTCAACGGCCGCCGGTCGAGCCTGCTCGACGTGGATCTCGAGACCTCCACCGCGTACTTCAACGTGCAGTCGCGCGAGGAGCCGATGATGTCTTCAGTCTGCGTCGATCTCGAGACGCGCGCGGCCGAGACGATCAGTCAGAGTCCCTACGGCGCGTACGTCGTGGCCTGGACGCCGGATCACTCCCGCGTGGTGCTGGCCGACGGCTACACGATCGGTGACATCGTGCTGTACGAGGTCGATGCGGCCGGACGCCGTCAGATCCTCTACGGCACGCCGCTCGACGAGCGCGAGGAAGGCCGCGACTATCCGCTGTCCGGATTCGGGTCGCCGTTGTCGGGTCTCGCGTCGAGCCACGGCGTCGTGAGCGGAAAAGGGATCCTTCTCAGGACGACGCTCTTCGACGACGCGGGCAGCCCGGGATACCTCGAACTCGAGCACCCGGGGGAGATCGAGCCCGTGACGATCGCGGGTCTGGCGCACGAGGGCGTCGGCGAGCTCGAGGGTCTCCAACACCTCGAGGACAGCCGCTATGCGGCGCAGTACAACATCGACGGCTGCTCCTGGGTCTACGCGACCGTCTTCGACGAGGCCGCCCGGACGCTGAAGGTCGAGCGGGTCCTCGTCGGTGAAGGCGACCTCTCGGGCGGAACGCTGCATGGCTTGCACTACGACGACGGGAGGGGACGCTTCGCCCTGTCGTTTTGCACCGCGACCGACCCGACCCAGCTCTACGTGCTCGAGCCCGAGGCCGACATCGAGCCGGCTCGGAGGACCCGCGAGCGGGTGCTCGGGCTCGCTCCCGAGCTCTTGTCCACGGGGGAGGACGCGTCTTTCGACTCACACGACGGCCTGCGCGTCTCCGCCCGTCTCTACCGTCCGTCCCCCGAGCTTGGCTACGAGGGGGCGCGGCCGCTCGTCTACTACGTGCACGGTGGTCCGCAGGGCCAGGAGCGGCCCAACTTTGCCTGGTTCTCGATGCCGCTCATCCAGATCCTGACGCTCGAGGGATTCTCGGTCTTCGTCCCGAACGCACGAGGTTCGACCGGCTACGGGCTCGACTACACGAAGCGGGTCGACAAGGACTGGGGAGGTCTGGATCGTCTCGACCATGTGCATGCCATGACCGAGATCCTGCCGCAGGACGAGCGCGTCGACGTCTCGCGCGCCGGCGTCGTCGGCCGCTCGTACGGCGGCTACATGACCCTGACCCTGGCGGGACGGCATCCCGAGCTCTGGCGTGGCGCCGTGGACATGTTCGGCCCCTACGACCTCGTGACGTTCTCCCAGCGAATTCCCGAGA
Organism: Actinomycetota bacterium; assembly: GCA_030857225.1. GTDB lineage: Bacteria > Actinomycetota > Thermoleophilia > Gaiellales > Gaiellaceae > GMQP-bins7. The sequence goes on from JALZOK010000052.1 coordinate 8,798, forward strand.
CATGGAAGCCGTATTTCGCGCTGATCTTGGGTGATCCCGAGAAGGACGAAGATCGCGCCTTTCTCGTCGAACGCTCGCCGAAGACGCACATCGAGGACATTGCGTGTCCGCTCCTCGTGATCCAGGGCAAGAACGACCCGCGCGTCGTCGAGCAAGAGTCGCACGATCTCGTGGAAGGGCTGCGGGCCAGCGGGAAGGACGTCGACTACCTCGTCTTCGAGGACGAGGGCCACGACGTCTTGAAGATGCCGAACCGCGTTCGCTGCTACGACGCGATCGTCGGCTTCTTCTCCGAGCACCTCTCGTAGCCCCTGGTAGGGTCGTTCGCGATGCGCTGGCTGGCGATTTCCTCGGTCCTTTTCGCGCTCGTGCTGGCCGTTGCCGGGTGCGGCGGCGGAGACGACGAGGCGGCGAGCAATACCACGACGCTGACCGATACGACGATCGACGACACCACCTCCGATGAGACGACGACGGTCGACACCACCTCCGACGAGACGACCACGGACGAGACGACCGGCGGCGACTCCGGGGGCCTGGCGTCGGGAGAGTGCCGAGATCTCGTCGAGGCCGGAGCCGAGCTCAGCCAGGCTTTCGGCGCGGGCACTACCACCCCGGATCGCGATGACGTCGCGGCGCTCTACGAGGAGGTCGTGGACAACGCGCCGGAGGAGATTCGCTCGGACCTCGAGGTTCTCGCCAACGCGTGGGAACAGTACTCAGAGGTGCTGGACGACGTTCAAATCGAGGCGGGGGAGACGCCCGATCCGGACGATCTGGCAAAGATCCAGCAGGCGATTGCCTCGATCGACCAGCAGGAAGTCGCGGCGGCGTCCCAGCGGATCAACGCGTGGACGACCGAGAACTGTCAGAGCGGCTGACGTTCTCTTTCTTCGGCGCGTGGCCGGGGAGCTCGCTAGCGCAAAGCCCCGGTCGCCCGAACATCCCTGAAGGCGCCCGCTTCGCGGCCGCCGGTGGCTTCCCGAGGCGTCCCGCGCGAGGAACGTCCGAAGGCGTCAATACCTTCTGTCCGTGAAGGTACTCGGCATCGACCCAGGGACGGCTGCATGCGGGTACGGGATCGTCCACGGAAGCGACGGCCGCCTCCGGGCGGTGGTCTCAGGCCACTGGCGGACGTCCGCGCGCGAGCGGCCACACGCCAGGCTGATGGTGATCTTCGCGGGCGTCCAGGAGCTCATTGCGGAGCACGAGCCGGACGCCGTCGCGCTCGAGGAGTCCTTCGTGGGTGCCGACGCCCGCATCGCGCTCTCCGTCGGACAGGCACGCGGCGCCGTTCTTGTCGCGGCCGCCTCCGTGGGAGTCGAGTGCGCTGAATACGCGCCGGCGCGCGTCAAGCAGGCGGTTTGCGGGTACGGGCGAGCCGAAAAGGGGCAGATGCAACGCATGGTGAAGCTCATCCTGGATCTCGACTCCGAGCCCGGCTCGACGCACGCAGCGGACGCGCTCGCGGTCGCGATCTGTCACGCGATGGCCCCGCCGCTACTCGAGGCAGCCGGATGATCTCGCGCCTTCGTGGCACTCCTGCGGGGCGAACGCCGGACGGACTCGTCCTCGACGTCGGTGGCGTCGGCTACCTCGTGGCGGCGACGCCGAGCGCGCTTCGGCGTGCGGCGGACGCGTCCGAGGTGACGCTCGAGACGTATCTCCACGTTCGGGAGGACGCCCTTCAGCTCTACGGGTTCGCGGAGTCCGCCGAGCGCGAGCTCTTCCTCCACCTCCTGGGCGTGACCGGAATTGGACCGAAGGTGGCGCTCGCCGTGGTCTCGAGCGCGCCTCCTTCAGAGCTGAGGCGCGCTATCGCGCTCCGCGATCCTGCGCGTTTCCAGGCCATCCCTGGCATAGGCAAGAAGACCGCCGAGCGCATCGTTCTCGAGCTCGAGGAGAAGCTCGGGAGCGAGGATGTCGTCCCGCTGCAGTCGGCCACGGCTGCGCCCACGTCGTCCCATGTGGTCGCTCGCGACGCGCTCGTCGAGCTCGGGTATTCGGTCATCCAAGCCGAGCAGGCGCTTGCCCGCACCGATCCTGATCTCTCGCCGGAGGAGCGCGTGCGCGCGGCGCTTCGGAGCGCGGCATGACGTCGCAGTTCCTGACGCCGGTGCTGCAGGAGGGCGACGAGGAGGTCGAGCTGTCGCTGCGGCCCCGTCGCCTCGACGACTTCGTCGGCCAGGAGCGCACGAAAGAGCAGCTTGAGATCGCGCTCCAGGCCGCGCGAGAACGCGGAGATGCGCTCGACCATGTCCTGCTCGTCGGCCCGCCGGGTCTGGGCAAGACCACGCTTGCGACGATCATTCGCGAGGAGCTCGGCGTCGGCATTCGCACGGTCGCCGGCCCTGCGCTCGAGCGCAAGGGAGACATGGCCGCGATCCTCACGGGCCTGCAAGACCGCGACGTCCTCTTCATCGATGAGATCCATCGCATGAATCGGGCGATCGAGGAGATCCTGTACCCGGCTCTCGAGGACTTTCGGCTCGACATCATCGTCGGTCAGGGGGCGGGCGCCCGCACGCTAACCCTCGACCTTCCGCCGTTCACCCTGGTCGGCGCCACGACTCGCACGGGGCTCCTGACGACACCGCTCCGCGACCGCTTCGGCATGACCTTTCGGCTCGGCTACTACGAGCCCGACGAGCTCGCATCGATCGTCAGTCGCTCCGCCCGTATTCTCGGGGTCGAGATCGAGGACGCCGCGGGAGAAGAGATCGCCGGCCGCGCGCGGGGCACGCCTCGCGTGGCGAACCGGATTCTCCGGCGCGTCCGCGATGTTGCCCAGGTGCGTCATTCCGGCGCCGTCACACTCGACATCGCCCGCGAGGCTCTCGAGCTGCTCGAGGTCGACGCGGTCGGCCTCGAGCGCACCGATCGCGATCTGCTCTCGGCGATCATGCACAAGTTCGGAGGAGGGCCTGTTGGGCTCTCGACGCTGGCGGTGTCGCTCGGGGAGGAGCCGGACACGATCGAGGACGTCTACGAGCCATACCTGCTGCAGCTCGGCTTCATCCAGCGGACACCACGGGGGCGTGTGATCACGGCGCTCGGTCGGGAGCACATCGGGGCGGCGACGCCTTCCGAGGGGCTCTTTTGACGACCACGCCACATGTCTGGACGCCTGAGCTGGCAGGCCCGCTCGACGAGTTCGTCGCTCGCATCGCACGCATGGTCGCCGAGTTCGTGCAGGAGCACGGGCTCGAGCAGGCGGAGCTCCGGATCGAGCTCGCCGACGGATCGCACTACCTCGTTGCGACAACGGCCGCCGATCCGGGCTTCGGGTTCTTCTCCTTCACGCCGCATCGTCTCGAAGGGGAGGAGCCCCGGCGCGTGATCGTCCCGATCGGGGCGGTGAAGGCGATCGAGATGTCCGCACCGGATCCCGATCGCCGCGTCGGCTTCAGCGCCCCGGAGTGAGAGCAAGGCAGGTGACAGGCACCGCGTTTTTTCAGCCGCGGTACTGAAGCTCGCGCCACGACGGAACGGGGGCAAGCTCGAGCAGCGTTCGCCCACCTTTCGGCTCCGCGTAACCGAAGTCGCCCGTATTGTCCTCCCACGACACATCCAGCAAACCCTCCTTGACCCGGTGGTCGAGCCAAGCACCCCGGAAGACGAGCTTGCGGAGCCAGTACACGAGCGACTCCTGCTTGACGAGCGACACGTGCTCCCAGTGCCGGACGAGGTACAGCCCGAGCCCACTGCGAGGATCCACGATCCGTCCGTCCGCGACGAGCTCGACGAGGTCTCCTGCTTCGTCAGAGTCCAGGTCGTTCGAGGCGACGAGCTCGAGTCGAACCGCGGCTGCCGTGACACGCTCGGCGAAGTCGTCGGAGCTGAACTCGAAGCGATGGCCGAGGAACTCGACCACGAAGTCGTCGCCGGAGCGATAGTTGGCCGCGAGCACTGCGATCAGCGTATCTAGGCTGCTGGATGTGAAGGACAAGCGTCTCTGGGTTGTCATGGCCGTCGTCGTACTCCTCGTCTGGCTGGTCGGTGCAGCGGTTACGAAGTACACGCTGGAGCAGATGGCATACGTCACCCCGATCGCGGTGGTCGTGCTGGGCGCGACTTTCGGTCTCATCCTCCTGTGGGTGAAGATCGTCGTCGACGCGCTCCATCGTCGACGCGGTGCGTCCTGATTCCGACTCGTTGTGCCTGTCACGACTCTCGCTGCGCGGTTGCCTGAGATCGAGACCGCGCGACGGTGGTCGCAGTCGCTTGCGACACTCGATGCGTCTCAGTTCGAAGTGGGAAAATCGGTACTTCTCATTCGACGCGCATTGGGCGGCAGACGAGCAGATGGCCTCCATGCGAAACGGCTCGGGCGACGAGTATTCGAACGTTTTTGCCCCGGTAGGTGCCTACGCACGGGGATTCGACCACGAACCGCTGTCAAGGAGCCGGCTTTCAGCGACGGGACTGTCCCCAGGGTGACGGCCTGTCTCTGGCGGCAGGCAGCCGATGGCAGGTGGAGGCATGGCGCAGTGACCTTTCCAGTTCCGACGCCGATCCAGACGGGGCCGATTGGCTGTTCGAGCAGCTCGACGGGCAGCCCATGACGTACCGCACGTACGCGCTCGAGTACTGGGAGAGGGAGATCGACCTCGCCGCTATCAGTCACGTTTACCGTCACGAGCCGCTCTCGCGCGAGGTTCTTGCAACTCTCAACCCGGACCTTTCGCTTTCGGAGATTGCCGGCGACCTGTACGAAATCGGCTATCTCGCCTCTGAGTAGAAAACGGTTTCGAGCAGCTTCGGCTGCGCCGAGGCAAATTCCGTTCAGCACCGAGCCGTTGCGCGAAGACGGAGCGCGCCCGCCGCGAACCCGCACGTTGGCGCGCCGCGGAGCCGTCCGGCGGCGTCCGTACCGTCAACACGGTGACCGGCGTCTGGAAGATCGATCCTCTCGACCTCGGGAACGTCTCGGCGCTTTCGAGCGAGCTCGGGCTGAGCGAGGTCACCGCCGCCGTGCTCGCTCGCCGCGGCTACGACGATCCTGAGCGCGCTCGCCGTTTTCTGGACGCGGAGCTTCCCGGCCACGATCCGTTCCTGCTCGGCGACATGGTGCTCGCGATCGAACGCATCCGAGCGGCGATCGACGCAGGCAAGCGCATCTGTGTGCACGGGGACTACGACGTCGACGGGATCTGCGCGACCGCTCTCGCCGTCCTCTACCTACGCGAGCTCGACGCGGACGTCGTCTGGCACCTTCCCAGCCGCTTCGAGGAGGGGTACGGCGTTTCCAGCGCGACGCTCGCCAAGCTCGCCGAGGACGGAGTCGGGCTGGTGGTAACGGTCGACTGTGGGGTTACCGCTGTTGCCGAGGTTGCGGAGGCGAAGGCGAAGGCACTCGGGCTCGAGGTCGTGGTTACCGATCACCACCGACCCGGCGAGACGCTGCCCGATTGCCCCATCGTCGCGACACGCCCATCCTCGTACCCTTTCCCCGAGCTCTGCGGCACCGGGGTCGTCTACAAGCTCGGCGAGGCGTTGCTCGGCGCCGAGCACCCCGCGCTGAAGCGGAATCTGGACCTCGTGGCTCTGGCCACGATCGCGGACGTCGTTCCGCTCGTCGATGAGAATCGCGCGCTCGCCGCCTGCGGGCTATTGGCGCTCGCGCGCACGCGCCGACCAGGTTTGCAGGCGCTGATGAAGAGCGCGCGAGTCGATCCAGCGGCCGTCGAAGCCGGCGCGGTCGGGTTTCGGCTCGCTCCGCGGATCAATGCCGCCGGACGGCTCGGTCGGCCGGACGCCGCGCTCGAGCTGATCCTGACCGACGATCCCGACGAGGCCAAGAAGCTCGCATCCGAGCTCGAGGATCTCAATCGTGATCGCCAGGCGGTCGAGGACCGGATCCTGCGCGAGGCGATCGCTCTCGTGGAGGCCCTGCCCGAACGAGAACGCCGGCGACGGGGCTATGTCCTCTGGTGCGAGGACTGGCACGAAGGCGTCATCGGGATCGTGGCCTCGCGGCTCGTGGAGAGGTTCAGTCGACCAGTCGTCCTCATCACCGGATCCCAGGACCGGTGGAAGGGCTCCGGCCGGTCGATCTCGCTCTTCGACCTGCACGGCGCGCTGTCGGCGTGCTCTTCGCACCTGGAGCGATTCGGCGGTCACCGGGCGGCTGCCGGGCTTTCGATCGAGAAGGCAAGCATCGAAGCGTTCGCCCAGGCCTTCGCGGCGCACGCGGATGCCAGTCTCGCCGAAGAGGACCTGTACCCGGTGACGAAAGTCGACGCAGTCGTCTCGGCCGAGGAGCTTACGCTCCCGCTCGCTCATGAGCTCGATCGGCTTGCTCCGTTCGGACTTGGAAACCCCGACGTCACGTTGCTGGTTCCCGCCGCGCAGCCGTTCGAGCCGGCCACGGTTGGCGAGGGCAAGCACCTGCGTTTCCGCGTACGCCAGAACGGACGAGATGCAGGGAGCGCGATCGCCTTCGGTCAGGGCTCCCAGCTCGACCGGCTCCGCGCGACCGGCCTCTTCGACGTCGCCTGCCGGTTGAAAGAGAATCGCTGGAACGGGACCATCGCGCCGCAGCTCATCGTGCGCCGACTCTTCGATACGCCGGAAGGCTACGAAGCGCTTCGCGAACGGCTCGCTGCCCTTTGGCGCGCAGGCGAGGGCGCTTGGACACAGGAGGCGCGGAACGTGTTCGCGGAGCTGGGACTGGAGGTCGACTCTGGACGTCGTCGCCGGCAGCTGCTCGAGTCCGAGACCTTTCGCGCCCTGCTCGTCCGCGAGGCCGCTGTCGCGCTTCCCGAAGCTGCGTGAGCTCGAATCAGGGTACGAGCGCGTCTCGCATGACGACTGCGAGCCGTCGGGCGATGCGTTGCCGGAACCAGCGGCGAATCGGACCCATGAGAGCCTCGATTTCCACACTTGACGACGCCTTCCTTCGCCGCGAGAGGACTCGCGAAAGGTGCTCAGTACACTGAAACCATGACTGTCCTCGACGCCAGGCGTCATGACGAGCATCTCGTCGACGAGCTGATTGCAGAGGTCGAGGCGTACAACCCGGAGGTCGACCGAGACCTTCTCCGGAGAGCGTTCTCCTTCGCCGAACGCGCGCACGGCGGCCAGACGCGGCGCTCCGGCGAGGAATTCATCTACCACCCTCTGGGTGTCGCCCGCATCTGCGCCGAGCTACACCTGGACGAGCAGACGATCGCAGCAGCGCTTCTGCACGACGTCGTCGAGGACACGGGCGCGGATCTCGAGGAGATCAAGGCCGAGTTCGGTCCCGAGGTGGCGCAGTTGGTGGAAGGAGTCACGAAGCTGACGAGGATCAGCTTCCAGAGCCGTGAGCAGGCGGAGGCCGAGAACTACCGCAAGATGATCGTGGCGATGGCTCAGGACGTCCGCGTCATCCTGATCAAGCTCGCGGACCGTCTGCACAACATGCGGACGATCGAGTACCAGACCAAGCAGAAGCAGGCGCAGAAGGCACGGGAAACGCTCGAGGTGTATGCGCCGCTCGCCCACCGGCTCGGGATCCACGCGCTCAAGTGGGAGCTCGAAGACCTCGCGTTCCAGATCCTCCATCCTCGGAAGTACTCGGAGATCAAGGCGATGGTCGCCGACCAGCGCGACGATCGTGAGGGGCAGGCCGACAAGGCGGCGGAGCTGCTGGCCGAGGAGCTCTTGAAGGCGGATGTCCCCGCGGAGATCACCGCCCGCGCGAAGCACCTGTACTCGATCTACGACAAGATGGCCAAGCGCGGACGCGAGTTCAACGAGATCCACGACCTGACTGCGCTGCGCGTGATCTGCGAGCGAACCGGGGAGGAGGGGACACGCGACTGCTACGCGGCGCTCGGTCTCATTCACTCCCTCTGGAAGCCAATGCCTGGGCGGTTCAAGGACTTTCTCGCGATGCCGAAGCTGAACCGCTACCGCTCCCTGCACACGACGATGATCGGGCCGGAGGGGAGACCGCTCGAGATCCAGGTGCGAACGCGCCAGATGCACGAGGAGGCCGAGTACGGCGTTGCAGCGCACTGGCTGTACAAGCGCGGCCGTGCGGGCGCAAAGGCCGACGACGAGTGGCTCGTCTGGGTCAAGTCGCTGATGGACTCGCAGCAGGACGAGCAGGATCCGAGCGAGTACATGCGCACGCTTCGCACCGATCTCTTCTCCGACGAGGTGTACGTCTTCACACCGAAGGGCGAGGTGAAGGTGCTCCCTTCGGGTGCGACGCCGATCGACTTCGCGTATGCGGTTCACACCGACGTCGGTCATCGAACGGTCGGCGCCAAGGTGAACGGCCGCATCGTCCCGCTCCACTACCGGCTGACGAACGGCGAGTTTGTCGAGATCCTCACCTCGAAGACGGGCCGGGGCCCCTCGCGCGACTGGCTCGCGGTCGCGAGGTCCTCGCGCGCTCGCAACAAGATCAGGCAGTGGTACCAGCGGGAGACACGCGGGGAGACGGAGGCCAAGGGTCGCGAGCTTCTCGACCAGGCGCTGAAGGCGCAGAAGCTCCCGTACCGAAAGCTCCAGGGCTCGAGCGTGCTCGCCCAGGTGATCCGGGAGACCGGGTTCAAGAAGGCGGAGGACTTCTACGTCGCGCTCGGCGCCGGCAAGCTCCAGCCGGGCCAGATCGTCAACAAGGTCATCCAGCGGCTGAAGACGGGCGAGGTCGCCGCGGAGCCGGCTATCACGACAAAGCCGTCGCGTGCGCGGACCGCTGTCTCGTCGGATCGGCTCGGGATCACCGTTCCGGGGGTGGAGGACGTTCTCGTCCGGCTTGCGAAGTGCTGCACGCCGGTTCCGGGTGACCCCGTCCTCGGCTACATCTCACTCGGCCGCGGGATCACGGTGCACCGCACAGACTGTCCGAACGTGAAGGCCCTTCAGCGAAACCCGGAGCGGTTCACGGGCGTCGAATGGGAGGGTGGTGCATCAACGAGCTTCCTCGTGCAGATCGCAGTCGATGCCTGGGACCGATCGCGGCTCCTCGAAGACGTTGCTCGGACCTTCGCCGAGCACGGCGCCAACATCGTCTCCTACGGAGGCGTCGTCGAGGACGGGATGGCGCGCAACTGGTACACCGCGGAGGTGGGAGACGTGAAGGAGCTCAGGTCGCTCCTCGCCGCGCTCAGAAACCTCGACGCGGTCTTCGACTCGTATCGCGTCACACCGTCCTGACCTCGCCCTGCGGCCAGCCGGGTAGCTCGCGCAGGGTGACGAGATCCTCGTCCTTGCGAGCCATTTCCTCCCACTCCGGCTTGAGCTCGAGCGCACGGCACACGTGCTCCAAGGCATCCTCCGAACGCCCCGCCAGCGCCTCCGCGCAACCCAGGTTGTAGAGCAAGCCCGGGTCGTCCGAGTGCTGCTCAAGGCCAACGGCGATCTCGGCCGCCATCGCGTCGAAATCGCCTGACACGCGGTGCTTCTCAGCGGCGAAGGAGTGCTCCCAGGCCGACGACTCGTATGGGGCATCACGCGGGCCGCCGATAGCCAAGACAGAAGTATCCGGCTCCTCAGCGCGAGCGTGGCGCTTCACTCCCGGGTCGCGGATGAACACCACGGTTCCCGTGGGCGCGTCGAGCGTCTCATCGTCGAGGGTGAACGTCGCGCGCCCCTTCAGCACGACGTAGATCTCTTCGTGCCCAAGGGACTTCTCCGTGTGCTCCTCGACGACGTCGTCACCGGCGGCCGGTGCCGTATAGGCATTGATGCCGAACGCGCCGATCTCGAGCGTCCGCCGCACGGGACGCCAGAGCAGCGTTCCTTCGACCACGGGAATCGGGTCGATCTCGTCCAGCCGCACGCTCTGCCAACCCTCAGCCATTACGGGATGCGCTCGGGGCGCGTGTCGAGAACGACCTCGAGCGTCCGCCGCTTGCCGTTGCGGAGCACCGTGAGGGACACGGCGTCTCCGGGTTGCTTCGCATCCACGGCGCTCTGGAGCTCAGCCGAGCTGGAAATCGATTCACCGTCGAGCTCGACGACCACGTCACCGCCGGACGGAACACTCTGGCCGTTGACCGTCCGCGTACCCGTCGCCTCGCGCAGGCCGGCCTTCTCCGCAGGAGTGTCTGCCCGCACCTCGGTGATCGCCGCGCCTTCGGGGACGGTGATCATGGAGACTCCGAGGTACGCGTGCTCCGCCTCGCCGGTCGCGATGATCTGCATGACGATCGAACGCACGGTGTTGGAGGGGATGGCGAAGCCGACGCCGTCGGAGCCGCCCGACTCACTCTCGATCTGGGCATTGACACCGATTACCCGACCCCGCTGGTCGACGAGGGGCCCGCCGGAGTTCCCGTGGTTGATCGCCGCGTCCGTCTGGATCGAGTCCGTGATCGTAAAATTGTTCGGCGCGGTCATCTGCCGGTGGAGCGCGCTCACGATGCCGCTCGTCACCGTTCCCTCGAGACCGAAGGGGCTGCCCATGGCGACGACACCGTCTCCCACATCGACAGCACTCGAGTCGCCCAGACGAAGTGGTTCGAGGAACGACGCCGGGGCATTGACGTCGATCACCGCGAGGTCGGTCGAAGGGTCCGTGCCCACGATGCGGGCGTTGCGTGACGAGCCGTCCCAGAAGCGAACGGAGATCGAGCTTGCGCCCTCCACCACATGTTGGTTCGTGATGATGTGACCGCCCTCGTCGAAGACGAACCCCGATCCCTGGGACGATTGCGAGCCGCTGAACTGAGTGGCCGACGCGGTGATCTCGACCACGGCTCTCTGCGAGCGCTCGTAGATCTCCCCGATCGAGAGGCCGCCCGTGGTCGCGGCCGGCTCCGAGTCCGAGACGGTCACCTGGCGAACGACGGTCGTCGAATCGTCGGAGAGAACGGCATAGGCCGCGGCACCCAGCCCGACCCCGAGGCCGAGCGCGGCGATGAGGCCGGCGAGAAACATGGGTGTACGGCTGCGGGTGGAATTCACGGTGCGTCCTTTCGTGTGGAGGTGAACCAATAGCAGCACAAGGTGGATGAGCCGTCGCTGAAAGCCGCCTAAGAAGTCGGTAAGACCAGCTCCGCGCGGGAAGACGAGAGCGCACAATGCGCTCGATGGAGATCCTGGTCGTCGACGACGAGCGAGCCGTTCGCGACTCGCTGCGGCGCGCGCTCGAGCTCGAGGGCTATCGAGTCGAGCTCGCTGAGGATGGCGAGCAGGCGCTTCGGCGGCTCGCGCTCGAGCCGCAGCCGGACGCCGTCATCCTCGACATCCTCATGCCCGGCGCCGACGGGCTCGAGGTGTGTCGCCGACTGCGGCGAGCCGGGAACGAGATTCCGGTGCTGATGCTGACCGCTCGCGCGGAAATCGACAGCCGTGTAGCCGGGCTTGACGCGGGAGCCGACGACTACCTCCCGAAACCGTTCGCGCTCGCCGAGCTGCTTGCTCGCCTGCGCGCGCTCCTGAGACGCCTAGGGAACGGCGACAGCGGCGGCGTCGACACGCTCGGCTTCGCCGATCTCGACCTCGATCTGGGAACACGTGAAGTGCGGCGATCGGGTGTTCTCATCGACCTCACCCGAACCGAGTTCGCGCTCCTGGAGCTCTTCCTGCGTAATCCCCGCCAGGTCCTGACACGCTCGGTCATCTTCGAGCGCGTCTGGGGCTACGACTTCGGCCCGAGCTCGAACTCTCTCGATGTCTACATCGGATACTTGCGGAGGAAGACCGAGCAGGGCGGAGGGTCTCGTCTCATCCACACGGTTCGAGGCGTGGGGTACGCCCTGCGCGGGAACGTATGAGCACCGCTCGCTCGCGGCTCGCGGTCGCGGGAGAAACCATGTTTCCCCCGCGAGCCCCCTTCCTTCTCAGAGCGTGGGAAACCTCCCGGTTCCCCATACCCCTCCACACTCATGGGCCGCGAGGCGGCCCATGAGTTTCCGCGCGCGGACTGCAATCGGCGCCGCCGCCGCGGTCGCGCTGGCGGTCGTCGTCGCATCCGTGGTGGTGTTCTTCGTCGTGCGTGGCGAGCTCCAGGCCCAGATCGACGACACGCTGGACGAACGCGCGCAGGAGATCTTCCGCATTCCGCTGTCCGAGATCCCTCTGCGAAACGGGGAGTCCTTCCTCGGCATTCGACCGGGCTTTGGCGAGCCGAACACCTTGGTTCAGGTCGTCAAGTCCAACGGGGATGCGTTACGCCAGCTCAACGACGATGTCGAGCTACCCGTCTCGGACGAGGCGCTGGCGCTCGCGAGCGCGGGCATGCGAGGGGATTCGGTCATCTCGGAGACGACGGTCGCAGGGACGCACGTCCGGGTGCTGTCCATCGCGTACGAGCCCGGGTTCGCCGTTCAGATCGCGCGTCCGCTGACCGAGATGGACTCGGCGCTCTCGCGCATCCGACTCTTCCTCATCGTGATCGCGCTCTCGGGAATCGGAATCGCCGCCGCGCTCGGGTTGGTCGTCTCACGCGCTGCGCTGACCCCTGTGCGTCGACTGACGGAGACGGCTGAGCGCGTGACCGAAACCGGAGATCTTTCCGAACGCATCGAGCTCGGCGGCCGCGACGAGCTCAGTCGCCTCGCTACGAGCTTCAACACGATGCTCGCCGGTCTCGAGGAGTCGAATCGCGCTCAGCGGCAGCTCGTGGCCGATGCGTCGCATGAGTTGAGGACACCCCTCACGAGCCTCCGGACAAACATCGAGGTGCTGGCCGGGGATCGCGCGCTTCCGGCGGAGGAGCGCGGTCGGCTTCTCTCCGACGTGATCGAGCAGCTCGGCGAGATGACGACGCTGATCGCGGGGCTGATCGAGCTTGCCCGAGCCGAGCAGCAGACTGCTGTGCCGGAGGAGGTACGTCTGGACCTCGTTGCCGCGGAAGCAATAGAGCGAACGCGGCGGAACCGGCCCAGCGTGGCCTTCAAGGCGATGCTCGAGGAGTCCGTCGTTCAGGGCGTGCCTGCGACGATCGACCGTGCGATCGGCAACCTCATCGACAACGCAGCCAAGTGGAGCCCGCCCGGGTGCGAGATCGAGGTCGCCGTGCGCGACGGGCAGGTATCGGTTCGTGATCACGGGCCAGGCATCGCCGACGAGGATCTCCCGTATGTGTTCGACCGCTTCTACCGTGCTCGGTCCGCTCGCGGAATGCCAGGGTCGGGGCTCGGGCTCGCTATCGTCCGCCAGGTCGCCGAGACGCACGGCGGCGAGGTCGTCGCCGAGCAGGCCGACGGAGGAGGAACGCGGATGACGCTGCGCCTCCGGCGCTCGCGCGTGGTCATGGGCGAAGTGCTCTCCTAGCGCCAGAAAGTGACGGTTCGTCGGCGAGATTCCATTCGCTTCGAGTTCTTAGTCTCGTCTTAGCCCCGTCTTAGAAGCCTCTGGTCTCATCTTCGGCATGGACAAACACACAAGGACAAAACTTGTTGCCGGCTCGGTCGTGGCACTCGTGCTCGCGGTCGCTCTCGGCGCCTCCGCCGCGATTGCCGGATCTCGTGTGCTCGGATCGGACGACGATCGCCAAGCAGTCATCGACGACGCTGCTGCTGAGCTGGGAGTCCAGCCGAGCGCCCTCGAAGACGCGCTCGAGCAGGCGTTGAAGAATCGCGTTCAAGAGGCAGTTGACGCCGGCGAGCTCACCGAAGAGCAGGGCGCGGAGCTCGAGAAGCGGATCGAGTCCGGAGCAGTGCCGTTTCTGGGCGGCTTCGGGCGGTTCGGTGGCGATCGAGGGCCGAGGCACTTCGGCCACCACGCAGGGCTGCGAACTGCAGCGTCCTATCTAGGACTGACCGAGGACGCGCTCCGCGAGCGGCTTCGCGACGGTAAGACGCTCGCCGCGGTGGCGAAGGCAGAAGGCAAGTCCGTCGACGGTCTCATTCAGGCCATGGTGAGTGCAGCGAAGAAAGAGCTCGACGCCGCCGTCGCCGCCGACCGCCTTTCGCGAGAGCGGGCTGACATGATCGAGGAGGGTCTCGAGGAGCGCACCACGGATCTCGTCAATGGCGAGTTTCGCCGGGGACCGTTCGGAGATCGACGTCTTGGCCGCGGATTCCGGCACGTCGGCGAGTCGCCGCTCTTCTCAGGCCACGCTCGGGCCTAAGGGCCTGTCCAAAAAATGGATCAGGCCGTCTGGCACGCACCACGCACCGCGATGCGGCGTCCTCAGTCGCGCCAATATGCCTGCATATTGGCGCTCCCTGCGTCCTTGCCTCGCGGCACGTGTCGCGTCCCATCCAGCGTGACCACTTTCTGGACAGGCCCCTAA
>JALZOK010000107.1 GCA_030857225.1 Actinomycetota bacterium
CCCTTGACCGCCGCCCCCTTGACCGCCGCCCCCTTGACCGCCGCCCTGAGTCGCGTCGTCTGTTCCGCTCGTTTCAGACATTTCGCCTCCTTCCGTTCGTCGGTGGCTCTCTGTCAGAGAGATAGTCGCAACAAAGACGTTGCCCGATCGCCGAGCCCGTCAAACGCCGAAGCCGCACCGAAGGCGCGAATGTCGACGCCGACCCATGGGCGACACTCAGAGGCTCAAGCTCCGACGACCGTGATCAGCACCGCCGCGACGATCACCACCGCCCTACGACGACCATGACTTACTGCGGTGCTGCGCACCTACCCCATTGCCCGTGACCACGACCGGCTATCGCGTGCCTCCCGCGGCTCGCCTGCCGTCACTCCAGTGACGCGCCCGAAGCGGAAGGAACTCCGGCGACGGGAACTACGGAAGATCGCTCCGCGAGTCGCCGGTGTGCGGTCTCACGAGACGGAGCCCGCCACCTCTGCTTGTCGAGGGCAGACTCAGGTCATCGAACGGCAGCACTGAGTGCGCTCCTGTCGCGACGTCTTCGACGTACACCATGCGCGGCGAGACGCCCTGTGGGTCGAACCCGCAAAGCAGGTATCGCCGGTCGCCGTGGGTGAGGAAGTCCCCGATCTGCATCGCCGCAAGCTGCACCCTGGCGGCGGGGTGATCCTCGATTAGTCGGCAGTTCTGAGATCAGCCGAGATCCCTCGGGAGGAGATGACTCGGGAGTGGACTGCTCGACCCTTACGCTGAGCGCTAGCTCGCTCGATGCCGCCGACGCAGGAGTGACAAGCTGCGCGGCCTCCGCTGCTTAGGCGGCTCGACCTCGGAAAGCGCGTTGATGCGCCGTCGTGCCGCGCCAATCGCCTCATCCGTCGTGGAGACGCGATCAGCGTGTGCGACGGCAACTGGCAGCTGCGCTCCATGGATCGGACGCCGTCGCTCGAGACGAGCGAACGCAACCTCAGGGTTTGGAAGAAGCGAGCGTGCAACCATGGCCAGATCCGGATCGATGAGGACGAGCTCGGGGCTCACGATTTCGGGCTCACGGCCGCTGACCACGTTGACTGCCGCAGCCACAAGGGGTGTATCGGCCGAACTACGCGTCTGGGTTAGGTGATGTCGAGATCGAGCAGCCGTGAGGGTAGAGGGCGGCGGCTCATTACCAGCATGTAGCCGCCGCCCCTCTCGAGAGCGTGTCCTAGCTGCGGATCACGTTACTGCGACCCGGCCGGTAGCAGCTGCCAACCTGGAGCTGCGGCAATATCACGCGGACCTTCAACAGCGGCCTGATCGTCGAGCGGAAGGAGACTGACGAGATGACCGTCGGAGCGACGCCCGTGCTGTTCGCGCGCAAAAGCACGCGCTTGACCGTCACCCAGCGCCCGAGCGTGCCGTTATAGCGCTGGAAGGTCCCGTACCTGCCGGCGAAGCTCTGGCTAGCAAACACGCGCAGCGAGTAACGGTGAGCTGCCAGCTTGCGGAGACGAAGCTTCGGGCGCACCTTCTCCGAGACTGCATTGCTCGTCGTGCTCTTCACCTTCACCGTGTAGAGCGTGTTCTTGAGCGGCCTTACGACGGCGGTGAAGGCACCACCCGTCGTCGTCTGCACCGTCGTCACCTTCGTTTGGGCGGTCTGCCCACACGGCTTTGCGAGCACGTCGACGTTCTCGCCGACCTTCTGGTTCGAGAGCGTTCCGCTGAGGGTGACCTTGCCGCCGTAGATAACCAGCGGCGGCTTCGCCGCGAGCGTCAGCGTGTCTGGCGCAGGCGGATTCGGTGCGCTGCCTACCGTCACCGTTCCGCGAAAGGTGTTCCCCTTCACGTTGGGATCCGAGTAGGCGAACTTGCCGGCAGTCTGGAAGGTGCAGGTGCCGCTTTGCGTCGGCTGCAGAACGAGCGGGTTGGGCACACAGGTCACGCCCGTTGTGGGCTTGAAAACGATCTGGTGAGCGACTGTGTCCGAGTTCGTGAACTGAACGGTGTCCCCCGCCGCGACGGTCACGGCGTTCGGTACATAGCCGTTCTTCGTAATCGTCACCGCCACGGTCTTGGCTATGGCGGCGCCTGCAATCACGAGTGACGCGATCGCGATCGCAATCAGCATAAGCTTACGCATCGAGTATTCCCCCTTGCCACGGCACTTCTGTCCGTCTTCGGATCAGAAGGCCTGAGATTGCTTCGGACAACAGATCTTTCCCCCCCAGCAGCGAGCGAAAACGCCTCAATGGAGGGATTTCACACAACGCGCACAAAATGGGCCACCTCATGTTCCCTCGGTTGAGGCAGTTTCGCGCAGCGTTCTCGGTGGTACTAAGCGGGGGTAAGACGGTGCTCGAAGGGGAGGGCACCTAACGGTCTAGCCCGTCACAAGGAAACCGACAGGACCCTCCCCTCGTTATGCCTGGGGCCCCTGTCCTCCACCAGTTCCGAGCCACTTGACAGGGTCCGGCGACCCGGTCGGTTGTCTCGCCGTTGGGTGTGGCTTACTCGAGTCTCGTGCCGTTCTGTCCGGTGTGCGCTACGCGAGTTCGCGACGCCGGAGGTTCGACGAATCACGGACTCGACGACGGTAGCCTTCGATGGTGTCGGTGCGGGGGACTGCACGACCCGCACCGTTCCCATGGCGACCACCGTCGCTCCAACACGGCCCTCTCCGCTATGCCTCATTGATTTGCAATCGCAGCCGCAACCAAGACCTGCAGCTACTGCGAGGAAGTCGAACGGGCAGATTGCTCTTCTATCCTTCGATCACCTGCTTGGTACCCGTGACCGGCGCAGGGTGTCCGCCGCTGCAACTCGGGCCGCGGCGACCGCGCGTCCGTAGTCGCTTCTACTGCGGCTTCGCGTAGGCCGAGGAGATGCCGAAGTCGATCGCGATGCACGCCTCGTCGCCGATGACCCAGGCGTCGTGTCCGGGCTCGATGCGAGCGACATCACCGGGCCCGATCTCGATCTCGGTTCCGTCGTCCATGGCGACGCCCATCCTCCCCGACAACGCGTAGAGGAAGTGCGGACTCTGGCAACTGTCCGTCTTCGCCAGCGGCTTCACGTGCTCCGACCAGCGCCATCCCGGCTCGAACGTCCCGCGCATCACGCTGCCACCGCCGATGTTGACGACCTCGGCCTGCCCTTTGTCCACGAACGGCCTCGTCTCTTCGGGCGAGTCCAGACTCTTTACCTCGACGCCTGCCATCTCCACTCCTTTTTCGCTGCACGCTGAAGATAGTGTTATCTCGCACTTGCGGCGGTAAGTCAAGTTTGGCAGCTCGTTTCGCTCGTCGCCCGCGACGTAGCCCTTGGGCTGGCGCATGATGACGGCTGTGCGTGGCCACCTCCCTCGGGCACGGTCACCTTCCTCTTCACCGACGTCGAGGGCATCTCCAGCAAAGCGACGACGACGATCACTACCACCCTGGCGCTTCCACTTGCTACGACGAGGCTGCGCACCTACCCCATCGCCCGTAACCACGACCGGCTATCGAGCGCCTTTCGCGGATCCGGCGTTGGTCGAACTACGACCGCGGCGGAGGAAGTCAGAAGCCATTGCCAAGCGAGCACGGGGGGAACCAGTGGGTGTTCGAGTAATCGACCTGGTCGAGCGTCGCCGGCTTGTCATGAAGCGATGGCGAACAGGTGCCGCGCCTCTGGAACGCCCTTGAGCTGGTGCTCGCCCCGATCCTCGAACTCGATTCCCGAGCCGGCGACGAGGTCCTTGACGGTGCTTGAAACGAGCACCTCGCCGGCGCCGGCCTCGGCGAGCACGCGTTGGCCGATGTGCACCGCTAACCCGCGCGTTGCTCCGTTCACAAGCTCTACCTCGCCCGTGTGGAGCCCAGCCCGAATCTCGAGGCCGAGCTTTCGAAGAGCCTCGCGGACGGCGAGTGCGCAGCGCACAGCACGTGCGGGCCCGTCGAACGTGGCGAAGAAGCCGTCTCCGGCGGTATCGATTTCTTGTCCGCGGAAGCGCTCCAGCTCACGCCGGACAACGGTGTGGTGAGTGCCGAGCAGCTCCGCCCAGCGGCGGTCGCCGAGGTCGGATGCCCGCTGCGTCGAGCCAACGATGTCCGTGAAGAGCACGGTTGCCAGGACGCGGTCTTCCTCGGGCGCAGGGGAAAGTCCCTTCACGAACCGCGCGATCTCGTCCAGGAACACGTCCGTATTGCCGAGGAAAGCGAAATAGTCATTGCCGGGAATCTCCACATAACGTGCGCCCGGGATGTGCTCGGCGAGGTAGCGGCCGTGCTCGATGCGCACAAAAGTGTTGTCGGTCCGATGGAGGACGAGCGTGGGGACTCGGATGCTCGGCAGAATGTCGCGGACGTCGGTTTCGTCGAGCATTCGCCGCATCTGGACGATCGTGCCGGGACTGGAGCCAAGGCGCTGGTACCGCGCCCACCACTGTCGGAAGGACTCGTCGCCGACCTTGCTGGGTGCCACCAGATCGAGGAGCACGCCCCGTCCCCAACCGGTCCGCATTACGTGGATGACCTCCTCTTCCAGCCCAGGCGCCCTTCCCCATGGGTAATCCGGAGCCTGGGTAAGCCTTGGGAAGCTGTTCACGAGTACAAGGCCGGACGTCCGCTCGGGATACGTGGCAGCAAACAGCATGCTGAGCGTTCCGCCGCCTCCCATTCCGAGCAGCACGGCTCGTTTCGAGGCGACTTCGTCCATCACGGTTCCGATGTCGTCCAGCCAATGCTCTATTGAGGGCAGCTCGTTGGGGGGGACGGGGTCGGAGATGCCCGTTCCCCGCTGATCGAAGGAGATCAACCGACCGAATGAGCTGAGGTGGCGAAGGAAAGCCGCGAGGGCAGGCTCTTCCCACTGCGCCTCGATCGAGTGCCAGAACTCCGCGACCAAGACGAGGTCGAGTTCGCCTTCGCCGACGACCTGGTACGCGATGTGGACGTCGCCGCTGCGCGCATAGCGGCTCTCCGACGGCTCCATAAGCGAAGTTTCCTCGATCGAGCCCGCAGCCGCCACGATGTCGCGCGGGATGTACCGATGGGGCGTCATGCGCGGATCGTCGTCTGTCGAACTACCGCGTGGGCAGAGGAAGCTAGGGCTGCCGGTCGCGATGCCACGTTTCCAAATCGTTTCCATAACGGGGCATCCGGCGCCCCTTCCCGCCACCCGCAATCCCGCAACCCAAGCAACCATGCGGGATCCCGACAAGCCCTCTGACGGACTCGAACCGTCGACCCCCTCCTTACCATGTGCCTTGGCGTTTCGCCTCCGGTTGCGTCTGATCGCGATGTGCCTGCAAACCACGGTTATTGGAGGCCCGATGCGTCGCGTCTGATCGTCAGGCTTCGCCACCGCTGGTTTCCAAAGCGTTTCCACACCCCGTTGCCGACCGCGACGTGGTCGGCTGACCCTGAGGCAAGAGGCTCGAGCAGGGCGGGCTCAGCGAGAAATCAGGCCATAGGTCATCTACTCGACGCGTGCCGTAACTAGAGCCGTTTGGCGACGTGAGCGGAGGACGAGATCTCACGAAAGGCGAGTTCGCGCTGAAGCGAACGGCGAACACGCATAGGATCGTGCGATGACCACCGCGAGTCAGGCAGCGCCGCCGCTGCGTAGGCTCGAGCCGGTGTGGCTCGCGGCTTCGCTGCTTGCCGTCGCGCTCGCGACGTGGCTCGTGGTGATCGCGCGAATGGAGGGGATGGACGCAGGCCCAGGCACTGACCTGGGTGCGCTCGGCTGGTTCATCGGCGTCTGGGTGACGATGATGGCGGCGATGATGCTGCCCTCGGTTGCACCGATGGTGCTGCTCTTCGCGCGGGTCAGCCGGCAACGCGCTATCCAGAGGCGTGCCTACGTTCCCACGTGGATATTCGTGCTGGGTTACCTCGCAGTGTGGACGGCCTTCGGCCTGGTCGCCTATGGCGTGTACGGGCTCGTGGCAGCACTCGAGGGCGGCTTGCTCGCCTGGGATCGAGCCGGCCCGTACGTGGCGGGGGGCGCAGTCGCCGGTGCGGGTCTGTACCAGCTGACGCCGCTCAAGTCGATTTGCCTCCGCCACTGCCGCGGCCCGATGCACTTTATGCTGCACGGCTGGCGTGAAGGCCGGTCTGGCGCGCTTCGGATGGGTGTTGCGCATGGCACCTTCTGCGTCGGCTGTTGCTGGGGGCTCATGCTTGCTCTGTTCGCACTCGGCGTCATGAGTGTCTTCTGGATGGCGGCCGTCGCAGCGGTCGTGTTCGCGGAGAAGGTGATTCCCTCTGGCGAGCGCGCGTCCCGGGCCGCGTCAGTCGCGCTGGTCGCGCTCGGTCTCTGGATCGCCGTCGCGCCAGAAAGGGTTCCCGGACTGACTGATCCACGAGGCACGCCCACGATGCACAGCGACGAGATGAGCGAAGGCGTGCACGGAAGCCGTTCTTCGGGCATGCCGGGCGAGGGCATGGTCAGTCCTTAGTGTCGTAACGCCAATCGGCCAGCGCGAGCTGGCCAACGAAAGGAGCTTCCGTGGCGGACTGGCGGATGAAGGCGAAGTACTACGAGGCATGCAACTGTGCCTACGGTTGCCCGTGCAACTTCAACGGCTTCCCGACGCACGGCAACTGCACAGGGATCGTCGCGTTCGCGGTCGAGGAGGGCGATCGCGACGGCGTCGACCTCAGCGGACTGAAAGTCGCTGCCGCCGTCGACTGGCCGAAAGCGATCCACGACGGCAACGGAACGATGGCCGTCTTCATCGACTCTGCCTCGGACGACCAGCGCGAGGCAATCATTCCGATTCTCATGGGCGAGGACGGCGGGATGCCGTGGGAGATCCTCGCAACGACGATCAGTGAGATCCACGGCCCGTTCTTCGAAACTATCGAGATCGAGGACAACGGAACCGACTCACGTCTCCGTGTCGGGGAGAAGATCGTTGTCGAGATGGAGACATTCAAGAACCCGGTGACGGGCGATCCGCACGAGGTTCATACGGTCATGCCAACCGGCTTCATTTTCACCGACGGGCTCGTCGGGGGAACAACGACCGCACGCGCAGACGCGGACGGCGTCTCCTTCGACTGCTCTGGCAACAACGCGTACTACGCCCACGTCGAGTGGTCGAACGCCAATCAACCTGCCGAAGCGACTCTGACCCCAGTCGGGTAACCGGATCAGGCCAGCCTGATTCAGCGCGGGCGACGGGAAACGGTCGCCCGCGC
>JALZOK010000108.1 GCA_030857225.1 Actinomycetota bacterium
CACCGAGTCGGCGTCGCCCGAGTCGAGCAGCACGCGGCCGACGTCGGCATACGAGGCGAGCCCCCGCTCCCCGCCCCCGGCGAAGTCGACCGGGTTGGAGACGCTTGCCGTCGCTGGGAGATGGAGACGAAGCGAGGCGGTCGTGGACTCCGACAGCTCCGGCGTTTCGAGCCCTGCGGCGGCGAGGACGTCGCAGGCGACGACACCGTGTCCGCCACCGTCGGCGTAGACGGCGACCCGCCGCCCACCCGGACGACGAGGTGAGAGGAGCGCTTGAGCCGCATCGATCAGCTGCTTGGGCGTCGTGACCCGAACGATGCCCGCAGCGCTGCACGCGGCGTCGATCGCTCGCACGTCGCTGACGAGCGCGCCCGTATGCGACTGCGCTGCCCGCGCGCTCGCGTGACTCACACCGCCTGAGAGCAGGATCACCGGCGTTCCCGTCTCCTTCGCCCGCGCGGCTGCAGCGACGAACGCGCGGCCGTCACGGAAGTCCTCCAGATACAGAGCGATGACCCGCGTCGGCTCGTGCGCCGCGAGCTCGTCGAGCAGGTCGGCGGCCACGAGGTCCGCCTGGTTGCCGAGCGACGCGAAGCGCGAGAAGCCCAGGCCGGAGGCGACGGCCCGCCGTGCGAGCTCGAGCGCGAGGTTGCCGCTTTGCGAGACGAGGGCGACCGCTCCCGGAGGGAGCTCACTCCAGCCGAGGTCTAGCTGCTCTCCGGCGTCGAAGACTCCGAGGCAGTTCGGGCCGAGCATCACCACGCCTTCGGCGCGTACGCGCTCGGCGACCGCCGCCTCGACGCGTCGCCCCTCTTCGTCGTGCTCGCCGAGACCGGCGCTGATCGCCACGATCGCCTTCGAGCCGACGGCGAGCGCATCGGCGACCGCCTGCTCGAACCCCGCCACCGGAACGCTGATCACGGCGAGCTCGGGCGCTTCCGGAAGGTCACCGAGTGAGGGGTACGTTCGGGCGCCGAGGATCTCCCCGCCTGCGCGGTTGACGAGGTACACCGAGCGCCGATGCGAGCCGCGGAGGGCGCCCCGGGCCAGCACGTTCCCCCACTTGGCGGGATCGGCGGACGCGCCGACGACCGCGACTGAACGCGGTGCAAAGAGCGGCCGCAGGTCGCGGCTCGAGTTCACGCGAGCAGGCCGCGGGAGATGATCAGGCGCTGGATGTCGGACGTGCCCTCCTCGATCTCCTCGAGCTTGGCGTCGCGCATCCACTTCTCCACGGGATACTCGCGCGAGTACCCCCAGCCGCCGAGGGTCTGCACGGCTGCCCAAGTGCAGAACATGGCCGTCTCGGAGGCGTAGAGCTTCGCCATCGCGGCCTCGACGCCGGCGTCATGCCCCGCATCCGCCTTGCGCGCCGCACGCCACACGAGGAGGCGCGCAGCCTCTACGCGCACTGCCATGTCGGCAAGGCGGAAGGCGACCGCCTGGTGCTGGGCGATGGGCTTGCCGAACTGCTCGCGGGTCTTCGCGTACTCGACCGCATACTCGAGAGCCGCGCGCGCGAGCCCGGTCGCGGCAGCACCGAGCGTGATCCGCGAGCGGTCGAACGTTCTCATCAGGCCGCGAAAGCCCTCTCCTTCCTTCCCGAGGCGCCGGTCGTCCGCGACGAAGCAGTCCTCGAGGAACAGCTCCGCGTTCAGAATCGCGCGCTGGCCCATCTTCTTGATCGAGGGGCCGATCGTGAGGCCCGAATCGCTCTTCTCGAGCACGAATGCGGTGATGCCCTTCGACCGTGTTCCGGGGGCGACCGTCGCGAAGACCACGTAGTACTCGGCCGGCCCGGCGCTCGAGACCCAGCTCTTCTGCCCGCGCAGAACGTAGCCGCCTTCTACCCGCGTCGCTGTCGTCGTCATGGCCGCTGCGTCGGAGCCGACACCCGGCTCCGTGCTCGCGAGCGCTCCGAGCGGTGGGCGCTCGCCGGCCAACGGCTCGACCCAGCGCCGGGCCTGCTCGTCGGTCCCCAGCTTCAGCACCGGCTCCGCGAAAAAACCGTTCGACGTGATCAGGTTGCCGATGCCGGAGCAGCCCCAGCAGAGCTCCTCCTGCACGAGCGCCTGCGTGAAGGAGTCCTCCATGCCACCTCCTCCGAGGCTGGCGGGGAGCATGAACGAGGTGAGCCCGAGCGCCGCGGCCTGGTACCAGATGTCCCACGGCATCTCGGTGTCCGCTTCGTCGACCGCGAGCGAGATCGGTCGGATCTCGCGCTCGGCGAACTGGCGGCAGAGCGCCTGGATCTCGCGCTGCTCCGGACTCAGCTCGAAGAGATCCGCGCTCACGGACGGCGATTCTCGCAGGTACGGCCTCGAGGGCCTGAGCTCAGTCGATGCTGCTGATCCGGTGCTCGGAGCGCGCGAGCCACTCGGGCGAGATCTCGACTCCCCAACCGGGACCTTCGGGGACGCGAACCCTCCCGGAGACCACCTCGGGCCGCGGCTCGTACATCCCCACCTGCCATGGGTAGTCCGCGTCCGGCTCGATCGAGAACTCGACATATGGTCCGGGATTCTCGATCGCGCTCAGCAGGTGTAGCGTGAACACGAGCACCAGCGAGTGGTTCGCCGAGTGGGGCGTGCACGGCAGTCCCGCAGCCGCCGCCAGCGAGGCAACCCGCAGCGCCCTCGTGAACCCGCCGACGTAGCAAACGTCAGGCTGCACGACGTCGACGGCCCGTGCCGAGACCATGCTCCGCCAGACTCTCGGATCCCAGTCCTGCTCGCCCCCCGTCACGTCGAGCTCGAGCGCCTGCGTCACCGAGCGCGTCCACGCGAGCTCCCAGTACGGACAGGGCTCCTCGAAGTGTGTCACCCCGTGGGACTCGAGCATTTGCCCAACCTCGATCGCTTTGGGCGGCGTATAGCAGCTGTTGGCGTCGACGAGTAGCGTGGCGTGGTCTCCCAGCCCGCCACGTACCGTCTCGACCACCGACTCGGTACGGCCAGGCCATTCGTCTTCGTCGTGGCCGCACTCCTTGCCGATACGCACCTTGAAGGCGTCGAATCCGTGGCGCTCGCGCAGGTCAGTCAGTCGCTCTGCCTCATGCTCGGGCGTGATGTCTCGGCGCATGCTGGACGCGTAGGCGCGAACGGTTCCCGGGTTCCCTCCGAGGAGGCCGGCGACGCTCTGGCCCTCGAGCTTCCCGCGCAGATCCCAGAGCGCGGTGTCGAGCCCCGCGAGCGCGCGGTACAGATGCGACCCCGGAAACTTGTGCTCCCGTTCCGGGATCTCGTCGGAGAGGCTTTCGAGGTCCGAGGCGACTCGGCCGAGTGCGTGTGGCGCGATCTGGCTGTGGAGGACCTGCGCCGTGATGTCTGCGTGGTACGGAGCGACCTGACCCCATCCCTCCGCTCCTTCGTCGGTTCGCACGCGAACCAACGCAACGTCGGCATTGCCGAAGCTCTCGACGCTGACGATCCTCACTGGTCGCCGAAGACGATCACGTTTCGCAGGGTGTCGCCCTCCCGGGCGGCTGCGATCGCTTCGTTGATCTGCTCCAGCTGATAGCGGCCGCTGATCAACTCGTCGAGCTTCAGGCGACCCTGACCGTAGAGGTCGACGAGCCGTGGCACCGCCTCCGACAGGCGGGTCGAGCCCATCTTGCTCCCGACGATGCGGACGTCGTTGTGAACGAGGTCGACGGCGACGACGCCGAATCTCTCATCCGCGGGCGGCATCCCGACGACGACGAGCATCCCTCCTCTTCGCACGTAGTCCAGGGACTGCTCGATCGGGCGCGCGCGGCCGACCGAGACGAACACGTAGTCCGCACCACGGCCGCCGGTGAAACCGCGCACCTCTGCCGCCGGATCCCCGGTGGCCGGGTCGACGGCATGGGTCGCTCCGAAGAGCATGGCCGTCTCGCGCTTTGCAGGCGAGATGTCGACGGCGATGATCGGCTCCGCCCCGCAGACGACCGCGCCCTGGATGCTGTTCAGCCCCACGCCGCCGGTCCCGACCACGACGACGCTCGAGCCCTCCGAGACCTGCGCGCGGTCGACGACGGCTCCGAAGCCCGTGACCACCCCGCAGCCCAGGAGCGATGCGATGTCGAACGGCATCGCGTCCGGTACGTGGGCGACCTGGGACTGGTCGACGACGACCTCTTCGGCAAAGGCTCCGGTGTGCATCGCCTGGAGCACCGGCTCGCCCTCGCCCGTGTGCACCCTGCCGTCGCGATCGATCTCGAACTCGTGCTCACACAGATGAGGCTCTCCTCGCTTGCAGAAGAAGCAGCGACCGCACGAGCGAAGGAGGCTGACGACGACCCGGTCGCCGGGCTGGACGCTCCGCACGTCGCGACCGACCTCCTCGACAACGCCCGCGGCCTCGTGGCCGTAGATCGCGGGCAGCGTCCCGCCCCATGCTCCGTCGGCGAGATGGATGTCGCTGTGGCAGATCGCGCACGCCGCCACCCGGACCTTGACTTCGCCCGCGTGAGGTGGGTCGAGTCGAAGATCCTCGATCTGGAGGGGACTCCCGAAGGCCCTACAGACCGCTGCTCTCATCACGACGCTGGTGGAAAGCGAGACTGCTGATCGCGTAGCGCGACGTCCATGTGGTTGCGCGTGTACTGCTCGGAGGCCTTGCGCAGCGGCTGGTAGTCCCACGGGAAGTACTCACCCCGGCGGAGCGCCTGGAATACGTGCAGTCGTGCGCGCTGGCTGCGCGAGACGTCATCCTCGAGCGCGGCGGCGTCCCAGCGGCGATCGACCTCGGCGCGGAAGTCCGCGACTGTCTTGGCGTGCTCGGGCTCGGCTGCGAGGTTCCGCTCCTCGAGTGGATCGGCCTCGAGGTCGAAGAGCTGATCCGGGTCGGGCGCGGTGTAGACGAACTTCCAGCGGCCCCGGCGGAGCATGAACATCGGCGCGAGCGCACCCTCTGCGAGGTACTCGCTCGCGACCGTCGTCGCAGGATCGGCCGTCGCGCCCTCGAGGTCGGGGAGAAGCGTCCTTCCGTCCAAGGGGATGGGCGCCTCGGCGGAGAGCCCGGGCCGCGCGAGGTCGCAGATGGTCGGTGCGAGATCCGCGAGCGAGACGGGCGCGTCGACGCGGTGAGCGGCGAATCGGCCCGGCGCATGGACGAGCAGCGGCACGTGGGCCGAGTGCTCGAGGAACGACATCTTGTACCAGAGCCCTCGTTCGCCGAGGAGGTCGCCGTGGTCGGAGGTGAAGAGGATCACCGTCTCTTCCGCGAAGCCGAGCGCGTCGATCGCGGCGAGTACCTCGGCGAGCTTCTCGTCCACGTAGGAAAGAGAGCTATAGAAGCCGTGTCGGGAGGAGCGGACGTGCTCTTCGGTGATCTCGAGCGAGCCCATCTGCGCCGCGTCGTATAGCCGCCGGCTGTGCGGATCGAGGTCTTCGTACGGCAGGGCCGGAACGCGGGGAAGGTCGATCTCGTCGTCGCGGTAAAGGTCCCAATGCCGCGGGCGGGCGACGTAGGGGTCGTGGGGATGTGTGAACGAGACACAGAGAAAGAACGGCGTGTCGCGCTCATAGCGCGCGTGGTCGTACAGCCGTCGAATGGCATGGAACGCCACCTCGTCGTCGTACTCGAGCTGGTTGGTGATCTCGGCCACCCCGGCCTGGGTGACGGACGACATGTTGTGGTACCAGCGATCGATGCGCTCGACACCGAGGCGCCAGTCGGGCGTCCAGCCGTAGTCGGCGGGATACAGGTCGGTGGTCAGCCGCTCCTCGAAGCCGTGCAGCTGGTCGGGCCCGACGAAGTGCATCTTCCCGGAGAGGCAGGTGCGGTACCCCTCGAGCCGCAGCGCGTGGGCGAACGTCGGCAGCGCGGACGGAAACTCGGCGCCGTTGTCGTACGCGCCGGTCCGGGATGGCAGCAGGCCCGACATCAGCGACGCACGCGCCGGCGCACAGAGTGGGCTCGGCGTGTACGCCCAGTCGAACACGACGCCTTCCTCCGCGAGCCGGTCGATCGTCGGCGTCCGAGTCAGCGGGTGTCCGTGCGCGCGCAGGAAGAGCGCGGACAGCTGGTCGGCGACGAACAGGAGGATGTTCGGCCGGTCGCGCACGCGAGTTGACACTACCGCCGGCGTCGCCCTACGACGGCGAGCCTCCGGCCCGATCGTGGATCTCGTTGACCGCCCTTGGCGGCCGAGAGCCTTCGAGTGCGACCCGCACCGACTCCGCCGCTCGACGGTGCACCTCCACCTCGGAGCGCTCGCTGTACCAGGCTGCGTGCGGGGTGACGATGAGCCGCGGCACCCGAGGCAGCCTCGCAGGTGGCTCGCTGTGGAGCGTGTCGAGCGCGGCGCCCGCGAGCTGGCCGGACTCGAGTGCGGCGATCACCGCCGCCTCGTCGACGAGACCGCCGCGCGCGACGTTCACGAGATAGGCGCCCCGCGGCAACAGCGCGAGCTCGCGCGCGCCGATCAGCCCATCCGTCTCCGCGGTCAACGGCGTGTGCAACGAGACGGCGTTGCAACTCCGCAGCAGCTCGTCGAGCGTCGCCGGGTGAGGCCCTGCAGCCGCGATCGTGTCGTCGGACAGGAGGGCGTCGGTCGCCCAGACGTCGACCCCGAGCGCGAGTAGACGCTCGGTGAGCGCGCAGCCGATGCGCCCGAACCCGACCACGCCGACGCGGATGTCGCGTAACCGGCGGAGCGGGCCGGCTGCCTTCGCTTCCCACTTGCCCTCGGCGACCGAGCGGTCGAGCTCGACGACGCCGCGGACGAGTGCGAGCAGGAGCGCAAGCGCGTGATCCGCCACCTCGTCGATGCAGTAGTCCGGGACGTGACAGACCCAGATCCCGCGCTCAGTCGCAGCCGCGACCTCGATGTGCTCGAAGCCGACGCTCGGCGTCGCGATGACGCGGAGCGCGGGGAGTCGGGCGAGATCGTCCGCGGTGACCGGGTCAAAGGAGATGAGGCCGACAACGTCGTCTCCCGACCACGGCGGCGCGGACGTCTCGAGCGTGACATCCCTGCACGCGAGCACGGCTCGAGCGTGCTCGGGCGGAGAGGAGGGGTCGCAGAGAACTCGCGCCACGGCTCGTCAGCGCCGAAGCGTCTCGTGCGCATCGCGAACCTCTGCGGTGACGCGATCCATGAGCGCTGCGGGGCCGACGGTGATC
>JALZOK010000109.1 GCA_030857225.1 Actinomycetota bacterium
CTGCCGCTGTTTGGTGGAAGGCAACCCCATACGGAATCGTCACGCCATCGCTTCCGGCTCTGATTGGTGAGTTTTGGTGAGTAGACCCGGGCAGAGCGGGGAAATTCTGCCCTGCCCAAGAGCCAGAAAATGGCTCAACCGTCCCCTCTAGTCCCCTGCAACCCCCACCGGCTCACAAATCGCACCCAGGAGGTCGGCGGTTCGAGCCCGCCTAGCTCCATCGCCGTCGCCGTTAATACAACGTTCGGCCCCCGCGTAGGGGGATGTTCTGGTGTCCTGTCGCTCGCGAGCTAACCGGACGGCAGTTGGAACGTGAGGACCGCCGTCGTGATTAGCGCTGGGGCCATCGGGACACGAAATCGAGCGGGGAGACATACTCGCCGGCGCGGTTGTGGAGCGTACGGCGCAGGAACCGGTTGAGGAAGACCGGCTCCATGCGATCGATCCCGCCCATCGCGTCGATCCGGTAGCGCGCGTTGAACGCGCACTCGTTCATGACGCCGAGAATGCTGCGGCTGGCGGTCTTCGCGAGCTGGACGTCGTCGGGTTCCAGCCGGCCGAGCGTGTCGGTGGAAAGACCCTCTGAGCGAAGATGCGCCTCGACGACGTCGGCGACGTACGGCCCAATCGGTGTGATGTCCGCCTTGCGGACGTCGGCCGCAAACACGGGGAAGAGTGTTCCGGCGTGAGTGAGCAGGAGGCACTTCCTCCGATCGATCCACAACAGGTTCAGATACCAGTCCTCGTCGGACGCAGGAACGTCGTGAAGACTGGTGGCTCGGACGCCGAGCAGGTTCAGCATCTTCACCGTGCAGCGCAGGATCACGGGGTAAACCGATCGCTCAGGGCGCGCCGCGTTGGATCAGGCGACGCTCAGCGTGAGCGTCTCACGCGTTGCCTGCGCGCCGATGGTTGCTCGCTCGGCGGAGGTCAAGGCGCGGAGCCACTCGTCGAGCGCATCGCGGACGAGCTCGCGTGCCTCATCGATCGTGGGCGCGCAGGTAATCACGCCTGGCAACTCCTCGATGGTTGCCCGCACCCACCCATCCTCATCGGGCTCGAAGACGACGTGCAAGTCCATGCTCACAGGTACTACCCAGCCGTGGTTTCGCCTCCCCGACGCACGTACTTGGGCTGATGACCGTGCTCCGCGAGCTCGAGCGACACCTGATCGCCAACGGCTGCGAGCGTGTCCGGCATGGCTCGCGTCACGACGTCTGGCGCAGTCCCGCCGCCGAGCGACCGGTCCGTCCCCGCCATCGCGAGATCCCTCTCGGTACTGCTCGCGCAATCTGCCGCCAGCTCGGGATTCCTGACCCGCCCCGCTGACCCCGAGCAGCTCGCGAAAGGGCGGCGAGGCGTTTGAAAGCTGTCCGAGGTTTTCGTAGAAACGGTCGTCGAGCCTTTCCGATGTGTCGAGTTCCACGGTGCGTACGCAGGCCCACACGCTGCTCGAGTTCGCAATTGCGATCGTGAATCCTCACGAGTACGTGCAATTCCCAAGCGCATTGCGGCGCGAACCGCACCTACGAAGATGGCCGAGGCGAGTCCGGCCTGCCTCCACTTCACTTTCTAAAGCAATGCGTACGTGCAGGATGTAGTCTGGCGGGCTCGGTGGACAAGCCGGTCGCCATTCTCTACGAGCACCCGCTCTGGTTCGAGCCGCTCTTCGCCGAGCTCGACTCACGCGGAGTGGACTTTGTGCGGATCCACGCCGACGAGCTTGTCTTCGATCCCGGTGAGCGGGCGACGCCATACTCGGTCGTGCTCAACCGGATGAGCCCGTCGGCGTGGACGCGGGGCCACTCGCACGCGATCTTCCACACCCTCCACTACCTCGCGTATCTCGACGACATCGGCGGCAACGTGCTCAACGGCCACGCCGCCTTTCAGCTCGAGATCTCCAAGGCCCGCCAGTGCACGCTGTTTGCGGGCCTCGGCCTCCGTTACCCGCGTGCCCGGGTGATCAACGACCCCTCGCAAGCCCGCGCCGCGGCCGAGGGGTTCGAGTTTCCCGTGCTGGTAAAGCCGAACGTCGGGGGAAGCGGGGCGGGCATCTGCTCCTTCTCGACCCTCGAGGAGCTAGCCGAGGCCGCGGCGGAGAAGCGCATCGAGCTCGGTCTCGACGGAACGTCCCTCGTGCAGGAGCATCTTCCCGCCGAAGGGGAGTCGATCGTCCGAATCGAGATCCTGGGCGGCGACTTCTTGTACGCGATCAAGATCCGCCTCATGCCCGGGAGCTTCAACCTCTGCCCGGCCGACTACTGCGAGCTCCCCGGGGTCGCCGACGCCGTCTCGGGTCGGGGACTGCCGATCGAGCGCTTCGACCCCCCCGGCCGAGATCGTCGAGGACGCGAAGCGGATCGTCGCTGCCGCCGGGATGGATCTCGGAGGTGTCGAGTACCTCGTGAGCGCCCGCGACGGTCTCCCCTACTTCTACGACGTCAACGCGCTCTCGAACTTCGTCGCGAACGCGCCGGAGGTCATCGGCTTCGACCCCTTCGTCGACCTCGTCGACCTCGTCCTCGAGCGGGCGCGACAGCACGAGCTGGTCGGGACAGATGTGGCAGTGAAGGCAGCTTGACGCACGCATCGACCCGAGCGCCAGAGAGAAGCGAGACAGAGCTCCGCGATCTGCTCGATTGGAAGCGGCGCGTCTTCGAGCTGTACGCGGCCGTTCGCCGATCGTCGGACGTGCCGGCAGCCTGGCGCGGGTGGCAGGAGGTGCGGGCAGAGCTCTTTCGTACGCATCCGCAATCGCGGCTCACGGATCGGCGGGAAATCCTCCATGGCGTTTCGTACTTCGAGTACGACCCCCGCGTGCGCGTGCTGGCGAAGGTACGCCCGGCCGAGCCGGAGACGCTCGCCATCGGCACGAGCCATCCCAGCTCGATCGACTTCACCCGCTTCGGCATCGCCTCCTTCGAGCTGGACGGACGCTCGTAGTCACTCGAGCTCTACTGGCTCGAGGGCTACGGCGGCGGCCTCTTCCTTCCCTTTGCCGACACGACGAGCGGGGACGAGACCTATGGCGGCGGGCGCTACGTGCTGGACACGGTCAAGGGCGCCGACCTCGGCACGGAGAACGGACTGCTCGTCCTGGACTTCAACTTCGCGTACAACCCGTCCTGCGCGTACGACTCCACGTGGCTGTGCCCGCTCGCACCGCCACGGAATCGGCTCCCCGTCCCCGTTCGCGCCGGGGAGCGGCTGGCGTAGGCGCGGCGGATCGCCCCGAGTAGCACTCTTACTCGGCTGGCTGCTCGCGCGAAAGAGCGTGTACTGCGCGCTCCAGCTCGTCGCAGATCACATCGGCCACGTACACGGTCCACGGATGCGGCGGTGCCCCGCCGGTGTAGACGACGACCCGCTTTCCCCGCGAGTGCGCATACCACGCCTCCATGGCGGTTCCCTCGTCCGGGGACGTGAACGCCGCGAGCACCGCGTCGCAGGAGTCGATGTCAGCCAGATCGCCTTCCACGATCTCCGCCTCGCTCCCTTCGGTTCGGCCCCGGTAGTCGCGCCGCATCGGGTCGATCGGCTCCCAGCCGATCGCGCGGACGAGAGCAGCCGCGCGCGTCCGGTACTCGTCCGCGTACGGAGGGCCGGCCAGGTAGACGCTTCCCACGGTGTCGTGCTTCGGGGAATTGCTCATCGTCGTACAGTACGACCCGTGGAGGCAGGCTCGCGCTCAACCGAGTTCGTCGCTCTCGGCCACCCTGGCTACGACCGGTACGCCGGGCTGGAGACCTTCGCCAATCCTGGGGTGTCACACGTGGAGATGACGAGCGACGAGCTCACCGCGATCTGCCCGATAACGAGTCAGCCCGACCTCTACGTCGCCACGATCGAGTTCTGGCCGGAGGCGCTCTGCATCGAGTCGAAGTCGCTCAAGCTGTATCTGGGCGGATTTCGCAACGAGGGACACTTTTGCGAGGCGCTCGCGGTGAAGATCCGAGACGACGTCGCGCAGGCTGTCGAGCTTCCACCCGAGAAGGTGCAGGTAACGCTCGAGCAGAAGGCCCGCGGCGGGATCACGATCACCGCGACCGCGAGTCATTCGTCCTCGAGCACAGGTGAGACGACGACGCCGTAGCCCTGTTGCCCGAGCACCTCGGCGGCCCTCGCGGCCTGCTGCGGACCGGCGATCAGTAGCTTGAGCGTTCCTCCACGCTCCGGCGACAGGTGCTGGAGCTCGAAGTCCTCGATGTTGATGCGTTCCGCGCCGAGCGCGACGGTGATGCCGGCGAGCACGCCGGGGCGGTCCGGCACGTGGACACGCACCTGCTGGAGCCCGCCCGGATCCGGATAGGCCTCGGCTAGCATGGTGCGTCGATTCCCGGCAGCGTCGCCGATCCAGCGTGCGAGAAAGCCGGCGTCCCCGGCGGCGAGCGCGGCCGCGAGCTGGTCGAGCCGCCGCCGATGCTCCGCGAGCGCCTCGGAGATTGCCTCGGCGTTGTCAAGGAAGATGTCGACCCAGATCGCAGGGTTCGCGCCTGCCACCCGCGTCATGTCGCGCAGGGAGCCACCGACCGCAGCCAGCGCATCGTGACCCTCGATCCGGGTCGCGCCGGCCTGGTTCACGAGCAGGTTGGCAAGTGCGTGAGGCAGATGGCTCGTCAGCGCCACCAAACGGTCGTGTGCCTGCGGGTCGACGGCCACCGGGACAGCCCCGAGCTCGCCGACGAAACCATGTACGAGCCGGTAGCGGGCGGAGTCGGTCTCACGAAGTGGCGTCAAGAACCAGGTCGCGTCCTCGAAGAGCTCGGCGCGGGCGTGGGCGGGGCCGCGCGCGTCCGACCCGCAGACGGGATGTCCGCCGATGAAACGCGGGGTGCCCCGAGCCGCGGCGCAGACGGCGCTCTTCGTGGAACCGACGTCCGTCACCGTCGTGTCCTCCCCGCTCGCCGTCAGCACGGCCGCGACCTGGGCGGGAAGCTGGGCGACCGGCACCGCGACGACCGCGAGCTCAGCGTCCGCGACGGCCTGCGAGAGTGACTGAGCCCCTTCGTCGACAGCGCCACCCTCGACAGCGGCTGCGAGCGCGCTCTCGTCGGAATCGAAGCCGACCACGCGTTGGACGCCGGCGCGCTTGGCGGCGAGGCCGACGGAGGCGCCCATGAGTCCAGTGCCGACGATGGCTAAGCGGCCGATGGTCATATTCGAGCGTCTAATACGAGCTCGGATACCGCCGCATGAGCTCGGCCACGCGGAAGGCGAGATCCAGCGACTGACGCGGGTTCAGCCTCGGATCGCAGAGCGTCATGTAGCGCGCGTCGAGCTGCTCTTCGAGCACCGCCTCGGAGCCCCCGAGACACTCCGTCACGTCCTCGCCCGTGAACTCGAGATGGACGCCACCGGGCCAAGTCCCCTCCTGCCAGTGCGCGGCGAAGAAGCCCTCGATCTCTTGCATCACCACGTCAAAGCGCCGTGTCTTGTGCCCGGACGCCGTCGTGAAGACGTTCGCGTGCATCGGGTCGCAGATCCAGGCGACCGGATGCTCAGCCTGGCGCACGGCCCGCAGCAGCCGTGGCAGCAGCTCTGAAACGCGGTCAGCCCCGAGCCGCGTCACCAACGTGAGCCGACCCGGTATCCGATCGGGGTTGAGCCGCTCGCAGAGCAGGAGCACCTCCTCAGGCGACGCGGTGGGGCCGATCTTGCACCCGAGCGGGTTGTGCACGCCGGAGAAGAACTCCACATGCGCGCCGTCCGGCTGGCGCGTGCGCTCGCCGATCCACAACATGTGCGCCGAGCAGTCGTACCAGTCACCGGTGAGCGAGTCGCGACGCGTCAGGGCCTCCTCATAGTCGAGGACCAACCCTTCATGACTCGTCCACAGATCCACCTGATGCAGCTGCGGCTCGGACCCGAGGTCGATGCCGCAGGCTTCCATGAAGCGCAATGCCCGCTCGATCTCGGACGCGATCGCCTCGTAGCGCTGACCCTCTGGCGAGCTCGCGACGAACTCCTGGTTCCAGGCGTGCACCTGGTCGAGGTCGGCGAAGCCGCCCTTGGTGAACGCCCGCAGGAGATTGAGCGTGGCTGCCGCCTGGTTGTAGACCCGCAGCATCCGCTCGGGGTCGGGGAGACGCGCCTCGAGCGTCGGCGCCTCGTCGTTGATCATGTGTCCGCGAAAGGAAGGAAGCTCGAGATCGGCCACGCGTTCCGTAGGCGACGAGCGGGCCTTCGCGAACTGGCCGGCGATCCTCCCCACCTTGACGACCGGCAGCGTCCCGCCGTAGGTCAGCACTGCCGCCATCTGCAGCAGGATCTTGAGCTTGTCGCGAATGAGCGGCGCCGAGAACTCGTGGAAGGACTCGGCGCAGTCACCCGCTTGGAGCACGAATGCGCGCCCCGCCGCGACCTTGGCGAGCGCGTCGCGGAGGTGACGCGCCTCACCGGCGAAGACGAGCGGAGGCAACGAGGCGAGGCCGGCGCGAGCAGCAACGGCGCGCTCTTCGTCCGGCCACTCGGGCTGGTGCGGGTTCGGATAGGTGCGCCACGACGAGGGCGACCACATTTGCGTGATAGGCGCGGGCCTCGTGCTCATCGTGCCAGTCTAGATGGGAGCACTGTGGCATCCCGGGTGCGGCTAGTGTCCATCCGAAGCGTGTCCGATCCGAACGCCGACCCGACGATCCGCGAGCTACGGCAGCAGATCTTGGACAACGACCGCTCGCTTGTCGAGGCGATCAACGAGCGCCTGCGGCTTGTTTCCCGCTTGAAGGGCTACAAGCAGGATCGTGGACTCGCGTTCGTCGATCCCGAGCGCGAGAGGCTGATGATTCGTGAGCTCACACAGGCGAACAGTGGCCCGCTCTCGCCCGATGGCCTGCGGGACGTCTACGCCGTCATCTTCGACCTCACCAAACGCGAGGTCTCCCGAGACTCGGACCCGCCCGAGTCTTGAGAGCCCGTCCCGCTTAGGGGCCTGTCCAAAAAATGGATCAGGCCGTCTGGGACGCACCACGCACCGCGATGCGGCGTCCTCAGTCGCGCCAATATGCC
>JALZOK010000053.1 GCA_030857225.1 Actinomycetota bacterium
CTTGGAGCGAGAGCTCGAGCGCCAGCGCGGCGAGATCGAGCTGATCGCGTCCGAGAACTTCACCTGGCCGGCACTGCTCGAGGCCGTCGGCAGCGTGGGCACGAACAAGTACTCGGAGGGATATCCGGGGAGGCGCTACTACGGCGGCTGCGAGGTTGTCGACGAGATCGAGCAGCTTGCCATCGACCGGGCGAAGGCACTGTTCGGCGCTGAGCACGCGAATGTCCAACCCCATGCGGGCGCGCAGACGAACATGGCGGTCTATTTCGCCTGTCTGAAGCCCGGCGACACGATCCTGTCGCTCGAGCTGTCGCACGGCGGCCATCTCACCCACGGCCTGAAGGTCAACTTCTCCGGGCGCCTGTACTCGATCGTCCACTACGGCGTCTCACGTGAAACGAACCTCGTGGACTACGACGAGGTGCTCGCGCTCGCGAGAGAGCATCGGCCGAAGCTCATCGTGTGTGGAGGGTCTGCGTACCCGCGCACGGTCGAAGCCTGGCGCTTCCGCGAGATCGCCGACGACGTCGGCGCGTATCTGCTGTGTGACATGGCCCATTTCGCGGGCCTGGTCGCTGCGGGAATCCACCCGAGTCCGGTGCCGCACTGCGACTTCGTCACCTCGACAACGCACAAGACGCTTGCGGGCCCTCGTTCGGGTTTCATCCTCTGCACGGAGGAGCACGCACAAGCGGTCGACCGGGCGGTGTTCCCAGGGATGCAGGGCGGTCCGCTCAATCACGTCATCGCGGCGAAGGCCGCATGCTTCCAGATCGCCGCCTCGGAGCCGTTTCGCCGTTATCAGGAGAGCGTGCGCGCGAACGCCGACGCGCTGGCGGTGACGCTCCAGGACGGAGGGCTGGACGTGCTGACCGGCGGCACGGACACGCATCTCCTGCTCGTCGATCTGCGCTCGACCGAGTGGTCGGGCAAAGAGGCCGAAGAGCGGCTCGCCGAGGTCGGCATCACGGTCAACCGGAACACCGTGCCCTTCGACGAGCGTCCGCCGACGGTTGCGTCCGGCGTTCGCGTGGGGACGCCCGCACTCACCATCCGCGGCTTCGACGAGGACGACTTCCGTGAGGTCGGCCGGATCATGTGCGATGCGCTGGCAACCGAGCCGGATACCGCGGCCCTATCTGCTCGGAGCTCCGCGCTTTGCGAGCGGCGACCTCTGTACCCGGGCAAGGGCGCCTTTCCGACTTTCGGAGATCGACGTGGAAACCAGGACTGATCTCGGAGCCGCCCGGACCGCTCAGGTCACGGAGGTGATGCATCCTTTGGTGCAGCACAAGCTCGGTCTCTTGCGCGATGTCACGACGACGACGCAGATGTTCCGGCAGCTCGTGAACGAGCTCACTCTGCTCCTCACCTACGAGGCGACGAAGGATCTCGCAGACGAGGAGATCGAGATCGAGACGCCGCTCGAGCGGACGGCGGCGCGCCGCATCTCCGGGAAGAAGGTCGCCGTCTGCCCGATCCTGCGCGCGGGCGTCGGAATGCTCGATGCCGTTCTCTCGCTCGTCCCGGGGGCGCGTGTCGGCTTCATCGGCCTCTTTCGGGACGAGGAGACGCTCGAGCCGGTCGAGTACTTCGTCAAGCTGCCAGGCGATATCGCCGACCGCGACGTGATCCTGCTCGACCCGATGCTCGCTACGGGGAACTCGACTGCAGCGGCGATCGAGACGGTCAAGCGCGCAGGGGCGACATCCATTCGCCTGATTGCCTTGATCGCCGCGCCCGAGGGGATCCAGCGCGTGCATCGCGAGCACCCGGAGGTGCTGATCGTGGTGGCCTCCGTCGACCGGGGTCTGAACGAGAAGGGCTACATCCTCCCGGGCCTCGGCGACGCAGGCGACCGCCTGTACGGGACGAAGTAAACAGCCGTGTTGGACGAGCTCGGGGCGACGCCTGAGGTCCTGTACGGACTCGGCATCGCCTTCGCCATCGTGGTCTTGCTCACCCCCGCCGTCGGAGGGATGGCCCGTCTGCTCGGCGCCGTCGACCATCCGGATTCGCGCCGCTTGAATCGGCGGCCGATCCCGCGGCTCGGCGGGCTCGCCATCTTCCTCGGGATCCTCGTCCCTGCCCTCGCCTTCCTCGACCTCTCAGGCGAGAGTCGGGGCGTCTTGCTCGGGGCCGCGGTGGCGACGGTCGTCGGCGCGATCGACGACTTTCGCGGCCTCTCACCTCCGGCCAAGCTCTCCGGCCAGCTGTTGGCGGCGGCCATACCACCCGCGTTCGGCGTCTGGATCGACCACTTCACGCTTCCGTTCGTGGGGGTGATGGACCTTCCGATGTGGCTCGGCGTTCCGCTCTCGATGCTGTTCATCGTCGCGGTGATGAACATGGTCAACTTCCTCGACGGGCTCGATGGTCTCGCGGCCGGTGTCTGCGCGATCGCAGGCGCGACGTACGCGACCCTCGCGCTCTCGCTCGGCAAGGCCGATCCGGCGATCCTCTCCGCGATCGTCGCCGGGTCGTGTCTCGGGTTTCTCAGACACAACTTCTTCCCCGCCCGCATTTTCATGGGGGACTCGGGCGCGCTCTGCCTCGGCTTCATCCTCGCGTCGGTCTCGATCCAGGGCCTGCTCAAGACGGCATCGACGGTAGTCCTGCTGCTCCCGCTGCTCGTTCTGGCCGTGCCGATCATCGACACGTCTTTCGTCGTCGCGCGCCGGGTGAAGCACGCGCGGCCGATCTACACCGCGGACCAGAGCCATCTACATCACCGCTTCCTGAACATCGGCTTCTCGCAGCGACGTGCCGCGGTGACCATGTGGCTCTGGTGCGGAAGCCTCGCGCTCGCCGCGCTCGCCACCCGCTTCATCCCGTTCCGCGAGGGGGGCGAGTGGCATCTCTGGGAGACGCTCGCGGTCGCGCTGATCGCGCTGGTCGCAATCGGGTTCTCCGTCTTCGTGATCTACCTGCTCGAGATCGTGAAGCTGATGAACCCGCGCGTCCGCCGCCGCGCGAACGACGAGACCGAGGATTCAGAGCCGACGTCGCCAGACCGACAGACGGCGTAGGCCCTTGTGACACAGTGTCACTAGGGGTGATCCTGCCCTTCGGCTGACTTGAGCGCGACGAGGAGATCCGCGGGGTGACGCGTTCCGAGCGCGACGCTGAGGGCGAGCGCACGGATCTCAGCCGTGAGCTCGCGCTCGATGCGTCGTCGTGTGGCAAGCCGCCGAACGTTTTCGTAGCTCGGCGGCGGTATGTCGAGCTCCCTCGCCAGAACCACCAGCGAGCGCCGGATCTCGGCGAAAGACAGATCGGAGCGCTCGAGGTTCTCGAGTCTCTCGAGCAGACGTCGATCGAGCCTCGGGGCCGAAAGCGGCATGAGGCGTCAGTGTTGCTGGGGACCCCACGTGGAGGTGTGCCGAAACCGTGTCAGCGTGGCGGGGCCTTGTGACACTGTGTCACTAGGGTCGCAACTGTCACGCTAGGCCGACTAACCAGTTGAGGAGGAGCCCGCGCTTGCTCGCTCGATGAAGTCGATCAGATGAGCGTTGAAGTCGGGGTGTCGCTGAGCGGCGTGGCCGTAGCCCGGGAGCACGAGTCGCTCGGCTTCGAGCGCACGCTCGAGCTTGGCGCAGATCGCGTCGAACGCAGGGTGGTGGGCGCCGGAGACGACGAGCTTGGGGAAGTCCATGGCGGCGAGTAGCTCGAGCGGGATCTCGGCTTCCCACGGGCCGCGTTCGACCATCAGCGCCCTCGCGCCCTGCTCGAGATCCGCAGGCAGAGGAGAGGGCGGGGCGAACGTCGAGCCGACGGCGGTCAGGAACCTTCTCAGGAATGCCTCCGCGTCATCGGTCTGTCCACTTGCGTAGAGAGCAGCACCACCCGCTGCGAACTCGGCCACGGCTGGGACGTCCAACGCGACTGCCGTCGCGGGCGGCTCGATCACGGTCAGCGAGCGCACCAGATCGGGTCGCGCAGCGGCGGCGAGGAGTGAGATCACACCGCCATAGGACTGGCCGACGAGATGGTCTCCCGGCTCGAGCAGACCGGCGACGAGCTCCGCGTCCACCTCGAAGTCGACGCGGTCGACGGGCGGATGCGGTGGGAACCCGGGCCGGTCGAGGACCAGGAGCTCGAAGCGCTCGGCCAGCGGGAGCTGTGCACCCCAAGTCGGACGGCCGCCGACGACGCTTCCGTGGACGAGCAGGAGGCGCTCCATCCGGCGAGTTTAGTCGTGTAGCGAACTCACCCGTTTTCTCGCAAGAAAATAGGAAATGGACTGTTACAAGCTCGCTGATATGCTCCGGCCGAGATGACGCCGCACGCGGCTTCCTCGCCTCACTCGCTCGCCACCGCCTCGGGGCTTCTCCTGGGAGCGCTCGGCGCCTCGATGGCTGCCGGCGCGCTCGTCGGCTGGACGCTCGGCGCGTGGGGCATTGGCCTCCTCATCGGAGCTGTCGTCGGAATTCCACTCGGGGTGCTCAGCGTCTATCTCGTCTACTCGCGCGAGGGAACGAGATGAGCGCGCGGATCTTTTCGACGCCACGACCGGTTCCGAGCCGGCTCGCTCCGGCAGTTGCAGGCGGCTTGGTCGTCGCGCTCGCACTCCCCGTTTTCGCGGTCGCTGACTGGCCGCTCGCCGGCTGGGCGCTTGCGGCGATCCTCTGGGCGGCAGCACAGGTCTTCGTTCTCGTACTGGCGCAGTTCGCAGGCGACCCGGATAACCTCGCCGCCGCAGGGATGCGCGGCATCGGCACAACCTCTCGAGGACTGCTCGTCGGCATACCGCTCGTCGCGGTGACCGTGGGGGACGAGCGCGTGGGCATTGCCGCCGCGTGCCTCTATGCGCTTGCCTACACCGTCGAGCTCGGCGTCGGTCTCGCCGCCTACTTCGGCGCGGAGCCGAAGAAGATATGAAGCGGCTCGCTCTCGGGCTGCTGGTGCTCGCGCTGGTAGCGCCCGGTTTCGCGTTCGCCCAGGAACCGGCAGAGCCGACTCCGGCCGCCGAGGAGGAGGAATTCGATCCCTCGCACGAGTGGGACCTCAAGACGTGGGGGCCGGAGCTGAAGATCGGACCGATCGACATGTCCCTGAACAAGGCGGTCGCGTACCTGATCCTGGGGATGCTCGTGTCGATCGCGATCGGAATCCTCTTCATGCGCGTCAAGGTCGGGCGCGACCCGGATCGCAAGCAGGCGCTCGGGGAGACGATCTACGACGTCGCCCAGGTGCAGGTGGCCGAGCAGGGCCTGCCGACGAAGGCCATCGGGCGCTGGTTCCCGTATGTCGCGACCCTGATGATCTTCATCTGGGTCGTGAACATCCTTGGATTCATCCCGCTGCCGCTCTCGGACGAGCGCTTCGAGATCGGCGGAGTCGAGCTGCCCACGCTCGCGATCTTCGCCGCGACCTCGACCCTTTCGGTGACGCTCGCGCTGGCGCTCATGACGTTCTTCTTCACCCACATCGAGGGCATCCGCTGGAACGGACCTGCCAAGTACTTCAAGAGCTGGATCCCGGACGTGCCGAAGGCGATGTTGCCTCTGATCATCCCTCTCGAGATCCTCGGCCAGTTCATGCGCCTGATCAGCCTCTCCGTCCGCCTCTACGCGAACATGCTCGCCGGCCACATGCTGATCCTCACGTTCATCGGGCTCATCTTCGTCATCGGAAACGTGTTCCTCGCGGTCATCGCAGTGCCCGCCGCGACGATCTTCTACCTCTTCGAGGTCGTCATCGTGGTCTCCATCCAGGCTTACATCTTCGCCGCACTGTCCGCCATCTACATCGGCTCGGCCATCGAGCCGGATCACTGATCTAAGGAGGTTCACCGCCATGCTTTCCTCGTTCTTCTTTCTTGCCGCTGCCGAGGACGGCGCCGACGCCGGGAAGGCCATCGCGCTTGCGCTCGGCATCGGGCTCGGGTCGCTCGGCGCCGGCATCGGCATCGGCAACATCTTCGGCTCGATGATCCAGGCGGTCGCACGACAGCCTGAATTGCGTGGAGAGCTAACGGGCATCCAGTGGCTCGGCTTCGCGCTCACCGAGGCAGTCGTCTTCTACGGCCTGATCGGCGGCCTGCTCGCCTACGTCCTCGTCTGAGCCGATGCTGTTTTCGTTCCTGCCCCTTGCCCAGGAGGCCGCCCAGGAGGAGTCCTCGGGAGGTCTGATCGATGTCGTTCCAGGTCTGATGATCTGGACGCTGATCTGCTTCGCCATCACCTTCTTCGTCCTCAAGCGGTTCGCGTTCGGCCCTATCCAGAAGACGATCGACGAGCGGCGGGACCGGATCCGGAAGGCGGTCGAGGAGGCCGACAACGCCCGCGCCGAGGCCCGGAACCTGCTCGAGCAGCACAAGGAGCTGATGGGGCAGGCGAAGGGAGAGGCGGGAGAGATCCTCGCCGACGCCCGCAAGGTGGCGGATGCCCAGATCGCGCGGGTGAAGGTCGAGGCGGAGGAGGAGCGGCAGCGCCGGCTCGAGGAGACCCGCAGGCAGATCGATGCGGAGACCAAGCGCTCGCTCGACCTGATCCGCTCGGAGGTGGCCGACCTGACTCTCGCGGCCACCGCGCGAGTGACGGGCAAGGTTCTCGACGCCGAAGACCAGCGGCGGTTGATCGACGAGGCGATCGCCGAGCTCGACTTCTCCGCGCTGGACAAGGAGGGCTAGACCCGAATGGCGGTCGCGAACCGGATGTACGCCCGCGCGATCTTCCAGGCCGCGCAGGACGAAGGACGGCTCGACGAGGTGGCGGCCGACCTCGCCGCGCTGGCGGGCGCCCTCGAGGACTCACCCGAGTTGCGCGCGTTCCTGCGCAATCCGCAGATCGACGCGCTGGATAAGGCGCAGGTGCTCGGCGAGATCGCCTCGGGCGCCGACGAGC
Source organism: Actinomycetota bacterium (assembly GCA_030857225.1). Lineage (GTDB taxonomy): Bacteria > Actinomycetota > Thermoleophilia > Gaiellales > Gaiellaceae > GMQP-bins7. Next base: position 6,849 of record JALZOK010000053.1, read on the forward strand.
TCGTCCTCAACTTTCTCCGGCTCCTCGCCGAGAAAGGCCGCGCCGGCGAGCTCGCCGAGACGAACGCCGAGCTCGAAGCCCTCGTCGCGCGCGCTCAGAACAGGCTCGCGGTGGAGCTCACGACCGCGCACGAGCTCTCCGACGACGAGGCGCGCTCGATCGTGGAGCAGATCGAGAAGGCTTCCGGCCGGAAGGTCGAAGCGACGCGCTCGGTCGACTCGAGCCTCGTCGGCGGAATCGTGTTCCAGGTCGGCTCCTTCCGCGCCGACGGCAGCGTGCGCGGCCGCCTCGAACGCCTCCGCCAAGAACTCGTCACCGCCCATGGCTAGTGCGCAAGATCGGAATCCGCTCGCGCAAATTCCGATCGCGCGAAAACCCCTAAAGCGGCGCTTTCGCGCCGGGTCGTAACGAAGGAGCGCACGTTGAAACTACGCCCCGAAGAGATCACCTCGATCCTGAAGGATCGAATCAAGGAGTTCGACGTCGAGACCGACCTCTCGGAGGTCGGCACCGTCCTGCAGGTCGGCGACGGCATCGCCCGCATCCACGGGCTCGAGAACTGCATCGCCCTCGAGCGGCTGGAGCTCGAGCACGGCGTCGTCGGCATCGCCTTCAACCTCGAGGAGGACAACGTCGGCGCGGCGCTCTTCGGCGAATGGCAGAAGGTGAGCGAGGGCGAGCCGGTCCGCCGCACCGGTGAGGTCATGAGCGTGCCCGTCGGCGAAGGCCTCCTCGGCCGCGTCGTCGATCCGCTCGGAAACCCGCTCGACGGCCTCGGCCCGATCGAGGCCGCGGAGCGCCGCCCGCTCGAGTTCAAGGCGCCGGGCGTGATCAGCCGCCAGCCGGTGAAGGAGCCGCTGCAGACGGGCCTGAAGGCGATCGACTCGATGATCCCGATCGGCCGTGGTCAGCGCGAGCTGATCATCGGCGACCGCTCGACCGGCAAGACCGCGATCGCGATCGACACGATCCTGAACCAGCGCGGCGGCGACGTGATCTGCGTCTACGTCGCGATCGGCCAGAAGGGCTCGACGGTCGCCCAGGTGGTCGAACGACTGCGCGACGCGGGGGCGATGGAGTACACGATCGTCGTCTCGGCGCCAGCTCAGGAGGCGGCGCCGATCAAGTGGATGGCGCCGTTTGCCGGATGCGCGATGGGCGAGTACTTCCTCTACCAGGGCAAGCACGCGCTCCTCATCTACGACGACCTCTCGAAGCACGCCGACTCGTATCGACAGCTGAGCCTCCTTCTTCGCCGGCCCCCCGGTCGTGAGGCCTTTCCGGGTGATGTCTTCTATCTCCACTCCCGGTTGCTCGAACGCGCGTGCAAGCTCTCCGACGATCTCGGCGGCGGGTCGCTGACGGCGCTTCCCATCATCGAGACGCAGGCAGGCGATGTCGCCGCATACATCCCCACGAACGTGATTTCGATCACGGACGGGCAGATCTACCTCGAGTCGAGCCTCTTCTTCTCGGGCGTTCGTCCCGCGATCAACGTCGGTGTCTCGGTCTCTCGCGTGGGCGGGAACGCGCAGCGCCGGTCGATGCGCAAGGTGGCGGGACGACTCCGCCTCGATCTCTCGCAGTATCGCGAGCTGGAGGCGTTCGCGCAGTTCGGCTCGGAGCTCGATCAGGCGACGCAGCAGTCGCTCGGCCGAGGCGAGCGGATGGTCGCGACCCTGAACCAGCCGCAGTACGTGCCCTGGCCTCTCGAGGAGCAGGTCGTCGCGATCTACGCCGGAGTCAACGGCTACCTGGACACGATTCCCGTGCCGCAGGTCTCCCGTTTCCACGACGAGCTGCGCGAGCACCTGCGGACCGAGGGCTCTGTGCTTGCCGGTATCCGCGAGAGCGGCGACGTGCCCGACGAGGCCGAGGAGAAGCTGAAGGCCGAGCTCGACAAGTTCCTGAAGTCGTTCAACATCGAGGAAGAGAAGGGCATCGCCGGCTAACGCCGCGCCGTCGCATGGCGACCGTTCAGGACATCAAGCGGCGGATCCAATCCGTCCGCAACACGCGCAAGATCACGCGGGCGATGGAGCTCGTCGCGGCCGCCAAGCTGCGACGCGCCGAGCAGCGGATCCGCGCGCTGCGGCCGTACGCCGAGACGATGAACGAGCTCATCGCGGGGGTGGGGCGGGCCTCTACCTCTGTGCGGCTCCCGCTCCTCGAGCAGCGGGAGCAGGTCGAGACCGTCGCGATCGTGCCCTTGACCGGCGATCGCGGCCTCGCCGGAGCTTTCAATGCGCAGATTCTGCGACGCGCATTTGCGCTCGAGCGGTCGCTCCAGGCGGATGGAAAGAGCGTGCGCTGGGTGGCGGTCGGCAAGCGGGGGCGCTCGACGCTTCTCTTCCGACGGCGCGAGCTCGCGGCTGCGTACATGGGATTCACCGATCGACCTGCCTACGAAGACGCTCAGGCGATTGCACACCGTGTCTCCGAGCTCTTCGTCGAAGGCGAGGTCGATCGCGTGACGCTTGTCTACAACACGTACGTCTCCGCGCTGACGCAAAGGGTCACCGAGCAGGACGTGCTGCCGATCTCCCCCGAGATCCTGGAGACCGACGAGGACGAGCGCGCCGCAGACACTCTCCGCGGCGACTTCATCTTCGAGCCGGAGCCGGAGGAGATCATGCAACGTCTGCTTCCGGTGTACGTCGAGACCCAGATCTACCGCGCGCTGCTCGAGTCGACCGCCTCGGAGCAGGGCGCGCGGATGACCGCGATGCGGAACGCCTCCAAGAACGCCGCCGATCTGATCGACTCGCTCACGCTGCGCATGAACCGCGCCCGCCAAGCAGAGATCACGCAGGAGATCCTGGAAGTCGTCGCGGGCGCCGAAGCGCTGACATAGGGGCCGGGCATGCCGGCCCTACAACCACGGCGTGCTCATATAAGAAGGCGCTAAGAACGCTCTAACAACCCGTCGCGGCACGCGTAGAACGTCATGCAGTGGCGATTCAGTCCCCAGATAGCATCACGCCGGTGGATTCGGCGATAGCGGGGCCAAGTAGCGAGCAGCAGCGCTTCGAGCGGGCAAGCGCGATCGCCGATCGCTTCGTCGACAACATCGAGACGGTCGTCTACGGGAAGCGGGACGAGATCAAGCTCGTCCTGACCGCGCTCACCTGCGGCGGCCACGTTCTCCTCGAGGATGTGCCCGGTACGGCGAAGACGGTTCTCGCGCGTGCGATCGCCGGAACGATCGAAGGGGCGACCCCGTCTCGCATCCAGTGCACCCCCGATCTCCAGCCGACCGACGTCACCGGGCTCTCCATCTTCGATCAGCGAACGCGAGACTTCGAGTTCCGTCCCGGCCCGGTGTTCGCGAACGTCGTCCTCGTGGACGAGATCAACCGCGCGACCCCCAAGACGCAGTCCGCGCTGCTCGAGGCGATGGCCGAGCAACAGGTGACGGTCGACGGCGTCACCCGCGAGCTTCCCTCTCCCTTCCTGCTCATCGCGACGGAGAACCCGATCGAGTACGAGGGCACCTTCCCGCTTCCGGAAGCGCAGCTCGACCGCTTCTTCCTGCGAACCGCGCTCGGCTATCCGGACGTGGAGGACGAGCTGAAGATCCTGGAGCAGCAGCGTTTCAGCCATCCGCTGGACGAGCTGCGACCAGCCGTGACGCTCGACGAGGTCGACGACCTCCGCGCCTCGACGCAGCACGTCTACGTCGACGACGTCCTCCACCGCTGGGTGGTCGAGCTCGTGCGCGCGACTCGCGAGCAGGAGGCGGTCATCATCGGCAGCTCCGTGCGCGGGAGCCTCGCCCTCGAGCGCGCAGCGCGTGCGTGGGCGCTGCTCGACGGCCGTGCGTATGTCGTGCCGGAAGACATCGAGCTCCTGTTCGTCCCCGTGCTCGTCCATCGCGTGGTCTTCAGCCCCGGGTTCGTCGCACGGGCCCGAGCAACCGGTTGGAGCCAGGCGATCGAGGACTTCCGGGCGAGTTGCCTCGAGCTCGCGCCGCGCCCTGGCTCCGAGGAAGATCCGTTCTTCGAGAAGCCGCGGCCCTCAGGGATCGACTCCGATCCCACCGGCGCCGACCCGAGCCGGTAGTCGCCGCGTGGCGAACGCCCGGCTCACCTTCCCGCTCGTCCCACGGCGGCGGGTCATCGGTCTTTCCTTCGGGACGATGCGGAGTCTGCGCCGAGGCTCGGGCACCGACGTCGCGGGCTCGCGGCCGTACCGCCCGGGAGACGACATGGACGCGATCGACTGGGCGGCCTCGGCGCGCATCTCGACCGCTCGGGGAAGCGATGAGTTCATCGTGCGCGAGCGCTTCGCCGAGGAGTCGCCCAAGGTCATGATCGTCTGCGACCGGCGACCGGAGATGTCGTACTTCGCGCCGTCGCTCCCCTGGCTCGACAAGCGGCAGGCTATGCGGCAGGCGGTCGAGCTCATCCTGGCGAGCGCCGGAGCAGCGGGCGGCTTCGTCGGCTATCTGGACTACGCGGACGGCAATCCCCATTGGCGGCAACCGAAGGGCGAGCGGAAGCTGATCGAGCTTCGCGACGACCGGCTTTGGTCGTCGGAGTACGCAGGGCCGCCGGACTGGCTCGAGCGCTCGTTCGAGCACATGGCCGCACACACGCGGTCGGTGACTCCCGGGACGTTCGTGTTCCTGCTCTCGGACTTCCTGCCCCCGCCCCCCAGAGAGCTGTGGCTCGCGGCGCTCGACCACCGGTGGGATCTCGTCCCCGTCGTCATCCAAGACCCGACCTGGGAGCGGAGCTTCCCGGACGTGAGCGGAGTGGTCGTTCCCCTTCGCGATCCGCGCACGAGACGAGTGGTGCCGGTCCGCCTCACGAAGAAGGAGGCGCGTGCGCGCCGAGTCGAGAACGAGGCACGCACGCGAGAAGTCTTCGAGACCTTCCGCCTGCTCGATATCGACCCGATCCTCGTCACATCGAGCGAACGTGGAGCGGTACTGGAGCCCTTCCTCGTCTGGACGAGCCTGCGCCGGACGCGGCGGGTGATAGGAGCCTGATGGGTCGCCGCCTCGTCATGGTCATCGGACTCGCTATCGCTCTAGCGAGCGTGCTGGTCCTCGCCTTCGTCGTCCTGGATGGGAGCGACGAGAGGACGGATGTGGCAACCGAGCTCGAGATCGCCGATATCGAGGCCGCAGTAACTCTCGAGCCAGCGGTCGCTCTCTTCGGGGACACCGTGCTCGCGCACGTGGACATCCTGCTCGACAAGACCCGCGTCGATCCGGACTCAGTCCGCGTCGCAGCCCAGTTCATTCCGTTCGAGATCGTCGGCCCCCCGCGGCGCCTTCGGCGGGATGCTGGAGACAGCACATATCTGCGCAGGACGTTCGTCCTGCGCTGCCTGTCGGGCACCTGCGTCCCGTCGGGCGAGTCGGCGCGCTACGAGTTCCCCTCTGCGCGAATCGCATTCGAGGCCAGCGACGACGGGACTACGGAGACGAGTCCCATCAACGTCCCGATGCCCTCCGTCCGGGTCTACTCACGCTTCACCGCGTTGGGCGCTGGAACGGACAGGGGGTCGGCGCCCTGGGTAGTCGACCTGCTCTCGCTTCCATCCGCGTCGTATCGCCTCGCTCCTGGCCTGCTCATCGCCATGCTCCTCTCGTTTGCAGCGCTGGCCGCGCTCGTCGGCGTCTTCCTCGGATATCTCGCGTGGCCGCCCCGCGTGGTCGAGCCCGAGCCCGAGCCCGAGCCCGAGCTTCCGCCGCCGCCGCCGCCGCTGAGCCCCCTCGAGCAGGCTCTCCTGCTGCTCGAGCAGTCGATCCGAGTCGACGGCGCAGCGGATCAGCGCCGCGCGCTCGAGCTCGTGGCCGAGGAGCTCGAGCTCGCGGACTGGGGCGACCGCGACCTGGCGCGCACGGCCAGGGCGCTGGCGTGGTCGGAGGGCGTCCCGCCCATCCAGGAGACGACTCAGCTGGCCACGCGCGTTCGCACCGCTCTTCCGCGAGCAGAGGACGCCGAGACAAATGGAAACGGAAATGTGGTCGTCTAGGAGAGTTTGGCGGAACACAGCGCCTGTTTCGCCAAGCCCTCCTAGGTCGAAGGGTCGTGAAGTGGTGGACACCCACGACGCGGATGCGTTTCCCGCCGCCGCGTGGCGGACCCGGATTCTCCGGTTGGTCTTCGGCGGCGGCGCGCTGATCCTCGTCGTCGCCTCGGCCGCCTCCGCCCGCGATCTCGAGACGCGTGAGCGAGGCCTGATTCCGAGCGGCACCACCGGTGTCGTCGTCGTCGATCTCTCCCTTTCGATCGCGGACGAGGATTACGACGCGGTTCGACGTGCTTTCCACCGGCTGGTCTCCGAGAACGCGAGCATCGGGCTCGTCGTCTTCTCGGATGTCGCCTACGAGCTCCTTCCTCCCGGAACGCCCGCCTCGGAGCTTCGGCCAATGCTGAGACTTCTCGTTCCGCCGAGGCTCGGGCCGGTGGTGAATCCGTGGACGCAGGCGTTCCGGGCCGGCACCAAGATCTCAGCTGCGCTCGACCTCGCGCGCCACATGCTCGAGCGGGACGGCGTGCGTTCGGGCTCGATCCTGCTCGTCAGCGACCTCGAGACCGCGCCGGATGACGTGCCTTCGCTCGCTAGTACCGTTCAGAGCCTTCGTCAGGGCTCGATTCAGTTGCGCGTGCTCGGCCTCGCGCCATCGACCGATGCTCAGTTGATCTTCGCGGGGCTCCTCCAGGAGGGCGCCTTCGAGGCACCGGTTGCCGACGGGGCGCAGGGATCCGAGGCAGAGAGCGAGATCCGGGTTGGAGCGCCAAGGACGCTCGTTCTCCTCGGGATGCTCTTCTTCCTCGCGCTTGCGGCCCACGAGCGCTATTCGGGACGGCTCGCGATCACCAGCAGGCGGACGCCGGCATGACCATCGCTCGCCGGCTGGCGCTGGCAGGGGCAGCATTGGGCTGCCTGGCGCTCGCAGTGACCTTCGCGCTCCTCGCAATCGATGCATCACGGTGGCAGGACTCCTTCACCTCTGGCGACGTGCGCTTCCGTGCCACGCCGGCGGACGAGCGGCTCTGGCGACCCGACGAGCTCGTTCCTTTCGCTGCCGCGCGCAAGTCGCTCGCGGTTCAGGACGATGTCGACTTTCGAGAGGCGGTGCGCGCGCTGCGCGAGGCTGACCTCGAGGATGCCGTGATCTCCGATCCTGAGGTCGCGATCCGCAGAAACGAGGCGCAGGCCCGTCTCGAGGCGATCGTCGCGCGCGACACGGACGACTCGAGGCGCTCGCGTGCCGCTGGACTGCTCGGAGTTCTGGGGCTCGCCCGATTCGTGTACGAGACCCAGGAGCGAGAAGCGCTCCTCTCCGCGACCATCGCCAACTTGACCCGCGCCATAGCGCTCGACCCCCGAAACGACGAGGCGAAGTACAACCTCGAACTCGCCTACCAACGTGGACGTGGGCTCGAGCTGACGGAGGCATCGGCCGGATCGAACGCCGCCCCAGGCGGCCAGGGCTCAAAGGGCGCGGGGGCCGGCCAGCCCGGCAGCGGGTATTGAACCTCGTCTTTCTCACCCCCGTCGGCGTGCTTCTGACCCTCGGCGTCCTGATTCCTCTCGTCGCACTCTTCTTCGTGCGGCGTCGTGCCGGACGAGTGCGAAGCGCGCTCGGCCTCGACGAGCCGCGCAGACTGGGGCTCGTCGTCGGGATTCTCTCGCTGCTCGCCGCAGGGACGTTCCTCGGGCTTGCGGCAGCTCAGCCGGTGATCGAGCGGACGACGACGCTCGAGACACGCACCGATGCGGAAGCGTTCATGGTCCTCGATGTCTCGCGCTCGATGCTCGCCCGGCGGTCGCCCCGGTCGGCGACGCGGATCGAGCGCGCGAAAACAGCTGCGAGAACTCTCCGCGCGGCGCTTCCCGAGGTTCGCTTCGGCATCGCGTCGCTCACCGATCGAGCGCTTCCGCACCTCTTCCCGAGCATCGACCATGATGTGTTCGAGTCGACTCTCACCCGCTCGCTCGGAATCGAGCAGCCACCCCCTCGGTCGTCGTTGGCCACTAATGCGACGAGCCTCGACGCGCTCGCCACGATTCGCACGCAGCGCTACTTCATGCCGAAGTCACGCAAACGGCTCCTTGTCGTACTCACCGATGGCGAGTCGCAGCCGGTCACGGGATCGCGGCTTGCGTCGGTTCTGCGCAGGCCGCCGGTTGTCGATGTTGTCTTCGTTCGCTTCTGGCACTCGGACGAGCGCGTGTACGCGGGGGAATCGCCGGAGCCCCAATACCGACCAGATCCCTCGTCGAGCATCGTCCTCGACGGCCTCGCCAGAGCGGTCGCCGGCGACGTCTATGTCGAGAGCGAGATCGGCGCGGCGACCACGAAGGCCCGCGAGCTCATCGGCGACGGCCCGACCGTGGTCAGAGGCGAGCAGAGCGGCAAGGTTCCGCTCGCCCCGTATCTCGCGGCAGCCGCGCTCGCGCCACTGGCGCTGCTCCTCTGGCGACGTGATCGGTAAGAACGAAAACGTAGGGGCGATGGCCTGCCTCGCCCCTACGAAATCAGACGTTCATCAGGGTTCCAGCAGGTCCTCGTCCGGAATCCAGGGCGCGACAGCCTCGGGGAAGCCGTACTCGTCCATGTAGGAGATCGCGCGACTCGCGAGCCACACCACCGCCTCCGGGCTCGCCGAAGCGAGGACGGCGCGCACCGCCTCGTCGCCGTGCTGCGGCCCTCCGCGACGGCCTGCCGTCGCGCGCCGCAGCCGGCAGAGGGCCGAGGCCGCGCGATCGATGTCGCTACCGGGCACGTCGTACCATTCGACGTCCTTGCCCTGCTCGAGAAGAGGGCCCGCCGCGTCCCACAACATCGCAGCATCGCCCGCTGCGATGGGAACCGGGGCCTCGCGGGGATCATCAGCACGGGGAATGCGCACGTTCACTCTCCCTTCTAACAACATCCACCCTAGAACGTCACACAGTATGATCATGCACCCGATCGCGGCGTTGAGCGTGCTGTTCGAGTTTCACGCCGCGACGCGTGGATGACAGACCACAATCCCACACGGAGGGAGTACATGCGCAAGCGCTCGCTACTGCTCTTGACGGGTCTTATTGCACTCGTCGGGAGCCTCGTCATCGGCCCGGCCGCGACGGCGACCACAGAAGGTGCCTCTGCCGGCACCGTGGTCATCATCCACGACCAGGAGCCCGGCATTCTCAACAACTTTTTGTCGGAGGGGAACGGCTACACCGTCGCGCTGGTCATGAACACGATCCTGGCCGGCGGCCTGATCTACGACGACAAGGTCAAGCTCAAGCCGTACCTCCTGGAGAGCCTTCCGAAGCTCCTGCAGAAGGAGCCTCTGAAGGCCAGCATCAAGTACAAAGAGTCCGCGAAGTGGAGTGACGGCAAGCCTGTCACGGGAGCCGACTTCCTCGCCACGTACCGGACGATCATGAACCCGAACTGGGACATCGTGTCCCGCGAGGGTTGGGAAGACATCGCGAAGGTCCAGGTGAAGGGCAAGTCCGTCACGGTCACGTTCAAGCCCAAGCGGGCCTATGCGGCGTGGGACGTGCTGCTCGGAAACACCGTGATGCCTGCGCATAAGGTTGCGGGCCAGGACTTCAACAAGTACTGGGCGGACTCGATCGACATCTCGAGCGGTCCTTTCAAGTTCCAGAGCTGGCAGAAGGGCACGCAGCTCTCGATCGTGAAGAACGGTGCGTTCAAGGCGGGTCAGTCGGCCAAGCTCGACCGGATCGTCTTCCGCTACATCGCTGGTGCCTCGCAGTTCCAGGCGCTCAAGAGCGGTGAGGGTGACGTCGTCGAGCCGCAGCCGCAGATCCAGATCGTCGACTTCTACAAGGACTCGAAGTTCAAGGTGCAGGTCGGACCCGGCTACCAGTGGGAGCACCTCGACTTCCAGCAGGGCGCCAAGGCTCATCCGGCGCTGAAGAAGAAGTTCGTCCGACAGGCGATCGTCCAGGGCATCAACCGGGCGCAGATCCGCGAGGTGCTCTACGTCAAGACCGGCCTGGTTACTGACCTGAAGCTGATTCCTGTGCTTCAGAGCAACATCCACAAGCCGTTCGAGCCTGCGTACAAGACCCCGTACAAGCGGTGGGGCTTCTCTCAGAAGAACGTCATCGCGCTTCTGAAGAAGAACGGCTGCACCGGTGGCCCGGACACGCCGAGCTCCGGAAACTCGAAGATCTTCAGCTGTCCTGGCGTGGGCGAGCTCACGTTCCAGTTCACGACCACGTCGGGCAACCCGCTTCGCGCCCTGACGTTCGAGATCTTGCAGAGGCAGTTGAAGAGCGTCGGCATCCAGTTCACGCCGCGCTTCATCTCGCCGGCCGTGCTCTTCGGCGGTGGAACGCTCACCGGCGGCGACTGGCAGGCAGTGATGTTCACGTTCCTCGGCGGGCCGACCAGCTCGGCGACGTACTTCGGCATCGGTGGGTGCGGAGGCGACCAGAACTACGGCGTTTCGTGCAACCGGAAGGCGTCTGCGCTGCTGAAGAAGGCGCAGTTCACGGCCGATGAGGCGGATCGCACCAAGCTGCTCCACGCGGCTGAGGTGATCCTGGCGGACGAGGTCTTCTCGATCCCGCTGTTCTCACGCCCGGCATACCTGCTGAACTCGAACAGGGTCAAGGGTCCGATCAAGAACCCGACCCAGCAGGGCTCGACGTGGAACGCCGAGGTCTGGAGCGTTACCTCGTAGTACCGACTCACTCGACATGTTAGGGCCTCGGCCTTGCATGAAGCCCAAGTCCCGCCCCGGTTTGTTCGGGGCGGGACTTCGTTCTAAGATCAGGAGCGTAGAAACCGTGCTCACCTACGTCATCCGCAGACTGCTCTACAGCACCCTCGTCCTCTTCGCGGCGAGCATCCTCGTCTTCTGGGGCATGAGCCTCGTCACGAGCCCGATCGGGTTCCTGAGAGAGCAGCCGAACGTCTCCGAGCAGACGATCCGGAACATCAGCGAGCGTAAGCATCTCGACGAACCGATCTACCAACGCTACGGCTACTGGATCCAGGACATGTTCACGAAGAAGTTCGGGACCGAGACGGTCTCGGACCTGCCGATCTGGCCCGATCTCCAGCGCGCCATGGGCCACACGCTCCAACTCGTCATCGCCGCCCAGTTGCTAGCGGTGCTGCTCGGCGTTGGGATCGGCGTTTACTCCGCGTTACGGCAATACAGCGCGGTCGACTACGCCGCGACCATGTTCAGCTTCGTCGGCCTCGCCATGCCCGTCTTCTGGCTCGCGCTCATGCTGCAGGTGCTCTTCGTGAACATCTACTTATGGTTCGACGTCCGCATCTTCTACGTCGCCAGCCTGAACTCCGTCGACCCGGGGACGGGCATCCACTTCGTCCTCGACCGCGCGCAGCACCTGGCGCTGCCGATCATCGTCCTCGGGGTGGCGGGACTCGCCAGCTACTCGCGCTTCATGCGCGCCGCGATGCTCGAGGTCGTGAACTCCGACTACGTGCGGACCGCGCGGGCGAAAGGCCTGGACGAGAGGCGGGTGACGATGAAGCACGCGTTCCGAAACGCGCTCATCCCTCTCATCACCCTCCTCGCGATCGACTTCGGTGCGATCCTCAGCGGAGCCGTGGTCACCGAGTCGGTCTTTGCGCTCGACGGGATGGGCCTCTACTTTCTCACCAAGCTCAATGCCGGCGACCCCTATCCCGTGATGGCGTTCCTCATGATCACTGCGGTCTTCGTGGTCGTCTTCAACCTCATCGCCGACCTCGCCTACGGTTGGCTCGACCCACGCGTTCGCCTTGAGTGAGCGATCCGCACAGCCCGTTCCCGACCCCTTCAGCCCCGCCGTCACGGCGGGGGGTGCGGCCGCGGGCGACATCGAGCTCTCCCACGAATCCGGGCTCGACCTCAAGGCGCGAAGTCAGTGGGCGTACGCGCGGATACGCTTCTTCCGCCACAAGCTGGCTGTCATAAGCCTGTTCGTGCTGGCTTTCGCGGGGATAGTCGCCGTGTTCGCAGACCAAATCGCGCCCTACGGTTTCGACGAGTTCGACTTCGAGCACATCGTCGCAGCGCCAACGCTCGACGGCTGGCACATCTTCGGGACCGACCAGCTCGGCCGCGACTACCTGAGCCGGGTCATCTACGGGCTCCGTACGTCGCTCTGGGTCGCGCTCCTCGTCGCCTCGGTGGCGACCGTGCTGGGCACGGTCGTGGGCGCCGTGGCCGGGTACTACGGCGGGGTCGTCGACAACATCCTGATGCGGATCGTCGACCTGATCCTCGTCGTTCCGTTCCTGGCGGTGCTGCTCGTCCTCTCGGCCTATCTCGGACAAGGCAAGCCGATTCGCGTCGGCATCATCGTCGCCCTGTTGATCTGGGTGGGCCTCGCGAGGATCGTCCGCGGCACCTTCCTCTCGCTCCGAGAGAAGGAGTTCGTCGAGGCGGCGAGAGCCGCGGGAGCGGGCGATATGCGCATCATGTTCCGGCACATGCTCCCGAGCACGGTCGGACCGATCGTCGTGACTATGACGCTGCTCATCGCCGTCGCCATCCTGCTCGAGGCGGCGCTCTCGTTCCTCGGCTTCGGCGTCCAGCCGCCGACGCCGGCGCTCGGGAAGCTCATCGGGGAGGGCGCGGGCGAAGGGTTCTCGTCCTGGTGGCTCGTGACGTTTCCGGGCGTCGTCATCGTGACCCTCGCTCTCGCAGTCAACTTCATCGGTGACGGCCTGCGCGACGCGCTCGACCCGCAGCAGAGAGTCCGTGCCTGATCCCGTTCTCTCCATCGACGAGCTGACGGTCGAGTTCGAGACGGAGGACGGGATCGTCCATGCCGTCACCGACGTCACCTACGACCTCTTCCCCGGGGAGACGCTCGGCATCGTGGGCGAGTCTGGCTCGGGGAAGAGCGTGTCCGTGATGACGATGCTCGGACTCATCCCGCAGCCGCCCGGGCGCATCGTCAAAGGCGAGGCGATGTACGGGGACCGAGACCTCCTCACGATGCCGAAGAAGGAGCTCCGGCACATCCGCGGCGGCGAGATCGCGATGATCTTCCAGGACCCGATGACGTCGCTGAACCCGGTCTTCACGATCGGAAACCAGATCTCGGAGGCGATCGAGACGCACAATCCGGGCATCGGCGACAAAGCGGCGCACCAACGGACGATCGAGCTCCTCGAGCTCGTCGGAGTGCCGTTTGCGGAACGCCGGGTCAACCAGTATCCGCACGAGTTCTCGGGAGGCATGCGGCAGCGCGCCATGATCGCGATGGCGATCGCCAACGAGCCGCGAATCCTCATCGCGGACGAGCCGACGACGGCTCTGGACGTGACCATCCAGGCGCAGATCGTCGAGGTGATGAAGACCGCGCAGGAGGAGACCCACGCCGCGACCATCCTGATCACGCACGATCTAGGGCTGATCGCCGAGCTCGCCGACCGCGTGGTCGTGATGTACGCCGGCCGAGTGGTCGAGCTCGCCGATGTCTACGAGGTCTTCAACAGCCCGAGACACCCCTACACGGTCGGCCTCATGAACTCGCTCGCTCGGCTCGATGCCGATCTCGAGTGGCTCGATCCGATCCCCGGCCAGCCTCCGAGCATGATCGCTCCGCCCCCCGGATGCGCATTCCATCCCAGGTGCGTCCACTCGCAGGGCCGTGCGCTCTGCCGAACCGATGTTCCGGAGCTCCGGCCTATCGGCGAGGGCGGCGCGCACGTCACGGCGTGTCACTTCGCCGAGGAGCTCGCCGCAAAAGACGTCGTCGGCGCGCTCGTGGTGGACCCCTCGTGAACACAGCTCGCTCTCAGCTCGCGGTCGCCAGCCAACGGGTGTCGGAAACGATGTTCCAGCCTCTCCACGCTCGTAGGCGAGAAGGCGAACTATGAGCGAGACGCAGGCACTGACCTCGGACGAGCGCGCTCGGATCTCGTCGAATAGCGGGGACGAGCTCCTTCGCGTGGAAGGGCTCGTCAAGCACTTCCCGATCAAGGCTGGAATCTTCAAGCACACGGTCGGCCAGGTGCAGGCCGTCTCCGGCGTCGATCTGTCGGTTCGAAACGGTGAGACGCTCGGGATCGTCGGCGAGTCCGGATGCGGCAAGACGACTCTGGGACGCACGATCATCAAGCTTGTCGAGCCGACGGCTGGACGAATCATCTTCGACGGGCGCGACATCACCACGCTCAAGCGCCGGGACATGCGACCCGTTCGGCGAGACATCCAGATCGTCTTCCAGGATCCGTACGCATCGTTGAACCCGAGGATGACCGTTCGCGACATCGTCGGGGAGCCGCTCCGGATTCACGGTCTGTACCGGCGAGGCGAGGGCGCGCGCCGCGTGGAGGAGCTCCTCCGCACGGTCGGGCTGAGCCCCGAGCATGCGAACCGCTTTCCGCACGAGTTCTCGGGCGGCCAGCGGCAGCGGATCGGCGTTGCCCGGGCGCTTGCTCTGAACCCGAAGCTGATGATCCTCGACGAGCCGGTCTCCGCTCTCGATGTCTCGATCCAGGCGCAGGTCGTCAACCTGCTCGCCCAGCTCCAGAACGAGTTCGGACTCACGTACCTCTTCATAGCCCACGACCTCTCGATCGTTCGCCACGTCTCGGACCGGGTCGCGGTGATGTATCTCGGCAAGATCGTGGAGGTCGGGACGCGCAAGGAGATCTACGAGACGCCGATGCATCCCTACACGCAGGCGCTCCTCTCCGCGGTTCCCATCGAGTCGCCGAACCTGCGCGGCAAGCGCGGACGCATCGTGCTGACGGGCGACGTCCCCAGCCCCGCAAACCCGCCCTCCGGCTGCCGTTTCCGCACGCGCTGCTGGAAGGCGCAGGACATCTGCGCAGTCGAGGATCCGCCGCTGATCCCACGCGGAGGCGGCGGACAGCCGGTCGCCTGTCACTTCGCGGAGGTTCTGAATCCGCTCGATCTCGCCGAGCAAGTTGCGATTCACCAGGCGGCGCGGCAGGCGGCAGAGGTTGCCGCCACGCCGGAGGTTCAAGCCGAGCTGGCCGCGACCGAGGCGAGTCCGCCCGCTGCGAGCTAGTGGCCCTTGAGGAAACGTTGGACCGGAAACTCGGCCTTGGTGTCGAATCGGGATGCATCTCGACCCTGGAGGTTGCGATGCGTCCCCCGTCTGTGTTCGTGCGGCCGTTGCTGCACGAGGAA
>JALZOK010000150.1 GCA_030857225.1 Actinomycetota bacterium
GGAGCACACAGGGCGAGAGGAAGGAGACGAAGCCGGCGGCGAAGGCGACGAGCAGACCGCTCGGGCCGAGAGAGCGACGCTCTCGTCCAGTGCTGAGACCGCGTCCTCGGCCCTTCCTTCCGCAAGCAGGATCGCGCCCAGATTGCTGAGCGAACGGACGGTACCGGGCCGATCGCCGAGAACCCGGTAAAGCTCGAGACCTTGCTCTGCGAGCACTCTCGCGCTCGCATACTCGCCCTGGATGACCGCGACCGCCGACGTCACGCGCAGCGTGTGGGGTGCGTTAACTCGGTTCTGGGTCTGCAGATCCTGATTGCCCCGTAGGGTCGGCGTCCCGTCCCGCTGACCTCGAGGAGTTCCTTCTTGTTCTGGTCGCTCGGATACCTGACGTTGCGCTGCCTGTTGCAGATCGTGCTCCTGCTGTCGTGGTCAGAGAGCTCCAAGGAGCTCGAGATCGTGGTTTTGCGGCACGAGCTGTCGGTGCTGCGCCGCCAGGGCGGCCGGCCGCAGCTGCGGCCGAGCGACCGGCTCATGCTCGCGGCGGCGAGCCGGCTACTGCCCCGTTCTCGTTGGAGTTCGTTCCTGGTGACCCCGGCGACGCTGCTGCGCTGGCACCGGCGGCTGGTCGCTCGCCGCTGGACATACGCCGTTCGGATAGGCCGACCGCCGGTCGGCGGCGAGATCCGCGAGCTCGTCCTCCGCCTCGCTCGCGAGAACCCGCGCTGGGGTTACCAGCGGATCGTCGGCGAGATCAACGGGCTCGGCCTGAAAGTGTCGGCGACGACCGTCCGGAAGATCCTCCGCGAGGCGGGACTAGGCCCGGCCGGTGAGCGTCCCGGCCTGTGCTGGCGGGCGTTCCTGCGGCAACAAGCCCGGAGCATGCTCGCCGTCGACTTCTTCACCGTCGAGACCATCGCGCTCCACCGCCTATACGTTCTCTTCTTCATCGAGCTGGGAAGCCGCCGCGTCCACCTCGCCGGCTGCACCGCCAACCCCACCAGCGCCTGGGTCACCCAGCAGGCCCGCCAGATCGCCTGGACACTCCAAGAGCAGCCGGCGCGTTTCGGCTTCCTTATCCGCGACCGCGACGCCAAGTTCACCCGCAGCTTTGACGCCGTCTTCGCCAGCGAAGGCATCCAGGTGGTCAAGACACCGGTGCGCGCGCCGAAGGCGAACGCGGTCGCCGAGCGCTTCGTCGGCACCGCTCGCCGCGAGTGCCTCGACTGGCTCTTGATCGTGAACCGTCGGCACCTGGAGCACGTGCTCCGCGTGTATGTCGATCACTACAACGCGCACAGACCGCACCGCTCCCTCGGTCTCACACCGCCGGCAGCGATCGGGAGCAAACCCCCGGTCTGCTCCTCTTCACGCGAGCTGAAGCGGCTCGACCGGCTCGGCGGACTCATCCACGAGTACAGCTACGCGGCATAACCGACTTTACGCACCCCACACGCTGATTCGAGTCCAGCACGGCCCAATTAAGAGTGGCTGCGGCATGAGTCGCGACACTGACGACGGCCGGACAGACCGCCCCTCGTTAACGCGTCGGCTCCGCAGCCGAAAGCACGACGAGCTCGTAGGCGCGCACAGGAAGCTGAGTTCGGCGGGTCAGCTGGTCGCCGAGATCGCGCAGCACGAGTTCCCCGAGATCCTCGTCATCGAGCAGACCCGCAGTCGCCTGCGACATGAAGATCTGCCCGCCCTCGGCGGCGTCGCACAGTTCAGAGCAGCGCAACACCGCCGGGCCAACCCAGCCGATTCCTGCCTCCCCTGAATGGAGTCCGACGCTCATCGCTGGTCTCGGGCCGTTCGGCCATTCGTGGGCGGCGACGGCCCGCTGAGCGGCAGCCGCCGCAAGGGCGGCCTGCTTCGCCGTGGGGAAAGCGGCCGTTGCCGAGTCGCCAACCACCTCCACCTCGCGTCCGCCCATTCCTTCGAAGACGCCTCGTATGAGGCGTTGAAAGTCGCTGAGGAGCGCCCCGAAATGCTCTGGCGTGAGCTCGCGCGAGAGGCGCATCATTCGCCTCCCCTCCGCCACGACGATCGTGACCGTGCCCGTTAGCGGAAGCTGGCGATCGAACGTCCGCAGCGGCGGGAACTCAAC
>JALZOK010000004.1 GCA_030857225.1 Actinomycetota bacterium
GCTGCGCAGTGGCGCTCTACACTCATCGTGCGCAAGATCGAAATCCGCTCGCGCGGATACCGATCGCGCGAAATCCCTGAAGGCGGCCGCCTCCGCGGCCGCTGCGCAGTGGCGCTCTACACTCACGTCCATGGAGACCGCCGGACCCACGGAGCTCTTGGCCTACCGGCTCGTCGGGCGGGAGCTGACCCCGGACTCGACCGTCATCGAGGTTCGCGGACGGCGAATCGGGGACGGTTTCTTCGGGTTGATTGCGGGGCCGTGCACGGTCGAGACGCGGGAGCAGACCCTGGAGACGGCCCGCGCGGTCGCCGCCGCCGGCGCGACCGTCTTGCGAGGGGGCGCGTTCAAGCCCCGCACCTCCCCGTATGCGTTCCAGGGGCTCGGCAGCAAGGGGCTCGAGATCCTCGCCGAGGCGCGGGAGGAGACCGGACTGCCGATCGTCACGGAGCTCCTCGACCCTCGCGACGTCGAGGAAGTGGCGCAGGTGACGGACATCATCCAGATCGGCGCGCGCAACATGCAGAACTTCAATCTCCTGGCGGAGGTCGGACGGGTTCCGAAACCGGTACTGCTCAAGCGCTCGCCGGCCGCGACCGTCGAGGAGCTGCTGATGGCCGCGGAGTACGTCGCGAAGGAGGGGAACGATCGGGTGATTCTCTGTGAGCGCGGGATCAAGACGTTCGAGCGTTCGACGCGCTACACCCTCGACCTCTCGGCCGTGCCCGTGCTCAAGCGCGAGACACACCTCCCCGTGATCGTCGATCCGTCGCACGCTGCCGGCCGCAGCGATCTCGTCCTCGCGCTCGCGCGCGCCGCGGTCGCAGTCGGAGCCGACGGTGTGATGATCGAGGTCCATCCGCAGCCTGAAGACGCGCTCTGCGACGGCCCGCAGCAGATCCGGGTCGGAGAATTCGCCCGCTTCGCCGACGAGATCCGGACCGTCGTGGCGTTGATGGGCAAGACCGTCGGCTAGAAACCATGCGCCTCGAGCCGGTCCCTGCCCTGGTCGGGCACGTTGCAGTACCGGGCGACAAGTCGATCTCCCATCGAGCCGTGCTCGTCGGAGCCCTATGCGAGGGCGAGACGCGGATCACCGGGTTCGGGCGTTCGGCTGACACCGAGTCGACCATCGCCGCTGTCCGGGCTCTCGGAATCGAGGTGGACGAGCACGACGTCGACACCCTGACGGTGCACGGCGCCGGCTTGCGCGGGCTCGCCGAGCCCGCAGCTCCTCTCGACTGCGGGAACGCGGGAACGCTGATGCGGCTCCTTGCCGGTCTCGTCGCCGGACAGGACGGCCGGTTCGAGCTCGTCGGCGACGAGTCGCTGTCGAGTCGTCCGATGGAGCGCGTGGCCGAGCCGTTACGGCGGATGGGCGCGCGCGTAGAGACGTTCGAGGGCCATGCCCCTGTCGCGATCGAAGGCAGCCCGCTGCACGCGATCGACTACGAGCTACCCGTGCCCTCGGCGCAGGTGAAGTCGGCCGTCCTCCTGGCAGGGCTCTATGCCGAAGGGGAGACGACCGTCGTCGAGCCCCTGCCCACACGGGATCACACCGAGCGCCTGCTCGAGCGGGCGGGAGCGTCGGTGCGGCGGCGTCCGCAGAGCGTGTCCGTCCAGGGAGCAGACCGGTTGTCGCTGGAAAGCGTCGAGATCCCCGGAGACTTCTCCTCGGCCGCCGCGCTTCTCGTCGCGGCCGTGACCGTGCCGGGGTCTGACGTCACCGTCCACGGGGTGGGGCTCAATCCGCGGAGAATCGGGCTGCTCGACATCCTCGAGCACATGGGCGCGCGAGTCGCGATCTATAACCGCCGCCCGATCGGCGGGGAGCCCGCAGGTGACGTCCAGGTGCGCTCGTCGGAGCTCGTCGGCGCCACGGTAACCGCGGCCGAGGTTCCGAGCCTCGTCGACGAGCTACCGCTGCTCGCCCTTGCCGCGTGCCATGCGCGAGGGGAGACCGTCGTCAGAGGCGCAGCCGAATTGCGCGTGAAGGAGTCGGACCGGATCGAGGCGGTCGTGGAGGAGCTTCGCCGGATCGGAGCGCACATTCGCGCGACGCCCGACGGCTTCAGGATTCGTGGCGTTCCCGCGCGACTCCGCGGGGGAGCTTTCGACGCGCGTGGTGATCACCGCCTCGCCATGCTCGGAGCGGTGGCAGGTGTCTCCTCCCTCGACGGTGTGCAGCTACAGGGTGCGGAGGCGGTGGAAACGAGCTTCCCCGGCTTCTTCCGAGTCCTCGAGCAGCTGAGCACGCTATGAATCGCGCCATGATCGTCGCGATCGATGGTCCAGCCGGCTCGGGAAAGAGCACGGTCGCGCTCGAGCTGGCACGACGCCTCGGCTTCGTCCATCTGGACACGGGCGCCATGTACCGCGCGCTCACGTGGCTCGCCGCGAGGGACGGCGTCGATCTCGAGGACGGTGTCGAGCTCGCTCGCCTCGCCCGCGAGAATCCGGTCTCGTTCGACGCTCGGGGCCACGTCGTGATCGCCGGAGAGGACGTCTCGACCGGCATTCGCGCGGGCGAGATCGACCGGCTCGTGCCAGCGCTCGCACGGCATCCCGAGGTGCGCGACGTGATGCGCGAAAGACAGCGTTCGTTGGGCGCGGTCGGGGACGCGGTGATCGAAGGGCGCGACATCGGCTCGGTCGTCGTTCCGAGCGCCGAGGTGAAGGTCTTCCTCGTTGCTGACGTGGTCGAACGCGCTCGCCGCCGCTCTCTCGACCGGCCCGGTGTCGGCGCCGAGTCGTTGGTGTTGGAGCTCCGGCGGCGCGACGAGCGGGACGCCGTCAACACCCAGCCGGCCGACGACGCGGTTCTTCTCGACACCACCGATCTCACCGTCGACGAGGTCGTTCGTCGCATCGCCGAGCTGGTGGAGACTCGACGGTGAACGGGACGGACGCAGTCTGGGCGGTCGGCCGGCTCACCATCGGCACGGCGGTGAAGTTGATCGCCCCGCTTCGTGTCTACGGCGCCGAGCGGGTCCCGGCGCGGGGCGGGCTGGTCGTCGCGGCGAACCACTTCAGCTGGCTCGATCCACCGGCGCTCGGCTCCGCCAGCCCGCGCACGCTCTACTTCATGGCCAAGGTGGAGGCACACCGCGTGCCAGGCCTCGGCCAGTTCATGCGGAGCTTCGGAGCGTTCGCGGTGCGTCGTGGCGAGTCGGACCGGGATGCGGTGAGGACGATGCGCCAGATCGTGCGCGACGGTCACGCGCTCGGGATGTTCGCCGAGGGCACCCGGCAGCTTGAGGTTCCCGGCGCGGTGCAGCCTGGCGCTGCGATGGTCGCTATCAACGAGTCCGTCCCGCTCGTTCCGGTCGCCATCCATGGGAGCCAGCACTGGCGGTGGAACTTCGCACCCATCTCGATCGCCTGGGGTGAGCCGATGGCCTTCGAGGGACTGCCACGCGGAGGCAGGGGGTACAAGGAGGCATCGATCGAGGTCGAGCGCAAGCTCTACGAGCTCTGGCAGTGGCTGGTGGAGATCCACGAGCTCGGCCGTCCCAGCGACGCGATCCCGCCACGATGACCAGGTCGCGGCGAGCTCCCTCCAAGGCCCGATCCTCCAGCGACGAGCGCGGTGAGGTGGAACCGGTCGAGATCGCGGGGACGGTAGCGATCGTCGGCTTCCCCAACGTCGGCAAGTCGACGTTGATCAACCGGCTCACCGAGACTCGCGCAGCGGTCGTCCACGAGACGCCGGGAGTAACGCGAGACCGCAAAGAGCTGCTCTGCGAGTGGTCCGGGACGACCTTCCGCTTGATCGACACCGGCGGCGTCGATCGCGAGGACACCGGTCCGTTCGGGCCGCTGGTGGCGAGGCAGGCGCGGCAGGCGGTCGAGGAGGCCGACCTCGTGCTGCTCGTCGTCGACGCGAAGGTGGGCGTCACGCCGGGTGACGAGGAGCTGGCCGAGATCCTGCGCTCGTCCCGCCGCGACGTGCTCGTGATCGCGAACAAGCTCGACGACCCGCGCCGAGACTCAGAGGCGCTCGAGTTCCACCGGCTCGGTCTCGGCGACCCGATTCCGCTCTCCGCGCTGCACGGCCACGGCACCGGCGATCTCTTGGACGACATCGTTGGCCGGCTTCCGGGGAAGGGCGAGCGTCCGGTCGGCGAGGAGGCGATCCGCGTGGCGATCCTCGGCCGCCCCAACGTGGGGAAGTCGTCGCTCCTGAACGCGCTCCTCGGCCGCGAGCGGGTGATCGTGTCCGAGGTCCCGGGCACCACCCGGGACTCGATCGACACCGTGCTTCAGCGCGGCGACACCACCTTCGTGCTCGTGGATACGGCTGGTCTCAGGCGCAAGCGCAAGCAGCGGCAGGGGATCGAGTACTACTCCGAGCTGCGTGCGCTCGAGGCGGCGGAGCGCGCCGACGTAGCCCTGGTGCTCGTGGACGCGAGCGAGGGCGTCGTCGACCAGGACCTGTCCGTCGCGGACACGGCCCGTAAGGCTCAGTGCGCGACAGTCGTCGTCCTCTCCAAGTGGGACGTGGGAGACGTGCGAATCGAGGATGTCCGGCCGCACCTGGCGAAGCGGCTCCGGCAGAGGCCCCCGATACTCGCCGTGTCTTCCGCCACGGGGAGGGGCCTCGAGCGGCTTCTGGATACCGTCGAGGACGTCTTCTCCCGATACGCAGGCCGGATTCCGACCGCCGAGCTGAACCGGGCGCTGCAGGAGCTCCGCGAGGCGCGCCAGCCTCCGGGCCGCCGCGGGCGCCGGCTCAACATCCTGTACGGGACGCAGGTGACCTCGAGACCGCCCCGCTTCCGCGTGTTTGTGAACGACCGCCGACTCGTGACGCGCGACTACGGATTCTGGGTCGAGAACGAGCTCCGGCAACGCTTTAGGCTCGAGGGCGTGCCCGTCTCGATCGACTTCGTGACGTCCGAATGAGGGTTGTCGTCGTCGGTGCGGGGTCGTGGGGTACGGCGTTCGCGTGTTTGCTGCGTGACCGCGGGCACGAGGTGACCCTGGCCGCACGTGACCCCGCGCAGGTCGCGGCGATTCGGGACACGAGACGAAATCCACGCTACGCCGAGGACGCCGACCTCGCCGGGATCGGAGCCGCCACGATCGACGAAGCCCGCATCGGAAACGCGGAGCTGGTCGTGGTCGCCGTCCCTTCGAGCGTCTACGGCGAGGTCGTTCCTGCGCTTGCGGGTGCGGCGCCGATTCTGAGCCTGACGAAGGGCCTCGATCCGGAGACCGGGGAGCGGCTGTCGACGCTTGTCACGCGGCGGCCGGTGGCCGTTCTCTCGGGACCGAACATCGCCGAGGAGATCGCCCGTGGACTTCCTGCCGCCGCTGTCGTCGCGAGCACGGATCTTGCGCTCGCGGTCCGGCTCCAGCTTGCGATCAACTCGGCGATCTTTCGGGTCTACGTGAACGAGGACATCGCCGGTGTCGAGCTCTGCGCAGCGGCCAAGAACGTGATCGCGCTCGCCGCCGGCGGGGCCGACGGCCTCCGCCTCGGCGACAACGCAAAGGCTGCGCTCGTCGCACGCGGGCTCGCCGAGATGGCGCGTCTTGCAGAGGCTGCGGGGGCACGTCCGGACACGTTCGCCGGGCTCGCCGGCATGGGCGATCTCATCGTCACGTGCTGGGCGCCGACTGGCCGAAACCGGCGCGCGGGGGAGTTGATCGCGCAGGGAGCGTCGCCGGAGGAAGCCCGCTCTGCGATCGGCATGGTCGTCGAGGGGCTGACGACAGCCCCGGTGCTGCGCGATCTCTCGCACCGGCTCGGGATCGAGCTCCCCATCACCGAAGGCGTCTGCGCCGTGCTCGAAGGAGTCGAGCTCAGGGATCTTGTGCAGCAGCTGATGCGCCGCGAGCCTACGACCGAGTAGCGGGTTGGACCCTCGGCAACGGCCGCCTTCAGGGATCTTCGCGCAGGGAGGCGAGAGTGCGTGGCCGAACCCAGCCGGCGGCGGTGCGTCGACGGCGCTCAACGCTGTACCACGTAGCGGAAGACGCCCTCGAGATCGGCGTCGAGGGACCTGACCTCGAACAGGCGGGCTCCCCGATCGCGTGCGACGGGGGCGAGTGCACGCGTCAGGGCTCGAGCGTCGCTCGTGTCGAGCTCGAGCACATCGTCGCCGTCGAGTCGCACGCCGATGGCGGTCCCGGCCTCGAGCAGCGCCCCCCGAGCTCCCGTGGACGGTCGGTGCGGACGCGGACTCTGAGCGGCCGGTCGTCCATGAGCGCGCGCAACTCGTGGAAGTCACCGGCTGCGGCGAGCCTGCCTTGCGACATGACGAGGATCTGGGAGCCGAGCCGCTCGACCTCGTCGAGCACGTGACTTGCCGGCGCCGTTCGAGCCGAGCAGGCCGGTGATGCCCGGGCCGATGTCGGCATCGAGACCCGCCAGCGCGACGGTGCGGCCATAGTGCTTCTCGACCCCGCGCGCGGAGATGACAGTGTTCGGATCCGGTTCAGGCACTTCGTGCGGGCCGAGCGCTGGGAAGGCGTTCACGGTGACTGCCGCGAACGATTCTCGTCAGTTTCGCAGCCCTGCCCTCTGACATGCCGAAGGCCCGCTCGCACGGGCCTTCGGTGTGCAATCGGAGGGAATGCCCTTCCTAGTCAATCGCACATTCGTAAGACGATTGTGTGAGTTCCCTAAGAACGCCCTAAGAGCTACCCCGTCGGGAAGGTCCTCGCGATGAGGCGGTCCGCGCGATCCTCGAGGCGATCGAGCAGCTGGTCTGCGCGCTCCTGCGTGACCCGCTTCGACTCGACGGCCTTCGCCAGCTTCGCCTTGACCGGAGCGAGCATCGCGGCCTTCAGGTCGGCCACGCTCTTTCCCTGCTTCTGGGCGAGCGCTGACAGCGAGGTCCCAGGAAGTGCCGCCCTGAGCTCGGCGCGGTCCAGCCCGAGGAACTCCGCGGCGGCCGCAAGCAGGCGGTGCTTTCTGTGCTTCGCCTTGAGGGCATGAGCGCCCTGACAGAGACTGCCTTCGGCGATCCGCTCCTTGAGCATGGCCGCTCGTTCGGCGGTGATCCGGCCTGCGCCGAGAGCGGCGTTCAGCCTGGCCGTGAGCCTCTCCTTCACTTTGGCCTCGACCTGCTCGACCGTCATGCCGTGCTTCTCCGCGATCTTCGCGATCCGCGCCTCGCAGCGCGCGCCCTTGTCCTCGGCGCTCTGACCTGCGAACGCGGCACCTCCGCCGATCAACAGAGCCACGGCGCCGGTAGCTGCCGCGGCGACGTACCGATTCGTTCTCATCGGTCCCACTCTCCTTCCCCAGTCACATGCAACATTGGACTGCGTGCGCATCCTGGCAGCCGTCTTTGAAGGAGGTTTGAGCGATTCGTAAGAACGCGCTAGGCGGCGCGGACGTAGATCCCGTCCGCGGCCTTTTCGGAGAGCGCGCGCTCGGCGCCGTCGACGAGTACGGTCAGCTGACCTGCGGCAGGCTGTGCGCTGCGCACGGACACATG
This sequence comes from Actinomycetota bacterium, assembly GCA_030857225.1. GTDB lineage: Bacteria > Actinomycetota > Thermoleophilia > Gaiellales > Gaiellaceae > GMQP-bins7. The sequence goes on from JALZOK010000004.1 coordinate 7,452, forward strand.
CGTTCCCGGCACGAGCCCCTCGTCGTAGAACCAGTGCAGGAGGTCGCCGTCGTGCTCTGCGAGCCGCATGATCTCGGCTTCGCGCCCGGGGTCGAGATCGCCGAGCGGAACGAGCTCCTTGTTCTCGGCCTGCTCGACCTCCGGCTCCACCGGCCAGCCGTGCGGACAGCGGTCGGGACGACCCAGGCGGTCGTTGATCCGCTCGATCATCTCGTCGGTGAACGTGTCTCCGAGCTCGTCCGCGTGGACGTGCGACTCACCGGCGGTGTAGCCCATGAAATCGGTGAGAAAGCGCTCGATGATGCGGTGCTTGCGGACGACGCGCTTGGCCCGCTCGGTGCCGGTCGGGGTGAGGATCGCTTCCTTCTGGTCGCCGCGCTCGACTAGGCCGTCGGCCTCGAGCCGCTTCAGCATCTCTCCGGCCGAGGCGCGCGAGACGCCGAGCATCTCGGCGACCCGGGCAGCGATCGCGGTCGACCCGGTCGAGGGCCGGTACTCCCCGATCGGGAAGGCGAGGAAATAGATCGTCTCGAGGTATTCGTCGACGGAGTGGCCGTGTGGCTGCGCCATTCTCGGATCCTACTCGGCCGCGCCCAGCTCCCAGGCATTGCGCCAGGAGAGGAGGTAGACGAGAGGAGCCGCGATCGCGACGAGAAGGAGCGCGGAAGGCGCCACGGTCGAGTACGCGCCTATCGCCGTTCCCGCCCAGATCTCGGTCGCAAGAGTGTCGAACCCGATCGGACGCAGAAGGAGTGTTGCCGGCAGCTCCTTCACGGTGCTGAGGAAGACGAGTGCCGCGCCCGCGAGCATTCCCGAGCGAGCAAGCGGGAGGACGACGGCCGTCGTCGCGCCGAGAGGTCGCCGACCGAGTGATCTCGCCGCCTCTTCGAGCCGGGGGCTCACGGTGTCGAGCGAGGCGCGCGTGGACGCGAGCGCGTAGGGCATGAAGCGCACGAGGTACGCGAAGAGGAGCAGGCCGAGAGTCTGATAGACGATGCCGCCGATCCGCGCGCCGACAAACACCAGCGCGAGCGCGACGGCGATTCCCGGCAGCGCGCTCGGAAGCAGCGTGAGCCGCTCGAGCCAGCGCGAGAGGATCGACGGATAGCGCCATGCGAGGAGTGCGGCGGGCAGGACGAGAAGCACGCCGAGCACGGCCGCCGAACCGGCCGCGAGCGCCGAGTTGAGGGCTGCTTCCCACGCTACGTCTTCCCGCCCGGCGATCGGATCGGCGACAGCGGTCCACCAGACGAGGACGCCGAGAGGCAGCACGAGGAAGACGCCGACGATCGCGGTGGCAAACGCGAGCGCGGGCCAGCGCCAATGGCCGAGTCGGATGACCTGGGCCGAGCGGCTCGCCCCTGGTGTGCTCCGATGGATCGCGCCCCGCAGCCTGAACCGTCCCGCCATGAGCACGACGACGACGGCGAGCGCGACGAGAACGAGTGCGAGAATCGCCGCCGCCTCCAGCGCGAGGAGCGCCTCGTAGCGCACGTAGATGCCGGTTGTCAGCGTCGAGTAGCCCATCAGCGAGACAGCCCCGAAGTCGGACAGGACGTACAGAGCCACGAGCAGCGCTGCCGCCGCGAGCGACGGCCTGAGCGACGGAAGCGTCACGCGGAGGAACACTTGGAGCCTGCCGGCGCCGAGGCTGCGCGCGGCCTCCTCCGCCGAGGGGTCGACGCTTCGCAAGCCAGCAGCGGAAAGCAAGAAAACGTACGGGTAGGTCGCGAGCGTGAGGGCGAGCAGGGCTCCCCAGTATCCGTTCAGCTCGGGAACGGTCTCGACGCCGAGCGGCTCGAGCGCCTTCTGGAGCAGCCCGCGCGGAGCGAGCGCGCCGAGGAGCGCGAGCGCGGCCACGAAGCTCGGGATGACGAGCGGGAGCGAGGCAGCGAGGCCCCAGAACCTCCGGCCGGGCAGATCCGTGCGAACGACGAGCCAGGCGAGCGGAACGCCGATGGCCAGCGCAGCTGCCACGACCCCGGCGCAGAGCAGGGTGGTGGCGATCACGAGCTCGATTGCGGTCGACACAGAGACGAGCGCCCGCGCGTCGGCGTCGGACGAGAGCGCTCGCAGTCCGAGGTACGCGAGCGGGAGGGTCGCCGCGATCGCGACCGCGCCGGCGCCCAGGACGAGGAGGAGCGGCGCGCGACGGCGAAACGGCGAGTCCGCCGCCGTCGCGCGACTGCTCACTTGATGTAGCCGAGCTCCAGCAGGAGCCGTACGGCCGGTGCCAGATCTGCCGAGAGCCGACCGAGGTTGTACTTGGGGCCGCGGATCTCCGTCAGCGCGGGCAGCCCGGGGCGGCGGGGCACGCCCTTGATCACCGGATACTCGGCGGCACCGGGGCCGCGCGCGATGAAGCGCTGCGCCCACTTCGAATGGAGGAAGTCGACGAACCGCTGAGCCGCCGGACTCTTCTTCGTGGATGCGACGATGCCGACGCCGGCGGCGAGCACGAGGTTGCCCGGGTCACCCGCTCGGAACCAGTGATTGGCGATCGGCAGGTTCGGTGTGTCCGCGAGGACGTTGTAGAGGTAGTAGTGGTTGACGAGACCTGCCTCGATGTCGCCGCGCCCGACTGCTTGCACGACGGCCGTGTTGTTCGCGTAGAAGCGCACGTCGTTGTCCTGCAGGCCGCGCAGCCAGATTCGTACGCGGGTCTCGCCGAAGAGGTTGATCGTGGCGCCCAGGAATGCCTGGAAGGACGCGTTCGTAGGCGCGACACCGATCTTCCCTTTCCAGCGCGCATTCGTGAGCCCCCAGACCGAGGCGGGAAGCTGCTGGCGCGGGACCGACTGCGTGTTGTAGACGAGCACCCGCGAGCGCGCGCTCGTCCCTACCCAGCGGCGGCTCGGCGTCGAGAATCGCGAGGGAACCCTCCCCACGGTCTTCTGCGGGAGTCGAGCGAGCAAGCCCCGCGCGCCGACGAGCCCTAGCGTTCCCGGCTCCTGCGACCAGTACACATCTGCAGGGCTGTTGCCTCCCTCTTCGACGAGCGCGGTGGCGAGGGACGTGGAGGAGGCATAGCGGACGTTCAGCGCGATGCCCGTCTCGCGCGTGAACCGATCCATGATCGGCTTGACGAGGGCGGCGTCGCGGCCCGAGTAGACCGTCAGGGATGTGGTCTGCGCCGGCGCGGTGGAGGCTCCGGCCACGAAGACGAGGGCCGCCGCGCCCGTAGCCAGTGCGATCACGATCAGTTTCTTCCGCATGCGCTTCCCTCCCGGTGTAAGCCCTGCCCCACCAGCGATGTAAGGTGTACCTTACACAGATCCGGGAACTCAGTCCAGGACGGGAACGTGGCCGTCGTGCACGCGGATCGAGACGCGCGAGCCGAGTGGGACGAACTCGGTGGACGGGCGGTGGGAGACGAGCTCGACTCCGTCGAGCAAGACGCGGTAGAAGACGTCATGACCGCGGAACTCGCGCGCCACGACCTCGGCGGCGCCCGCTGGGTCGAGCTCGAGCTCGAGCAACTCGGGCCGGATGAGCACCTGCGCGGCGTTGTGCGCCGATGCGCCGTTGGCCGGGAACGTTCCCACCGACGTCTTGACCAGACCACTGACCACAGGGCCGGTGAGGACGTTGGCCGCACCCACGAACTCCGCCGCCCAGCGGGAAATCGGAGAGAAGTAGAGCTCCTCGGACGTACCCTCTTGGACGACCTTGCCGTTGCGCATGAGCGCGATACGGTCCGCGACCGAGAAGGCCTCCTCGCGGTCGTGGGTCACGAGAACGACGGTGATGCCCAGCGGACGGATGATCTCCGTGACCTCCGCCCGCAGCGACTCGCGCAGTGAAGGATCGACGTTCGACCACGGCTCGTCGAGGAGCACGAGCTCGGGCGCAGGGGCGAGTGCGCGTGCCAGGGCAACGCGTTGCTGCTGGCCGCCCGAGAGCTGGTGCGGGTACCTGGCGCCGAGAGCGTCGAGCCCGACGATGGAGAGGAGCTCGGACACGCGGCCCGGCCGCGCACGTCGCGGAAGGCCGAACCCGACATTCTCGGCGACGGTCAAATGCGGGAAGAGCGCGTAGTCTTGGAACACCATCCCCACACGGCGCTTCTCCGGTGGAATCCAGCCGCCTCGACCCGCGACCTGGCGCCCGGCGACCTCGACGGTGCCTGCGTCAGGACGCTCGAACCCGGCGATCAGGCGCAGTAGCGTGGTCTTCCCGCAGCCAGACGGGCCGAGAAGCGCTACGAGCTCGCCGCGCTCGACGCAGAATGACGTCTCGTCGACGGCGGCGACCTGGCCGAAGTGCTTGGTGACGGCGTCGAGGCGGATCATCGAGCAGCTCATGTAAGGGAGACCTTACACCGCTGCCGCAGCCGGTAGGACGAGAAACGCGGGTGACAGTCACCTGGGGTGACAGTCACAAGGCTACGCTCGCCGGAATGCCGCTTGCGGAGATCTACCCGCTCGTCACGGCCCGCGCGCTGGCGCGAGCGTTCACATACGAGGTCGACGATGGGGTGGAGCGAGGCGCGGTCCTCTCCATCTCGCTCGGCGGGCGGCGGGTGCGCGGCGTTGTGATACGCGTGGGGGTCGAAGCGCCGCCCGGCGTCGAAATAGCGACGGCTGGGCCGGTAGTCGACCAGGTTTCCGGTCTACTCGTCGAGCTCGCGCTGTGGATCGCGGAGTACTACGGCTCGACTCCCGCGCGGGCGCTGGCGCTCGTCGCACCGCACGCTCGCGCGAGGCGAGGCGAGCGACGGGCCACCACGCCGCGGGACGCCTTCGTGGGTGAGGCCGAGCCCGCCGAGCTCACAGCGGCTCAGCGGGACGCGATCGAGCAAATCACGAAGGCGTTCTCCGGCGGCGGAGATCACATCCTCCTGTACGGCCCGACCGGAAGCGGCAAGACGGAGGTCTATCTCCAGGCGTGTGGCGACGCGCTCGCCCGCGGGCTCGGCGCGATCGTGCTCGTTCCCGAGATCGCGCTCACGCCGCAGACGGTCGGGCGATTCGCGGCCCGCTTCGGCGAGAGCGTTGCGGTCCTGCACTCCGCTCTCGGTGACGCTGAGCGGCGCGACGAGCGCGAGCGGATCGCGAGCGGAGAGGCGCGGGTCGTCGTCGGCGCGCGCTCCGCGGTCTTCGCTCCCGTGCCTGCGCTCGGGCTCATCGTCGTCGACGAAGAGCACGATTCGTCGTTCAAGCAGGAGTCGGATCCGCGTTACGACGCGCGCACGGTCGCGGCCAAGCGCGCTGCGCTGGAAGGTGCGGTCGCCGTGTACGGAAGCGCGACTCCGAGGGTGGAGAGCTGGGCGCGCCTCAAGCGGCTCGAGCTCCCGTCGCGCATCGGAGCGCCCATGCCATCGGTGCGGCTCGTCGATCTGCGGCGTGAAGCCGGCTATCCGCTCTCGGCGCCGCTGCTCGCCGAGCTCGCCGCGGTGGAGGAACGCGGAGGCCGTGCGGTGCTGCTCTTGAATCGTCGCGGCATCTCGGGAGCTATCCACTGTCGTGCCTGCGGAGTGTCACGACGCTGCCGGAGTTGTGACGTGACCTTGACCCTGCACCGCGACGGGCGTCTGCGCTGCCACCACTGCGGGTATTCCGAGGAGCTTCCCGAGCACTGCCCGGAGTGCGGCTCCGTCGAGCTCGCCCGCATCGGGGCGGGGACGCAGCGGCTCGAGGCCGAGCTCGCCCGCCGCGTGCCAGGGCTCGAGCGGATTCGGCTGGACGCCGACACGACAGTGAAGCCCGGAGCGCTCCGTGACGCCCTCGAGCGGTTCACGCGCGCACGGGCCGCGGTCTTGATCGGGACGCAGATGGTGGCGAAAGGGCATCACTTCCCTGGCGTGGCGGTGGCGGCGGTGGTCGACGCGGACACTGGACTCGCCTTCCCGGACTTCCGCGCCGAGGAGCGAACATTCCAGCTCGTGACGCAGCTGGCGGGACGGAGCGGACGAGACGCCCCCGGGAAAGTGCTCATACAGACCTTTCAGCCGGATGCGATTCCGTTCGCCTTCGCCATCCGGCACGACGTCGCGGGATTTCTCGCGCGAGAGCTCATGCGTAGGGAGCAGCTCGGCTATCCACCCTTCAGCCACCTCGTTTCGATCGTCGTGTCCGGCACCGAGCCGGCCGCGCCTCTCCGGATGCTCGGCGAGCTCCGTCACGCGCTCACCGAAGCCGGCGTCCGCCTGATCGGTCCGGCGCCGTTGCTCCGGCTGCGCGGACGGCACCGCGCGCAGCTGGTGGCGAAGACCGAGTCGCCGCGAGCGTTCGCGAGCCGTGCCGCCTCGTTGCTCGCCGCCGCCGCGCCGGCGATGCGTCGGGACCGTCTTTCTGTGGTCGTCGACGTCGATCCGCAGTCGCTCTGACGACGCCAAGTGCCAGTCTGTTCCTTGGTTAGACTCGCCGCGCTATGAACCACGATCACGACGACCACCAGCACGATCACGACGAGGATGAGTACGACGAGCGGAAGCTCGAGCTCGAAGCCCGGCGCATGCTCGCGCTCGCGCGGATCCGCCAGTACGGCGATCCCGCGCTCCGCATGAAGGCGAGGGAGATCGAAGCTGTCGATGACGATGTTCGCCGCTTGGCCGAGCGGATGACCGCGCTGATGCACGAGGCGCAGGGCGTCGGGCTGGCGGCGACGCAGGTCGGAGTCCTGAGACGGCTCTTCGTCTTCACGGATGCGGGCGAGGATCGTGTGCTGGTGAATCCCGTGATCACGAAGCGCTCCGGCAAGGTCGAGGTGGACGACGAGGGATGCCTGTCGCTGCGCGACGTGCTCGTGCCGGTCGAGCGCTCGGTGGCGGTCACCCTCGAAGGCCTCGACGGTGACGGCGAACCGGTGAAGCTCGACCTCGAGGAGCCCTCGGCGAGGATCGTGCAGCACGAGCTCGACCACCTGGATGGCGTGCTCATCGTCGATCGAACCGATGACGAGTCTCGTCGCGCGGCGCAGGGCAAGCTCCGGCCTCAGCCCGTGCTCGGTTCTCGGTGAGGGTCGCGGTAGCGGCCACCGCGCGGTTCGGCGCCGACGTCCTGAACCGGCTCGCAGTCACGCACGAGATCAGCTGTCTGCTCACTCGACCGGATGCGCCCGCGGGACGCGGACGGAAGCTTGCGCCGCCTCCGGCCAAGGCCGCGGCGGCGGCGCTCGGGATTCCGGTGCTCCAACCCGATCTGCTCGAGGCCGGGCTGGAGCTGGACGCGCCGACGGTTGTCGCCGTCGCTTACGGCCGCCTCGTTCCCGAGTCGCTGTTGGCCGAGCGCCTCTGGCTGAACGTGCATCCGTCGCTCCTCCCGCGTTGGCGAGGTGCGGCTCCGGTCGAGCGCGCGCTGATGGCCGGGGACGACGAGACCGGCGTCACGATCATCGAGCTCGTGAAGGAGCTCGACGCCGGGCCGATCGCCGCGCAGCGGGCACTCTCGATCGAGCCGGAGGATGACGCAGGAGAGGTCTTCGCCAAGGCTGCGCCGATCGCGGTCGAGCTCCTGGCCGACGTTCTCGAGGATCCAGACCGTGCGTATCGACCACAGATGAACCATGGCGTCACGTACGCCGACAAGATCGCCGCCGCAGATCGCGTCCTCGACCTCTCGTTACCGCCGGAAGCGTTGGTGAACCGCGTTCGAGCGCTCTCCCCGCACATCGGGGCGCGTGCCCGACTCCACGATCGAGACGTGACGGTCTGGCGCGCGCGTGTCTCCGAAGAAGGCTCGTTCGAGCCGATCGAGGTGCAGCCCGAGGGTCGGCGCAGGATGGAATACGACGCATGGCTTCGCGGGCTCAGATAAGCCCTGGGCGGCGGGCGGCCTTCCAGGTTCTCCTTCGCGTCTTCGAAGACGATGCGTACGCCGATCATGCGTTCCGTACCGCGGCAGCCGGGCTGGACGAGCGGGATCGCGCGCTTGCACAGCGCCTCGCGTACGGCGCGGTGCAGCGGGTGGGGACTCTCGATCACGCGATCGAGACCCTCGGACGACGAAAGGTGCGCCGCCTCGACCCGCCGGTCCGAGCGGCCCTGCGCCTGGGCGCGTATCAGCTCGCGTTCGTCGGTGGCGTCCCGCGCTATGCGGCGGTGAACGAGTCGGTCGAGCTCGTTCGCGCGGCCGGGCTTTCGCGCGCGGTCGCGTTCACGAACGCTGTTCTCCGGCGCCTCGCCGATGGAATCGACAACTTGCTGGACGCGCTCCCGGAAACGAGCGCGCGCGAAGCCGCGCTCAAGCATTCATATCCGGACTGGGTGGCGGAGACGTGGTGGCGCGACCTGGGCGCGTCCCAGGCTATCCAGCTCATGCGCGCGCAGAACGAGCCGGCGGAGGTCGCGATACGTCTTGTCGATGGCGAGGTGGAGGGCGCCCTCGATCCCGAAATCCCGGGCGCCTGGATCGTCGACCGAATCGACGAGAGCGTCCTGGCCGAGGGCCGCATCTGGCCGCAGAGTCGCGCCTCGCAGCTCGTCGGGCTCGCGGTCGGCGCGCTGGAAGGCGAGCGGACGCTCGATCTCTGCGCCGCCCCCGGGGGCAAGGCGACGATGCTCGCAGGCGAAGTCGTCGCCGTTGACGTGAACGAGGCAAGGGCGCACGAGCTCGAGGTGACGGCGCGTCGGCTCGGAGCGTCGAACATGCAGGTCGTCGTCGCAGACGGCCGCGACCTACCGCCCGAGCTCGACGGCTTCGATCGTGCGCTCGTGGACGCGCCATGCTCTGGCCTCGGCGTGCTCAACCGACGGCCGGACCTCCGGTGGCGTGCGAAGCCGCTCCCGGAGCTTCAGTTGGAGCTGCTGCGCGCCGCGGCAGATCGAGTCAACCCGGGAGGAACGATCGTCTACTCGGTGTGCACGATCAACGCTGACGAATCGGAGGCGGTCGTGGACGCCTCGGGACTCGAGGTCGACCCCTCGCTCGCCGAGGAGTGGCCACGGTTCCGTCATCCGAATCGGCCAGAGTTCCTGCAAACGCTTCCGCACCTCCACGACACGGCCGGCTTCTTCGTGGCGCGACTCTTCCGGCGGTAAGAGCTCCTAGGATCGTTCTCATGGACGCCGAGTTTCTCGAACAGGCGGTCGCGCTCGCGGAGCGTGGGCGCGGGACCACCCACCCGAACCCGGTCGTCGGGGCGGTCGTGGTCGCTGCCGGCGAGGTCGCGGGGGAAGGCTGGCACGAGCGGGCGGGGGGACCACACGCTGAGGCGAACGCGCTCGCGGCCGCCGGAGGGAAGGCTCGCGGTTCGACCGTGTACGTCACGCTGGAACCCTGCGCGCATCACGGGAGCACTCCCCCCTGCGCCGAGGCGCTTGTCGACGCGGGAGTCGCGCGGGTCGTCGCCGGCCAATCGGACCCGCATCCAGACCACGGCGGCGGGCTCGCGCGGCTCGCAGAAGCGGGTGTCGAGGTCGAGCTCGTCGAGGGCGAGCTCGCCTTCCGCTGCCGCCAGCAGATCGAAGAGTGGCGGACGTGGGTCAGCGAGGAAAGGCCGTTCGTGACCTACAAGGTCGCCGTTTCGCTCGACGGGCGGGTCGCATTGCCCGATTCGCGCTGGGTCAGCGGAGAGGACTCGCGCCGCCTCGTGCACGTGCTGCGCGCGGCGTCCGACGCTGTCGCCGTGGGAATGGGGACGGTGCGCTGGGAGAACCCGCGGCTCGACGCTCGCGGTGTCCCTGTGATCCGGCAGCCACGCCGGCTCGCCTTCGGGAAAGGTCCGCTGCCGGACGGCTCCGAGCTCGAGCTGCGGCCTGGGACGCTTCGCGAGGAGCTGGAGTCGCTTGCAGAAGAAGGTGTGCAGTCGCTCCTGCTCGAGGGTGGCCCGACGCTCGCCGCCGCCTTTCTCGAGCAGGGCCTCGTCGACAAGCTGCTGGTCTTCGTCGCGCCGAAGCTCTCGGGCGAGGGCTCGGGGATGCTCGCCGGGCTCCCTGCGCCGGTCGCGCTCACGCGGCTCGAATCGCGACCGATCGGAGCCGACGTCGTGATCCAGGGCTACGTCCACGAGCCATAGTGGTCGCCACTGAGCTACGTTCTCGGCATGTTCACGGGGGTCGTCCGCGAGCTCGGCCGAGTCGTCTCCGCAGAGGGCGGCACGGGGCTTGCGCTCGTCGTCGAAGCGCCGAAGACGGCTGAGCAGCTCGACGCAGGCGACTCGATCTCGATCAACGGCGTGTGTCTCACTGCCGAGTCCGTCAACGGTGCTCGGGTTTCGATGCACGCTGTGCCGGAGACGCTCACGCGCTCGACGCTCCGACGTCTCTCGGCCGGCGATGCGGTGAACGTCGAGCCCGCGCTGCGGGCAGGCGATCCGCTCGGTGGTCACTACGTACAGGGCCACGTCGACGCCGTGGGTCGCGTGCAGTCGGTCGAGGCGGAGGGCGACGGGCTACGGGTTTTCGTGGAGGCGCCCCAGGACGTGCTTCGCTACTGCGTGGAGAAGGGCTCGGTCGCCATCGACGGCGTCTCGCTCACCGTGGCCGAGTTGCACGCCGAGGAGTTTGCGGTCGCGCTCGTTCCACACACCCTCCAGGCGACGACGTTGTCCGCTCTCGCGCCCGGCCAGGAGGTCAACCTCGAGGCCGATGTGCTCGCGAAGTACGTCGAGCGACTGCTCGGAGCGCGGGGGCTACGATCAGGGGAGTGAGCGTGGTCAAGGCCCCGGAGACCGTTTCGCCCTTCTCGACGATCGAGGCGGCGATCGAGGACTTCCGCTCCGGCAAGTTCGTCATCGTCGTGGACGACGCCGACCGCGAGAACGAGGGCGACCTGACCATCGCAGCCCAGTTCGTCACGCCCGAGGCGATCAACTTCATGGCCACCCACGCGCGCGGGCTCATCTGTCTCTGCCTGACCCCCGAGCGCTGCGACGAGCTGGCGCTACGGCCCATGACCGAGCACAACGAGACGCCGCTCGGAACGGCGTTCACCGTCTCCATCGAGGCGCGCGAGGGGGTCTCGACCGGAATCTCGGCCGCCGATCGCGCGCGCACCATCCAGGTCGCTATCGACCCGGGCTCGACCCCGCAGGACCTTGTGCAACCGGGCCACGTCTTTCCCCTGCGGGCGAAGCCCGGCGGCGTGCTGCAGCGCTCGGGTCAGACCGAGGCGGCGGTCGATCTCGCCCGTCTCGCCGGCCTGATACCCGCCGGAATCGTCTGCGAGATCATGAACGAGGACGGCACGATGGCACGCGTGCCCGACCTCACGCTATTCAGTCGACAGCACGGCTTGAAGATGATCACGGTCGCCGATCTGATCGAGCACCGGCGCCGGCAGGAGAAGCTCGTCGAGCGCGTGGTCTCGGTCCGGCTGCCCACCGATCACGGTGAGTTTCAGGCGATCGCCTACCGAGAGCTGATCGCCGACAAGCAGCATGTCGCCCTCGTCAAGGGCGACATCGACGGCGCCGAGAACGTCCTCGTCCGCGTGCACTCGGAGTGCCTCACCGGCGACGTCTTCCATTCTCTGCGCTGCGACTGCGGCGAGCAGCTCGAGCTGGCACTCGCCCGCATCGAGGCTGAGGGCTCCGGTGTCCTCCTGTACATGGCCCAAGAGGGTCGCGGAATAGGACTCCTGAACAAGCTCAAGGCGTACGAGCTGCAGGAGACCGGGCTGGACACGGTCGAGGCGAATCTCGAACTCGGGTTCCCGGCGGACGCACGGGAGTGGGGGATCGGGAACCAGATCCTGGCTGATCTAGGCCTGACCACGATCAGGATCCTCACCAACAACCCGCGCAAGCTCACGGGCCTCGACGGCTTCGGCCTGACCGTCGTCGAGCAGGTGCCGATCGAGGTCGAGCCACAGGCGGAGAACGCGAGATACCTCAACGCGAAACGCGAGAAGCTCGGACATACGATCACGAAGCTGCACCACCAGGGCGCGCGCCTCGAGCCCGAGCCTGATAGAGAGAGCGACACGTGAACCGCGACGGCGACAACGACGTCGGCATCGACGACTCGAGCGAGAACGTCCTCTCGGAGTGGCCCCGCGTCGTGGACGAGCCAGGAGTCGAGGACGACGCAGCCGGGGCCGCAGAGCGCCGCGGTAACGTCGAGACGTGGTCGATCGCAGCGCCCCCTCCCGACATCGACCTCGAGCCGGACGGTGAACCGGAGCCGGCATCGGAGCATGAGCTCGAGTCCGAACCCGACGACGAGCTCCTCGCTGCCGAGCCCGAGCTCCTCGACCCCGATTCCGAGCTGCCCGAGTCGAAGCCCGACGCCGAGAGCGCCGGGGCGATCGTGGTCGCGCCGTCTCTCGAGCACGCGGCGGGGGATCTCGAGATCCCCGAGGGCTACGCGGTTCTCGAGGGCGTCCCCGACGGCGGTCGGCGGGCCGTCGGCATCGTCGTCTCGCGCTTCAACGGCAACGTCACGTCGCGGCTCCTCGACCGCGCGCTCGAGGAGCTGGAGCTCGCCGGCGTGCGCCGCGACGCGATCACCATCATGGTCGTCCCGGGAGCGTTCGAGCTTCCGGTCGCCGCGACGGCGCTGGCCAAGACCCGCCGTTTTGCCTGCATCGTCGCTCTCGGCTGCGTTATCCGCGGGGATACTCCGCACTTCGACTATGTCGCGAGCGAGGCCGCGAGCGGGCTTCAGCTCGCCGCGCTCGAGACCGGCGTGCCGGTCTCGTTCGGCCTCCTCACGCTCGATCGTGTCGAGCAGGCCGAGCCGCGCGTCGAGAAGGGCGCGGAGGCCGTGCGCAGCGCGCTCGAGATGGCTGACGTCTTTTCGCACCTGCGAGCAGCCGCGAGCCGGTAGACCCCCAGCTTCAACCGAGCTCCGCGGCCGCGAAGCGGACGCCTTCAGGGATTTCGCGCGATCGAGATCCGCGCGAGCGGATGTCGATCTTGTGCCAAGAGACCAGCCGCGCGATCGGAAATCCGCGCGAGCGGTTTCCGATCTTTGCGCGTGGTAGCTAGACTGCTCGGCCGCATGTCCAAGGTCTGCGCGATCTGTGGGAAGAAGCCCGGCTTCGGCAACAACCGGAGCCACTCGATGGTTGCAACGCGGCGGCGCTTCAACCCCAACCTCCAGCGTGTCCGAGTTCTGCTCGAGGGCCGCCCCACGCGCGCCTATGTCTGCACGCGCTGCCTCAAGGCCGGCAAAGTCCAAAAAGCGCTCTAGACCGGCAAAGCACTAAGCTCGCGCCGTGGAACGCGGCCACCACGTTCTCGCGTCGACCGAGTTCGGCCAGGTTGCCGTCTCCGAAGAGGCGATCGCCCAGATCGTCCGCTCTTCGGCGGCCGAGAGCTACGGCGTCGTCGCACTCGCTGGAACCGGCTTTTGGTCGCGGCTGTCGTTGAGCGGCAAGAAGGGCGTCGTCGTGGAGAGGCGTGAGGACGGGCTCGTGATCGAGCTGCGCGTGGTCGTCGAGCGCGGTCTCAAGCTCGCCGAGGTCGCCACCGCCGTCCGCGCGCGGGTGCTCTACGAGCTCGAGCGGATGGTCGGGCTGCCGGTCGCGGCGCTCGAAGTCCACATCGACAAGGTCCGCGGGCGCTGATGCAGCTCGAGATCGTGCGCGAGGTCGCTCGTGCCGCGCTGCAGAACCTCGAGGCGCACAGGCAACGCATCGACGACCTGAACGTGTATCCGGTACCCGACGGCGACACCGGCACCAATCTCGTGTTGACCTTGCGCTCGATCGTCGAGACGCTCGACAAGTCGAGCGCAGTGGGGAGCGAGGCCGTCGCCAAGGAGCTCTCGCGCGCAGCGCTGATGGGCGCACGAGGAAACTCGGGCGTGATCTTCTCGCAGATCGTGCGCGGGTTCGTCGACGTGCTCGGGCAGTCGGGCAATGTCAACACGACGCGCTTGCGCCGCGCGTTTCGCGGGGCGAGCGACGCCGCGTACCGGGCCGTAAAGCGCCCGGTGGAGGGAACGATGTTGACCGTGATCCGCGAGATGGCGGAGGAGGGGGAGAGAAAGGAAAATCGACGCCTTTCGCCCCCGCAGTTCCTGGCCGCCGTGCTCGCACGTGGAGAGGACGCGGTGGCGCGCACTCCGGAGATGCTGGAGGTCCTTCGCGACGCAGGCGTCGTGGACGCAGGTGGCGCTGGGCTCGTCGAGATCACGCGCGGGCTTGCGCTGGGGATGGCCGGCGAGGCTCTCCCGGATGCGCCGGTGGCGAGCGAGGCTCTGGGCTTCGAGGCGATCCATCAGGAGCTGTCGAAGTACCGCTACTGCACGGTGTTCGTCGTCGAAGGCGAGAGGCTCGACCAGGCAGCCCTCGAGAGCGCGCTCGAGCGGCTCGGTGACTCGCTCCTGGTCGTCGGCGACGAGTCCGCGCTCAAGGTGCACGTCCACACCGACGATCCCGGGCTCGCGCTCGCTACGGGAACCGCGGTCGGCGTCGTCGAAGGCGTCGAGATCGCGAACATGCACGTGCAGACTTCGCAACGCGCGGAGCGCCTCGCCGAAGCCGCAGGGAGCTCTCTCCCACCGCTGGTCACGCTCGAGACCGGTCTTGTCGCGGTCTGTCCCGGCCAGGGCAATCGAAGACTGTTCGAGAGTCTCGGCGCTACCAGGGTCATCGAGGGTGGACAGACGATGAACCCGTCTACCTCCGAGATCGTCGATGCGATCGAGGCGACCCCGGCCGACGAGGTGATCGTCCTGCCGAACAACGCCAATGTCATCCTCACCGCAGAGCAGGCGGTCGGCCTCAGCTCGAAACCGGTGCACATCGTGCCCTCCCGCTCCGTGCAGGCGGGCCTCGCTGCGATGGGGCGTTACATCGCAACCAACTCGCCTGCGCAGAACGAGACGGATATGCGGGACGCGCTCGCTGCCGTCACGACCGGCGAGGTCACGGTCGCCTCGCGTGACGCGACACTCGACGGCATCACGATCTCGAAGGGCGCGTATCTCGGCCTCGTCGACGACGCCGTGGTCGTCTCCGACGAGGATCTCGACACCGTCGTCAACGAGGTCGTCGAACGCGTCCTCGACGGCGACCGGGAGTGGCTCGGCCTCCTCGCCGGAGAAGATGCGCCACCGCTCGACCGCCTCGTCGCCTCCCTTCAGCGCGACCATCCGGACGTCCAGATCGAGGCGCACCACGGGGGCCAGCCGCATTACCCCCTGCTCCTGGTCGCAGAGTGACGATTCGCGTGCTGCTCGTCGAGGACAACGACATCTATCGCGAGTCTCTCGAGTTCCTGCTCGGTCGCTACGACGGGCTCGAGGTTGTCGGCGGGGTGGCGCTGGGGGGCGCCGCTGCCACCGCGTGCTCGGAGCTCGGAGCCAACGTGGTGGTGATCGACTATCGCCTGCCCGACTTGGACGGCTCCGAAGTCGCGGCTGAAGTCCGTGAGCAGTGTCCCGAGGCGAGTGTCATCTTCTTGAGCGCGTCGGCAGGCCCGGACGAAGTCGGCGCCGCGCGGAGCTCTGGCGTGGCGCTGGTGCGAAAGGACGAAGGCGTCGACGTTCTCGTCGGCGCGGTGCGCGCCGCAGCTGGGAGGATAGGGGGATGAATCTCACCGCCGAGAACACCGCCGTCGTCCTCGACTCCACATCGGACTACCCAGAGGCGCCTTCGCGCTTCCCCAACATGCGCTTCGTCCCTTTGTACGTGCGCTTCGGGGACGAGACGTTCAAGGACTACACCGATCTCGGGCCCGCCGACTTCTATTCGAAGCTCCGCACGTCTCCCGTGCTTCCAGCCACCTCGCAGCCGACCCCGCAGGACTTCCTCACGACCTATGAGAGCCTGGCGAGCTATGAGCGGATCTACTCGCTGCACGTCTCGGCGAAGTTGTCCGGCACGTTCCAGAGCGCCGAGCTCGCGGCCTCGGAGCTCGGAGGCGACCGAGTGCACGTCGTGGACTCGCGAACTGCTTCGCTCGCAATCGCCCTGCTCGCTCACGCGATCCAACGCCGGCTCGCGCGGGGCACGACCGACGTCGAGCTCGCCGCGCTCGTCGAGCGCTTCCAGTTGGAGAGCACCGTCCTCTTCACCGTCGAGACGCTCGAGTATCTGCAGCGCGGGGGTCGAATCGGTCGCGCGGCGGCGCTCGCGGGCTCGCTCTTGAACGTCCGCCCGATTCTGAGCGTCTCCGACGGCGAGGTCGTCGCAGTAGCACGCGTGCGTGGAGGCAAGAAAGCAATCGCCGAGTTCGAGCGGCGCTTCGCCGAGGCGACCGAGGATCGGCCGGGATTGCGCGTCGCGATCGCGCACGCGGATGCCCCGGAGTGGGTCGGCACTCTGAGCGAGCTCGTCTGGCGCGTCCGCCCGAAAGCGGAGATCGAGTTCACGGCAACGCTCGGCGCAGTGGTCAGCACGCACACGGGGCCAGGCGCCGTCGGCTTCTTCTGGTTCCAGGATGAGTGACGCGTACGTTGGCGAGCGCTTCAGTCCGGCTCCCTGTCGGCTTCGCCGGCGTACCGTCACCTGAAGCCTGGCCCCGCCCGCGAAGCGTCCCCAGGCCCGAGCGACTCGAAGAACCTGTCGAGAGCCTGCACGGGGTCGGTCAGGCGCTCGCGCGCAAGCTCGCTCGGATCGGTATCGAGCGAGTAAGCGACCTTCTCTGGCAGCGCCCGAGGCGCTACGAGGTGCCGGTTCCAGCAAAAAGCATCAGCGAGCTCTTCGGCGACGAGGAGGCGGTGATCGAAGTCGAGGTCCGATCCGTCTCCAGCCGCCGTCGTGGGCGCCTCAAGATCCTCACCGCGCGGGTGGGCGACGAGACCGGCGAGATCAATGCGACGTGGTTCAACCAGCCCTGGCTCGAGCAACGCCTGCTGCCAGGGATCAGCATCCGGCTGCGCGGGCGCGCGAACAAGTTCGGCTTTGCCGTATCGTCGTACGACCTCGAGGGCGAGGTCGAAACCGCCGATTTCGCGCCCGTCTACCCGGCGGGCGAGGACGTCTCGCAGAAGAAGCTCCGGGAGCTTCGCGGGCAGGCGCTCGAGCTTGTGCGCGACGCAGGCGAGCCGCTGCCCGCCGCGCTGCTTGCGCGCGAGAGGCTTCCTCTTCGTTCGGACGCGCTCGCCTCGCTGCACGCGCCGCGCGCGCTCGAGGACGCGGAGACTGGTCGCATCCGCCTCGCCTTCGAGGAGCTCGTGGTGCTCCAGGTCGCGCTCGCACGAGCCGCTGCGGCGCGCGAGAGATCGTCCGCCGAGCCGTTGCCTGCGCCTGGCGAGCTGATCGAGCACTACCGGGCTTCGCTGCCCTTCACGCTCACTTCTGACCAGGAAAGGGCGATCGCGGAGATCGATGCCGACCTCGTGCGCTCGACGCCGATGCAGCGACTGTTGCAGGGCGAAGTCGGCTCGGGGAAGACCGTCGTCGCGCTCTACGCGCTTCTGCGTGCGGTCGAGACTGGTCGGCAAGGAGCCCTCATGGCACCCACGGAGACGCTCGCCGAGCAGCACTTCCTCACGATCGACGAGCTGTGCACGCCTCTCGGAATCCGAGTCTCGCTGCTCACGAGCTCCTTGGGCACGCGCGAGCGCACCGCAGTGCGCCAGCTGATCGCGTCGGGCGACGCCCCGCTTGTTGTCGGAACGCACGCACTCATCCAGAAGGAGGTCGACTTCCGAGACCTTGCGGTCGCAGTGGTGGACGAGCAGCACCGCTTCGGGGTGGGCCAGCGGACGGCCCTCGTCGAAGGGCGGAGCCCACACGTTCTACACCTCACGGCCACGCCGATCCCTCGGACGCTCGCGCTCACCGTCTTCGGCGACCTGGATACGAGCGAGCTCGCGCTGCCACCGGCGGACCGAAAGCCGATCGTCACCGGGTGGGTCACCGAGGAGCGGAGCTCGGAGGCCTACCAGCGCCTCCGGCGGCATCTCGACGAAGGACGGCAGGCGTACGTCGTCTGTCCGCTGATCGAGGAGTTGGAGACCAGCGTCGCCCGAGCTGCCGAGGCGGAGGCGGAGCGCCTGCGCGCCGCCGAGCTCCGCGGGTACCGGGTGGGCTGTCTGCACGGCCGCTTGCGTCCCGCCGACCGGCGACGAGTCATGGCGAGCTTCAAGGCTCGCGAGCTCGACGTGCTCGTCGCGACCACCGTGATCGAGGTCGGCGTCGACGTCCCGAACGCGACCATCATGATCGTGCAGGAGGCCGACCGCTTCGGGCTCGCGCAGCTCCACCAGTTGCGCGGGCGGGTGGGACGGGGCGCCGAGCAGTCGTACTGCCTGCTCGTTTCGAGATCGCGGGAGGAGCTGTCGGAAGGTGCAACAGAGCGTCTGGAGGCGATGGTGGCGTCGAACGACGGGTTCGAGCTCGCGGAGCGGGATCTCGAGATCCGCGGCGAGGGACAGCTCCTGGGCGCCCGCCAGTCCGGGCTCTCGGATCTGCGTTTCGTCAGGCTCCGGCGGGATCGTGCGCTACTCGAGCGTGCGCGCGACGCCGCCCGTGAGCTCAACGACGAAGGGCTGCTCGCGGGCGAGGCGGACCGCCTGCTCGGCGAAGCGAAGCACCTGGGCGAGTCGTGAGAATCGTCGCCGGCTCGCGCAAGGGCCACCGGATCGAGGCGCCGAAGGGCGTCGTCACCCGGCCGACAGGAGATCGGGTCCGCGAAGCGGCTTTCGCGCTGGTTGGCCCGGTCGATGGGGCGAAGGTGCTCGACGTGTTCGCCGGCTCGGGCGCGATGGGGCTCGAAGCTCTCTCGCGTGGCGCGTCACGCTGCGTCTTCGTGGAGCAAGATCGTGGCGCGTGTCGCGTGATCGAACGCAATCTGGACAAGCTGCGGCTGACGGGAGCGCTTGTCGTTTGCCGGGAGGCGATTCGCGCGTTGCGCGAGGAGAACGCGCGCGACCGTCGCTACAACCTCATCCTCCTCGATGCTCCCTACGAGGATTGGGAGCGGCAACAGGCGTCACTCGGAGCGTTGTTGCCGAGCCTGTTGGAGGAGGAAGGACTGGCCGTCGTCGAGACCTCCTCACGCAGCGAGCCCGAGCTTCCGCTTACCTTGGTCACCACGCGCCGCTACGGTTCCGCACGCATCACGCTCTTCTCCCGATGATCACAGCACTTTGCCCAGGCAGCTACGACCCGGTCACGAACGGGCACGTCGATGTCATCCGCCGAGCCGCGTCGATCTTCGACTGCATCGTCGTCGGCGTCATCCGTGACCCGCTCCATAAGCAGACGCTCTTCTCAGTCGAGGAGCGAGTGGCATTCCTGGAGGGTGCGCTCGGCGAGCTCGACAACGTCGTCGTCGACGTGTTCTCGGAACTCGTCGTCGACTTTGCGCGCAAGCACAACGCCCAGACGATGGTGAAAGGCTTGCGCGTGATCTCGGACTTCGAGTGGGAGTTCCAGATGAACCACCTGAACCGCCTGCTCGCGCCCGAGATCGAGACCGTGTACGTGATGGCGAGCCCGCTCTTCAGCTTCGTCTCGTCGAGCGGCGTGAAGGAGATCGCCTCGTTCGGCGGGAAGGTGGACGAGCTGGTGCCGAAAGCGGTCGCCCGGCGTTTCGCAGAGCTGTACCCCGACGGCCGCCCAGGCGCCCCCGTGTCACCCCAGGAGTAACAAGCGTGCGCGGAACGCGTGTCGCGAAGCGGCCGTGTGCGTGAGGAACCGCGTGTCGGCCGCGAAGGCGGCCGTAGGCTCTCGGCCTGACGCATAAGTAGACTTTCCGACCCATGGACGTACTCGTTCTCATCGACAAGCTCGACGACCTCGTGCACAACGCGAAGGCCGTGCCACTTACCGACCAGGTTCGTCTCGATCGCGAGGAGATCTACGAGATCCTCGACCAGATGCGCGCGACGATTCCGGAGGAGATCAAGCAGGCCCGCTGGATCGTCAAGGAACGCCAGGAGATGCTCGCCGAAGCCAAGCGCGAGTGCGATCGGATCGTTCAAGAAGCCCGCGAGCAAGCCGTTCGCGAGGCGTCGCAGACTGAGATCGTGAAGATCGCCGAGCGTCAGGCCGACGAGATCGTCGACGACGCGAAGCGGAAGGCGCGGGAGACACGGCTCGAGATGGAAGACTGGGCGGACAGCATCCTCTCGACGCTCGAGGTGAACCTCGACAAGTTCCTCGGTGCGGTGAGGCGCGGTCGAGAACGGCTCCACGAGCGCTCGCAGGAAACGGTCGTCGCCGGCATCGGTCCCGAGCCGTTCGAGCCCGAAGAGCTGGAAAGGCTCTAGCTACGCCGCAGCCGGCTCGGCGGCCAGCTCGCGGCAGACGGCGCTCGCCGATTCCACGAACGCCTCGGCCGCCGGGCTGCGATGACGGTCCCGGTGCCAGACGAGCCCGATCACTCTGGGTGGGATCCGACCGAGCAGGTCGATGACGACGACGTCGGGGTCGGCCTCGTCCACGGTCAAAAGAGGCGAGACGCTGACGCCGACTCCCGCGCCGACGAGTCCCTGAACGGTGCCGTTGTTGTCGGAGCGAAACACGACGTTCGGCGCACGGCCGCTGGAGGCGAGCTGCGACTCGACATGGTTCATCGCGGCGCAGTAGCTGAAGCCGACGAGCGGCTGGAGGGAGATCTCCTTCAGCGTCGGGGTGCGCTTGAGCGCTGCGAGCGGTGACCCGGCCGGGACGACGAGCACGTAGGGATCGGTGAGAAGCTCCGTC
Source organism: Actinomycetota bacterium (assembly GCA_030857225.1). Lineage (GTDB taxonomy): Bacteria > Actinomycetota > Thermoleophilia > Gaiellales > Gaiellaceae > GMQP-bins7. The sequence goes on from JALZOK010000004.1 coordinate 27,941, forward strand.
CACTCGTAAGGCCCCGCGCCGACGGGCAGTGTCCAAAACGTGACGTCGAGCTCGCCCCGCTCGACCATCTCGAGCAGCTCTTCCTCGTTCACCGACTCGCGGAGGACGATCTCGACGCCTGGATGTGTCTCCGTGAAGCGGCGAAGCAGCGTCGGCAGGACGCGCGCGCCGACGCTCTGGAAGGTTCCGACGCGGAGGCGTCCGGCATCTCCAGCTTCGAGCGCCAGCATGTCGGCCTTCGCCGCCAGCAGCCGCGCCTGGATCGCCTCGGCGTGCCGGAGGAGGATCTGGCCCGCCTCGGTGAGCGAGATGGGGCGGGGGCCGCCGGGGCGCTCGATGAGCCGGAGGCCGACGATCCGCTCAAGGGTCGCGATCTGCTGCGAGATCGCGGATTGCGTGTAGCCGAGACTCTCGGCGGCCTTGCCGAACGAGCCCACGTCCGCGATCGTCTTCAGCGCCACCAGATGGCGCAGGTCGAGGCCCATCCAACGATCAGCCTCCATGATCGGATCGTACCAACCAACCAGACGAGCTAATGGGTTGCCGTTCACTCCCGGCGCTACGCTCCCGACATGAGCTCGATCGATCTCCGGCGACTCGGGCTCCGGCCCGGCGAGGTGCGCAGTGAGCTGATCGAGGTCGAGCTCGAGCCGTTTCTGCTCGGCGGGCAGCGCTACGAGGCCCATCCCGAGACGGTTCCGGTTGGCGTCGAGATCACGCAAGCGTCGGGCACGACAGTGTTCGATTTGCGGCTGCACGCGCGGCTCACCGGGCCGTGCATGCGCTGCCTCGGGTACGCGGGGGTCGAGGTCGACGCTACCGCACGCGAGTTCTACGATCCGTCGGCGCCGCCGGCGGATGTGCTTCGCTCCGACTACGTCGTGGACGACCGGCTCGAGGTCGGAGCCTGGGCGCGGGACGCGATCGGCCTCTCCCTGCCCGAGCAAATTCTCTGCCGGCCCGAGTGCGCCGGACTCTGCCCCGTGTGCGGGAAGGACCTGAACGCCGAGCCGCACGAGCACACCGAGCGGAACCCGGACCCGCGCTGGGCCGCACTCGAGGAGCTCCGCGAACGACTGTAGGAGCGAGATCTCCCTCGCTCCCAGTCGTCGTTCCTAGATGCGAGCGGTTGGGACTTGAACCAGTCGGTAGCCCGCGACGCCGCCGAGCGCCGGATCGCCCGACCGAGAGGCCTTGACGAAGAACTGCACGTTCCCCTGCTTGCGGAGCGGGAACGTCGATAGCGGCTGCAGCCGGAACGTCACCCAGCCGTCCGTTCCCGCCAAGAGCCTGCCCCCGGTCGTCACCCGCGGGGTCGCGCGGACGAAGACGACGGCGTCGCGGACGACGTACCCCCGTGTATCGACGACTCGAACGCGAACGGTGAGCGGCCGGGTGCGCGTGGTCACCGGGTTCGGCGCGAAGGTCACCCGTGACACGATCAGGCGCTGGTCGGCCGGCACGCTCGTCGCCGGGATCGAGATCTCTCCCGTTCCGAGCCGGATCGCCCCGGCGGGAAGCGGGACGCTCACGATCGCCGACTCGCCCGAGAGCACGGTCGCGGAGCCGACTGCGTTACGGGCGGTCACGCTGACCCGCAGCTTGTGGTTGACGTCGCTGGTCGTGAGCCGGTAGCTCCTGCCGGTCGCTCCGCCGATCGCCACGCACTCGCCGCCCGCGCTGTTGCAGCGCAACCAGGCGTAGGAGAAGGAGATCGGCTGCCGGCCAGTCCAGCTTCCGGGCTGCACCGTGGCCACCGAGTCCACGAGTGCCGTGCCGAGGACTAGCGGAATCGAGGTGTTCACCGGTGGCCCGACGACGATCGCCGTCGGATTCGATGCGATCGTCTGCTCGCCTTCGGCGTTCGTCGCCGTCACGCGAACGCGCAAGCGGGATGCGACATCCGCGCTGGCCACCTGATAGCTCGAGCGTATGGCGCCGAGGATGAAGCCGCAGTCGTTCCCGTCCGGTCGCCCGCCGTTCGCTCCACAACGCACCCAGCGGTATGCATACGAGAGAGATCCCGTCCCCGTCCACCTCCCCCGGGACGCCGACAGCGTTCGCCCTTGCTCGGCTCTGCCGCTGATTGCTGGCTCAGCGGTGTTGCTCGGCCGCGCGTTCGGCGCCGCGACTCCAGCCGCTGAGGCCAGGGTGAGCGACGCAAGCGCCACCGTAAGTACCGCGAGTGGAGCCGAAACGCTCCTGTGGCTGCCGCAGTGGCCGAAAGGAAACATAGTCCCTCCATCCGTTCGCTTACGTGCGTGCGTCGATTTAGACGCATTCGCCAGCTCGTGGCTGCGATTGCTTGCGGACTGCTAACGGATCCGTACGAAACGCTTAGAAATGACGAGAGGCGGCACGGGGGCCGCCTCTCGTCCTCACCTGCGCTTCTTCGAACGACCGCTACGAACGCGAAGCGGACGGCGTCAGGGATTTCGCGCGCCTAGCCAGCCAGCCGAACCTGCACGAGTCGGTAGCCGGCGATGCCGCCGAGTCCCGGGTCGCCCGGTCGAGACGCCTTGATGAAGAACTGCACGTTGAACCCGCTCCGAGGCTGCGGGAACGCCTGGTTGGGGATCAGCGTGAGCGTCACGAATCCGTCCGCTCCAGTCGTCTGCGTCTGACCCGAGACGACTCTCGGCGTCGCGCGCATGAACACGCGTGCGCCGCTGACCGGCCGGCCTCCGCGAGCGGTGATCTTGACGCGTACCGTGATCGGTGCGGTGCGGCTCGTCACCGGGTTCGGGTTGAAGCCGACCGAAGCGACGACGAGTCGATCTCCGGCGGCCCTCAGATCTCCAACCGGCACCGAGTTGCCCGGAGCCGGAGGCGGGGTCTGGCCGCCGCCGACGACGCCGGTCGGGTTCGAGATTGCCGACGTCTGGCCGCGATCGTTTCTCGCAGTCACCCGAACACGGATCGTCCGGCCGCTGTCTGCGTCCCGAACCTCGTACTCCGTGTCGTTGGCGCCCTGGATCTCACTGCAGTTGTCGCCCTGCGCGTTGCAGCGCTGCCAGGCGTACGTGTAGGTGATGGGCTGCTGGCCCGACCACTCGCCACGATTGGCCTGCAGGGTGCTACCGACCGTCGCGGTGCCTGTGATCGACGGCTCCGTTTTGTTGTTCGGTCCCGCCGAGGTGATCTCGGCTGTCGGGTTCGAGGTCGCCGTGTCCTGGCCGTCGGCGTTTCGGCCGAGGACTTGGACGCGAAGCCGGAAGCCGGCATCCCCCTGACGCGCGACGTAGGTGTTGTCGCTCGCGTTGGTGATCCTCTGACAGTCGGATGCGTCCGGCTGACCGGCGCCATCACAACGGAACCAGCGGTATTCGTACGTGATCGGCGACGTTCCGGTCCACGTCCCTCTCGTGGCTCGCTGAACCTGACCGACGCGAGGCTCACCGGTGATCTGAGGCTCTGTCACATTGTTCGGAGCCACGGTTGTCGCCGCCGCGGATGTGCCGGCGAGTGTCGCCGCGAACGCGGCGCCGAGTACCGCGATCAGTGTCGCGCCGCCCAGGATGCCGAGGTACGCGCGCTGCAAACCTCGGTGCTGAGTAGTTCTTCGCATGTCGTACTCCCTTCCCTCCGATTGCTTTTCGTGCATTCGCCTGCCTTCGTACCCTTGGGACGGTCTTTGCAATCGATGGGTGGGAGACCCTTACCCAACGCTTACGGGGGCCTCACGGAGTCCTTGCATCGCCGTCCTCGCAGAATGGGGCCGCCTGTATACTCCGCAACCGCTAATGGCCGTCCCCAAGCGGAAAACATCGAAATCGAGGCGCGACAAACGTCGTGCGCAGCATGGGATCTCGATCGCGCGGGTCCAGGTCTGTCCGAACTGCAGGCAGCCGAAGCGCCCTCATCACGTCTGCCCGAACTGCAAGACGTACAAGGGCCGCGACGTCGAACCACTCGGCATCTAGAGACCCCGCAATACTTCGACGATGATTCGGGTCGCGGTCGACGCGCTGGGCGGTGACCGTGCGCCTGAGGAGATCGTCAGCGGCGCGTCCGACGCGGCCACCGATGCAATCCGTCCGATTCTGTACGGGCCACCGGGGATCGATGCTCGCGGTCTGGAGCATGTGGAGACGTCGGACGTCATCGAGATGGACGATCCCGCCGTGGAGTCGGTACGCGCCAAGCCCGACTCGTCGCTCGTGCGCGCGGTCCGAAGCGTTGCCGCGGGCGAGGCGGACGCCGTCGTGTCCGCCGGTTCGACGGGAGCGATGCTCGCCGCCTCCCTCCTGCACATCAGGCGCCTGCCCGGGGTGCGGCGTCCTGCGATCGCCGTTGCGATCCCCGCCCGCCGCGGCCCGACGGTGCTGATCGATGCAGGCGCGAACGCGGACGCTCGGCCGGAGGATCTCCTCCAGTTCGCGCACATGGGAGTGGTGTTCGCCGAGGAGATCCTGGAGATCGAAGAACCCCAGGTTCGGCTCCTGTCGATCGGCGAGGAGGACGAGAAGGGCAATCAGCTCACGCTCGACGCTGCCGCTCTTCTGCGGACGAGCACGCTCCGCTTCGCGGGAAACACCGAGAGCCGCAGCCTGCTCGAGGGGGACTCCGACGTCATCGTGACCGACGGCTTCACGGGCAACATCGCGTTAAAGGCGCTCGAAGGGACGATTAGGAGTCTCCTCGATACTCTCCGTGAGGAGCTCGAGACGTCGCTACGCGGGAAGCTCGCCGGCCTGCTCATGCGACCGGCCGCCCGCCAGGTGCGTCGGCGGCTCGATCCCGAAACCTACGGAGGCGCGTATCTGCTCGGTCTCCGCGGCCTCGTCGTGATCGCGCACGGCTCGAGCTCGCGCGTGGCAATCGCCAATGCGATCCGGCTCGCCGCCCGTGGCGTCGAGCACGAGGTCGTCGAACGACTCGAGTCCGGCGTGTTAGCATCCGCGCGCTCCACGACCCCGACGGCAGAGAGGTGAGTTTTCAGGTGGCACACTCGCGTGAGGAGATTCTCGAGCAGGTGAAAGGCGCTCTCGCCGAAAAGCTCGGCATCGAGGAGAGCGAGATAACGGAAGAGGCGTCGTTCGAGGAGGATTTGGGAGCCGATTCGCTCGACCTCGTAGAGGTCGTCATGGATCTGGAAGATCAGTTCGGGCTCAAGATTCCCGACGACGATGCTCGCGGGCTCACGACCGTCGGCAAGGCGATCGATTACGTCATCGCACACCAGGAGTAAAGCTTCCGAAGGGAGCTCTGAAAGCACGGACGCCGAGGGAGGAGGGTCTGCCGAGCTCGGACGTCTGATCGCCGAGCTTCCGGACGACCGGGCCGAGCAGGTATTCACGCACGCGTCCTGGGCAGAGGATCGCGCGGAGTCGTATGAGCGGCTCGAGTTCCTGGGGGACAGTGTCCTCGAGCTCGCCATCGCACGCTCCGTGTTCGATCGCTTCGAGGACGCGACCGAGGGGCGGCTCGCGAAGATTCGGGCTCATGTGGTCTCTCGACAGACCTGTGCCGGGATCGCGAAGGAGCTTGGCCTGGGGGAACGTCTCGCTCAGTACGCCGGAGCCGTTGCCCCGGAGGAGCTCCAGCGCATCTCACGGAGTCGGAACGTCCTCGCCGCAGTGCTCGAGGCGGCGATGGCCGCGCTCTATCTCGAGCACGGGTTCGAGAAGATCGAGCCGGCGATCGTGGCCGCATTCTCCGAGAAGATCGAGTACGCGAGGTCGAGCCACGTCGACTACAAGACGGAGCTACAGGAGGCGCTCGCCCGCTCAGGTCGCCAGGTGCACTACACCGTGCTCGAGGTGGAAGGGCCGGCGCACGACCGTCGCTTCGTCTGCGCCGCCCACGTCGCCGGCGTCCAGCTCGGGGTTGGCAGGGAGTCGACGAAGAAGGCCGCCGAGCAGGAGGCCGCTCGGCAGGCCTTGGATGCGCTCGGCGTGACATCCGATCAGATCTGACCGATGAGATTTCTCGCGCGCGAGGACGTCCGCAACGCGCGCTAGCGTGCGCGTCCGGTGCACCTGAAGTCGATCAAGATCCGCGGCTTCAAATCCTTCCCCGGTCCGCTCGAGATCGATCTCGAGCCAGGGGTTGCGGTCGTCGTCGGGCCGAACGGCTCGGGGAAGTCGAACATCGCGGACGCCGTTGTCTGGGCTGCGGGCTCGCTGACACCTTCCGAGCTCCGTGCTGAGAAGCCGGACGACGTGCTCTTCGCCGGCGGCGCCGAGCGAAAACGCGCAGACCACTGCGAGGTCGAGCTGGTATTCGACAACGAGGACGGCGGCTGGCCCGAGCTCGACTTCAGCGAGGTCTCGATTACCCGTCGGCTATTTCGGGGCGGCGAGGGGCAGTATCTCGTCAACAAGACGCCCGTACGCCGGACCGACCTCGTCGAGCTGCTCGCGGACGTCGGTCTCGGATCGGCGATGCACTCGATCGTCGGGCAGGGCAAGGTCGAGCAGGTGCTCGCCTCGAAGCCTGAGGACAGACGAGCATTCATCGAGGAGGCCGCCGGGCTCGGCAAGTTCAAGCGCCGCAGGCATCGTGCCGAGTTGAAGCTCGCGCGCGTCGCGCTCCAGGTCGAGCGCGCCCGAGACGTCGAGGAGGAGGTGCGGAAGCGACTCCGTCCGCTCGCGCTGCAGGCCACGGCTGCCGAGCGAGCCGAGAAGCTCGCCCTCGACATCGCGTCGTTGCACGCGCGGATCGCAGAGCTCGATCTCACCCACGCTGGAGACCGCCGCAGCGAGGTCGAGGTTCGGCGCGACTCAGGGGCGCTCGCGCGGCGCGGCGCCCAGTCCCGTCTGGAAGGGCTTCTTACCGATCGCACGCGAGCGGAGGACGAGCTTTCGGATGCTGCCGGACGGCGTGAGGCTGCTGTCGCTGCCCTCTATCGGCTGCAGGGTGGGAGCGAGCGCCTGGAGCTTCGAAGCGAATCCGCCGTCACCCTTCGCGACCGGCTCGGGCGAGAGCTCGTGGCTCTCGAGCCGGCGTCACCGGGCGAGACGGACGGTAGGCGAGAGCTCGAGCGCACGGCTTTCGAGTCGGCTGCGGTCGCGCGACGGGCTGCGGCCGAGCGAGACGGTCTGGCCGAGCAGGCCCGTCTCACCGGCGAGCGGCTTCGAGCTCTCGAGCGAGTTCTCGCGGAGCAGGAAGGGCTCCCTCCGGCTGCGCGCGCTCTGGCTGAACGAGGCGCTCGACTCGCGCTCGGAGCGCTCGAGGTCGAGGCCGGATCCGAGCGCGCGGTCGCGGCCGCCTTGCGCACTCGCGCATCCGCCGTTCTGGCCGACCATCCTCTCGCCGCGCTCGAGCTACTCGAGCGGGCTCGCGCCGAGGGCCTCGGAAGCCTCACCGTTCTCGCCGGGGCCAATCCGCAGGAGCTGGTTCAGGAGTTTCTTGTCGTGCCCAAGGAGGAGCTGCTCGGCGCTTCCGTGCCGTCGGTCACTCCGGAGGGTTTCGGCTACGACCCGGCCCGACGAGAGCTGTGGTTCGCGGGCGAGACGGCCGAAGCCGTCCTGCTCGAGCTCGAAGCCAGGCGCCGCGAGGTCGCGGCCCAGGCAGCAGACCTCGCTGAGCGCGCGGAGAGGGCAGCACGCGTGGCCGACGAGACGGCGACGGGTGCAGAGGCCGCGGAGGCAGCTCTGGGAGATGTTCCCCTGCGGTCGCTCACACGAACGATCGATCGCGAGCTCCTTGCGCGCATCCACGAACATGCGGCACGTCTCGCGGACGAGCTTGGCTTCGCACGGCATGCTGCCGAACGGTTCGACGCACCGCTGCGCGCGCGCGTCGACGCAGGCGCGCTGAGATCAGGGGCGCTGGGAGATGAGCTCCGGCGCCTCGGAGCCGCCGAGGTCGGCCTTCGCCAGGAGCTCGAAGAGGCTACGGAGAGCGCCACGAGCGCCGAGGTCGAGCTCGCGCGACTCGACGCCGAGGCTCAGGACGCACTTCGAAGGCTCGAGGCAGCGGCGGCAGAGCCCGCAGAGGGCGACGATCGCGGCGGGCTCGCCGCGCGCGCCGAACGGCTGGAGATTCGGCGAACGGCGCTCGGCCAGGTGAATCCGCTCGCCCAGGAGGAATACGACATCGAGAAGGAGCGGCTGACCGACCTGCAGACTCAGCGCGAGGATCTCGAGCGAAGCCTCGACGAGCTCGCGCAGCTACGGGCGGATCTCGACGAGACCGTTGAGCGCAGGTTCGCGGAGACCTTCGCGTCCGTTGCACAACACTTCGAGGAGGTTGCCGGAACGCTGTTCCCGGGTGGCGAGGGGCTGTTGCGCCTCGTCGATCCGGACGGGGAGGAGTCGGAGCACGGGGTCGAGGTCGAGCTCCGGCCGGCGGGAAAGCGGATCACGCGGCTCTCGCTCCTGTCCGGCGGGGAGAAGGCACTCGGCGCGATCTCGTTCCTCTTCGCCCTCTTCCTCGCGCGACCCTGCGCGTTCTACCTCCTCGACGAGGTCGAGGCGGCCCTCGACGACACCAACATCGCGCGCTTCGTCGAGCTGCTCCGCCGCTATTCCGACCGGGCGCAGTTCGTCGTCGTCACCCACCAGAAGCGGACGATGGAAGCGGCGGACGTCCTCTACGGCGTCACGATGGCACCGGACGGAGTGTCGCAGGTGGTGTCGCGGCGGCTCCCGCAGCGCGAGCACGCCATTGCTTCTTCCGCTGCGTGAAGCACTAGGCTCGGACGATGAGTCGTACCTGGGCAGAGTTGCTCGGAGATGAGCCGACCGCGGCGGACGAGCCGGAGCGAACTGGCGTCTTTGCGCGCATGCGCGAGTCCCTCGCGAAGAGCCGCCGAGCCCTGACGGCCGAGCTCGCGTCGGCCGCGTTCGATCCGGGTGACGACGAGGCCTGGGAGCGCCTGGAGGAGGCGCTCATCCGCAGCGACGTGGGCGTGCCCGCCACGGCCGAGATCGTGAGTCGGCTGGAGGCGCGGGGTGAAGTTGGTGACCTAGAGCATGCGCTAACGGAGGAGGCCGAGGCATTGTTCGGAGGGCCTCCGTTGCTCGTCCTCGATGCGCGCCCGAGCGTCGTTCTCGTCGTCGGAGTCAACGGCACGGGCAAGACGACGACGATCGGCAAGCTCGCCCAGAAGCTGCGCGAGCACGATCGCTCGGTGCTGGTGGGGGCAGCGGACACGTTTCGTGCTGCCGCGGAGGAGCAGCTCGAGATCTGGGCCGAGCGTGCCGGCGCTGACTTCGTAGGCGCGCCCAGAGGAGCCGACCCAGCCGCTGTCGCCTACGACGCCGTGGAGGCTGCCCGCGCACGCGGACGCGACATCGTCATCGTCGACACCGCCGGCCGACTGCACACGCAGGCGAATCTCATGGCCGAGCTCGAGAAGATCCGGCGCGTGATCGCGGGCCGCATCGAGGGAGCGCCCCATGAGACGCTCCTGGTCGTCGACGCGACAACAGGACAGAACGGCCTCCAGCAGGCGCGGCTTTTCGGTGAGGCGGTGGGCGTAACGGGAGTCGCGCTCACGAAGTTGGACGGCAGCGCGCGCGGCGGAGTGGCGATCGCGATCGCCTTCGAGCTCGGACTTCCGGTCAAGCTCGTCGGCGTGGGGGAGGGGGTCGACGACTTACGTCCATTCGATGCCCACGACTACGCGCGGGCACTCGTATCGGGTTAGGGGCCTGTCCGGAAAGTGGCTCAGAGCGCCTGGCACGTGAGACGCACCACGATGCAGCGTCCTCGGTCGCGCCGATATGCCTGCATATCGGCGCTCCCTGCGTCCTTGCCTCGCGGCACGTCTCACGCGCCATCCTCCGTGATCACTTCCCGGACAGGCCCTTAGAGGGTTTGGTTCAAGAGATCCAGGTTCGCGCGACGATCGAGCCGGAGGCCGGCTTGCCGGCCGGGAGGCGTGCCGCAACGAAAGGAGGGCCCGTGGGGGAACCACGGGTTCCCCCACGCTTTCCTCGAATGGGGTAACTCTGTTGCGTCCGGCAAGGCCACCGCATACGCTGTGGCCAAATCCCGACGCGACCGGGAAAGGAGGCTGGGATGGCTGTCGCGATGTTCATGCGCTGGTCAGGTGTCACGTCCGATCAGTACGACGCCGTGATGGTGAAGCTCGGGCTCGACTCGAACCCCGCTGCCGGCGGTGTCCTCCACGTCGCGGCCCTGACCGACGAGGGCCTCGAGGTGTGCGATGTGTGGCAGACGGAGCAAGCGTTCCGGGGCTTCCTCGAGAACCGCTTCCTTCCGGTCACGAGCGAGGTGGGTATCGAGGGGCGACCCGAGATCCATCTCGTGCCGCTACGCAACCTCTATGCCGCCGATTCGGGAATGATCGACCGGATCGGGTTGATGTCAGTCCCGGCCGCGGTCGCGAGCTGGGCCGTGTAACTCGCACGTAGGCGAGGCTCCGAGGCCTCGCCTCCGTCAAATCGCGCGATGGACGAGAACCGCGACCTGACGATTGCCTTCGGCCCGGTGGGACTAGCCGGGCTCGGGGTTCTGTTGCTCGGAGTCCTCAAAGGCAGTCGCCTGATCGCGGCCCTCGGCCTGAGCGGTGTCATCGCCGACGTGACCGTCGCCGAGCTTGGCGGCTTCAAGGCGATGAACGAGACCCTGCCGAGCGCAGATTGAAAGCTCGACGCTTCGGTCAGATACCGGGCGAGGCGATCACTTTGTACTGCGTGATGTGCGGGTTGTGGGCCGTGAACTCGATGTGCACGACCTGGATGGGCTGATCCGCGAACCCGGCGCGTGCGGCCTGAAGCGCCGCGTCCTGGATCGCCTTCTCGAGCGTCGCCGGCGCGCTCTCGGTCTCGCCGCTGGAGACACCGACAAATGCCTCGATGGTGTGGCCGCGGATCGTTTCCTCCTCGGACATCGACATTGCATCCTTCCTATTTGCTGACGACGCGACCCTACTCCTCGCTGCCCACTGGGACAACTTCCCGGATGGAGGTTCCGGAGCCGAGACGTGTCCCCTCTGCTCGCAGACTCGCGAATCGCTCCTCGCCGAGCGCTGCCTCGAGATCCGGCTGGAAGCGCTCCAGTACCGGCACCTCGAAGAGATCGGGAGGGGCGCCGCCTCGTAGCGCATCCGCGGCGCCGAGCAGCCGAGCGGCCTGATCGAACGACTTCTTCGCTGTTGCGATTCCTGCGAGGACGACGAGGCATTCGGCACGGTCGCGGTCGTTCTCGACTCGCGTGTAGACGGCGAGACTTTCGCGAACCTGCGCCTCTGCGCGATCGAGCTCGCCGGCGAGGAGATCGAGCTCGGCCATCATGAACAGCGCGGCTGCCTGCTGACTCTCTTCGCCAAGCCCGCGTGCGAGCGCGAGCGACTCCTCGAAGGCCTTGCGAGCCTTGTCGATCTCGCCGCTTCGAAAGAAGCTGACGCCGAGATGGTAGGTCGCGTCCGACACGAGCAGCGGGTCCCCGAGCGTGCGCCGAAGAGCAAGGGCCTCCTCTTGCAGCTCGATCGCCTGGGACAGATCGTCGCGGGCGGCCAACACGTCGGAGAGGACTCTGAGCGCTCCTGATCTTGCTCGCGCGTCGCCGGACTCGTCGGCGAGAGCGAGCGCCTCTCGGCAGAGAGACTCCGCCTCGTCGATCTCGCCCCGCTCCAGGACGACCCAACCGAGCTCCGAGAGCGCGAACGCAGCCTGACGCGACCGACCCAGGCGCCGGAAGGTCGCAGCCGCCTCTTCGAGCAGCGGAACGGCGTTGTCGAAGTCGCCCTGAGCGGTTGCCTGGCGCGCCGCCGTCCAAAGCGCGTCCGCGCGGACGTCGTCCGGTAGATCGTTCGCAAGCGCCAGACCCATCGACAACCATCTGCGTGCCTCCCTCACGTGGCCATGTGCGCGCCAGAATCGGCCGAGCGCCGAGACCGCTCGCAGGGCCTCTTCGACGCGTCCGGAAGAGAGGCACCAGTCCAGAGCCGCACGGATGTTGTCCAACTCGCTCTCGACTCGAGCGAGCCAATCCGATTGGCTCGGTCCCGAGAGCTCCTCCTCCGCCTGGGCGGCGAGTTGGAGAAAACGCTCTGCGTGGCTCATGCGCAGCTCTTCGAACCGTCCGTCCGACTCGAGTCTGGAGACGGCGTGTCCACGAACCGTCTCGAGCATGGAGAGCCGGACCTCCCCGTCCCAGACGTCGCTGCGGAGAAGGCTCAACGCGACGAGCGACTCGAGGTCAGCGAGGAAGCGTGGTCCGGAGCCGGCGATGACCCGCGCGTCGGCGAGGGTGCACCCCCCGGCGAAGACGGCGAGCGCCTCGTGGAGCTCCCTCTGCCGGTCGCCGAGCAGCCGGTAGCTCCATTCGATGGTCGCGCGGAGCGTTCGTTGTCGTTCCGGAAGATCGATCGGCCCCTCCATCTCGAGGGCGAGGCCCTGATCCAGAGCCTCCAGGATCTGGGCAGGGGGGAGGACGACGAGACGCGCGGCGACGAGCTCGATGGCAAGCGGCAGGCCGTCCAGTCTGCGGCAGATCTCGCGCACCGAGGGAAGGGCTTCCTTCTGCAACACGACACCACGCGCCGCGGCCAGCTCAGCGAAAAGCTCCGAAGCGTCGTCGATCGGCAGCGCGCCCAGGGGCACGACGTGCTCGCTGGAGAGACGAAGTGGAACCCGGCTAGTGATCAGCAATGTGACGTCGGACGCCCGATCGAGAAGTCGCCTGACGTGCTCCGCAGCCGCCGGGAGATGTTCGAGGTTGTCCAGCACGAGCAGTGTGCCGGTGCCGGTAAGCGCATCGCCGACCACGTCGATCAAGGGAAGCTCGGGAGACTCCCTCACTCCGACGGACCGGGCGATCGCCGCGGGGACGTGGTCAGGATCGGAGATGGGCGCGAGCCCGACGAGATGCACCGGTCGTTCGACGGCGGCGGCGCCCGCGACTTCGAGTGCGAGCCTGCTCTTGCCCGCTCCTCCCGGGCCGGTGATGGTTACGAGCCTGACGTCCGGGCGCGAGAGCAGGCCGTTGATCGCCGAGAGATCGGAGCCTCTGCCGATGAGCCGGTGATGTAACGCAGGAAGCGTCGCGCCGCCGAGCGTGCGGAGCGGGGGAAAAGCATCGGGAAGGTCAGGGCCGACGAGCTGGAACAGCTGTTCAGGATCGGAAACATCCTTGAGTCGATGGCGGCCCAGCGACCGGAACGCCGAGCCGGGCTGCGGCTCAGCGCCGGCCAGGTCCCGCGTGGCTCGCGAGACGATGATCTGGTCTCCGTGGCCGGCCGCGCAGATGCGCGCCGCGATGACGACGTCCATCCCCACATATCCGTCCTCACCGAGCTCGGGCTCACCGGTGTGGATGCCCGTCCTGACGCGTAGCGCTCCCTCGGGTGGCCACGGCTCGCGTGCGAGCGCCTGTTGGATCTCGGCTGCGGCTGCCACCGCTTCTCGCGCGCGAGAAAACGCGAGGAAGGCGCCGTCTCCTGCCCAGTCGACCTCATGTCCGCCGTAAGCCGCTGCCGCCGCGCGCACGAGCTCGCGCATGCGCCTCCGCATCGGGGCGAAGCGCTCTCCGAGGGCGTGCAGAAGGCGCGTCGACCCCTCGATGTCGGCGAAAAGCAGCGTCACCGTTCCGCTCGGCAACCGCTTGCGCGAATCGTCACTTCCGGACACGTCTCCGAGTGTACGAACCATTGCAGCGCACGACCAGCTCTCTCCGCGCGCTCTCTACACTGGGCGGCTGTGTTCGACACGCTCTCCGACAAGCTCCAGGCGACCCTCGCCGGCCTCGGCAGAGACGGGCGGCTCGACGAGGAGTCGGTCTCGAAGGCGATGCGGGAGATCCGCCTCGCGTTGCTCGAGGCCGACGTCAACTTCGAGGTCGCAAAGGACTTCACGGCTGCGCTGAAGGAACGGGCGCTGGGGCAGGACGTCTCGAGGAGCCTCTCACCCGGCCAGCAGGTCGTGAAGATCGTGCACGAGGAGCTGACCGCGCTTATGGGCTCGAGCGACTCTCGGCTCGCATTCGGTCGCCCTCCCACGGTGATTCTGCTCGCGGGGCTCCAGGGCTCGGGCAAGACGACGACCGCGGCGAAGCTCGCGCTGCTCCTGCGCAAGGAAGGCAAGCGCCCGGCGCTCGTCGCCTGTGACCTACAACGGCCCGCGGCCGTCGAGCAACTCGAGCAGCTCGGCCGCCAGATCCAGATTCCGGTCTATCGGCTCGATACCTCCGACGCGGTCGCCGCGGCGCGCCACGGGCTCGACCAAGCCCGCCGCGACGGGCTCGACGTCGTCATCGTCGACACCGCCGGACGCTTGCAGGTCGACGAGGAGCTGATGGCCGAGCTCGGGCGCGTCCGGGACGAAACGAAGCCGACGAACGTCCTCCTGGTCCTCGACGCGATGACGGGTCAGGAGGCGGTGGCGGTCGCGCTGGCCTTCCAGGAGCGGATCGCGTTCGACGGGGTCGTGCTGACGAAGCTCGACGGCGACGCTCGTGGCGGCGCGGCGCTGTCGGTGCGGGCGGCAACCGGCCGCCCCGTCAAGCTCGCCTCGGTCGGCGAGAAGCTCGACCAGCTCGAGTACTTCCACCCGGATCGCATGGCGTCGCGGATTCTCGGCATGGGCGACGTCCTCACGTTGATCGAGAAGGCGGAAGCAGCAGTCGAGCTCGACGATCAGCAGGAAATGGAGCGCCGGATGCGCGCCGGCGAGTTCACCTTCGACGACTTCCTCTCGAGCTATCGCATGCTGCGCAAGATGGGGCCGCTGCAGGGAGTGCTAAAGCTCGTTCCGGGTCTGGGCAAGCAGCTCCAGGGGCTCGATGTGGACGAGAGCCAGCTCGCCCGCGTAGAGGCAATCGTCCTCTCGATGACGCCGCACGAGCGGGCGGTGCCGCACGCCATCAACACTCAGCGCAGGCGGCGCATCGCTGCTGGCAGCGGAACGACGCTCGACGAGGTGAACAAGCTCATGGCCGCGCGCAAGCAGATGGCGAAGATGATGAAGCAGATGGGCAAGGGGAAGATGCCCTCCCTGCCTGGGATGCCTCCTGCAGGCCGGCGTTGAAAACCGGCACAATCTCCGTCTACTCAAAACCGCTTCAAGGAGAAGAATGGCTGCAAGGATCAGGTTGACGCGGGTCGGGTCGAAGAAGAACCCGATCTACCGCGTCGTCGTGGCCGACTCGCGCTCGCCGCGGGACGGTCGTTTCATCGAGATCATCGGGCGCTACAACCCGCAGACGCACCCGTCCACGATCGAGCTCGACGAGGCAAAGGTCAGAGAATGGCTCGACAAGGGCGCTCAGCCGTCCGAGCAGGTTTCGCGGCTGATCAAGGCCGCCGGCATCTAGTGGCTGAGTTGCTCGAGTGGGTTGCGCGTCGGCTCGTCGATGACCCGGACGCCGTCCGCGTGGAGACCGAGGAGCGTGAGGACGCCGTGGTGTTCCGGCTCTTCGTCGCCGCCGACGACGTGGGCAAGGTGATCGGGCGGCAAGGGCGCATGGCGCGGGCCCTGCGTAGCATCGTGCGGGCCGCAGGCGCGAGATCCGAAGAGCGCTACGTGCTCGAGATTGCCGGCTGAGAGCTGCCCTCAGGATGATCGCCCGTCATGGCCGCTCATTCTGAAGGGAGCTCGGGCTCCGGAGAAGCGCTGCACGCGCTGGTACGGGTCGGCCGCGTCGGCCGGCCGCACGGACTCGACGGCGCGTTCGTCGTCGAGGAGGCAAGCGACGATCCCGACCGCTTCGAGGTCGGCGCAAGACTGCGCGTGAACGGAGAAGAAGCCACCGTCGTCCTCTCTCGCCGCGTGGGCCGCGGGCGGCCGGCGATCAAGCTCGACCGCTCAGTCGAGCGGAACGCCGAGCTGACCGTCCTGCGCGAAGAGCTGCCGTCACCCGAAGACGGGTCGTACTACGTGTCCGACCTCGTCGGCCTCGAGGTCGTGGAGACGGACGGAGAGCGGCTGGGCGTTGTCACGGATGTCCTGCCCGGTGTCGCAAACGACGCTCTCGAGTTGGACACCGGACTGCTGCTCCCGCTCGTCGAGGACTGCGTTCGCGATGTTGACCTCGTGCAGCGGCGGGTCGTCGTCGCTCCTGGTTTCGCGGACCACCGGTAACCTCGACCGGCCCATGCGCCTCGACGTCTTCACGCTGATTCCGGGCGCCTTCGACTGGCTCAAGGAGCGTCGTCCCGTTGCAGCTGTGCTCGGGAACGAGCTCGAGCTGCACGTGTTCAACTATCGCGATTCGACCCCGCTCAGCGCCGGGCAGGTCGACGACGAGCCATACGGCGGTGGCCGCGGCATGGTGCTGCGGGTGGATGTGGTGGCGGCTGCTTTCGACGCGGTCTACGGGGGTGTGCCGGGACATCGCGTGATCGCACTCACCCCGGCGGGCCGCCCGCTCGACCAGGAGCTCGTGGAGGAGCTCGCCGTTGAGCCCGCTCTGACGCTCCTCTCCGCGCGTTTCGAGGGCTTCGACCAGCGAATCCTCGACCACCTCTCGACGGACTCGATCTCACTCGGCCCGTACGTTCTCTCAGGCGGAGAGATCCCCGCACTTGCTCTGGTCGATGCGGTCGTGCGCAGGCTTCCTGGCGCACTCACGGAAGGCTCGGGGGAAGTGGAGAGCTTCTCGGCTGCGCTGAGCGGGGGGATCGAGTATCCGCACTACACGCGTCCTGCCGGCTTTCGGGGGTGGAACGTTCCCGAGGTGCTCCGTTCGGGCGACCACGCGCGAATTGCCGCCTGGCGCGATGAGCAGGTGCGGACCGTCGCGTGACCGAGCCGCGCGATCACTGGGTGGTCCAGACACCGCCGGAGCCCGATCGGGACGG
This sequence comes from Actinomycetota bacterium, assembly GCA_030857225.1. GTDB lineage: Bacteria > Actinomycetota > Thermoleophilia > Gaiellales > Gaiellaceae > GMQP-bins7. Next base: position 44,655 of record JALZOK010000004.1, read on the forward strand.
CTCGGAACCGTCGAGCACGCTCGAGTCGCCCGACGCTGAAACACGTCACGCCCCTCCTCCTGCGCCTCCGTTCTCGTGGCCGACCTCGGAGGACGAGTCACCGAAGCACGAGTTCCATCACCCACTCGATCGGGTCACCGGAAAGCTCCCCCGACGCCTTCGAATCGCCGTCGACTGGATCGTCACCATCGTCGGCGCGATCGCGATCGTCCTTGGGATCAAGGCGGCTGTGGTCAACCCATATCGGATCCCCTCCTCTTCGATGGAGCCGACGCTCCATTGCGCTCGGCCGGCGACGGGCTGCGAGGCGCGGTTCTCCGACCGCGTGCTCGCAAACCGCTTCATCTACCGCTTCACCGACCCTGACCGGGGTGACGTCGTCGTGTTCGAGACTCCACCGCAGGCCCAGGCCAAGTGCGGCGCCGGTGGCACGTTCGTCAAACGAATCATCGGGCTGCCGGGAGAAACGGTCGGGATCCGGCTGCGGCGAGGAGCGGCGTTCGTGTACATCGACGGACAGAGGTTGGAGGAGCCGTACATCGAGCAGGACCGTAGGGATATCGGGCCCGAAGAACGTTTTCGCGTGCCGCTCGATCACTACTTCGTCATGGGAGACAATCGCGCCCAGTCGTGCGATTCGCGCGTCTGGGGATTCGTTCCGGAGGGAAACCTCATCGGCAAGGTCTTCATGACCTACTGGCCACCGAATCGGATCTCCTTCCGCTGACTTGTTGGCGCAAGCCCGGAATCAGCTAGCGCAGATTCGGGTCGCGCGGAATCCCAAAGGGGTACGCTTCGCGACCGCTTCGTCCTTCCTGCCCGGCCGCCCAACCGTTCTTGTTCCGCTAGCATTCCGACCCGGCCGAAAGGCCTCCTTACGATGAATGTGATCATCGAGAGCCTCGAGCAGCGCAATCTGCGCACGGACCTGCCTCGGTTCAAGGCGGGGGACTCGATGCGCGTCCACTTCAAGGTGATCGAGGGAAATCGGCAGCGGATCCAGGTCTTCGAGGGAATCTGCATCAAGCGCCAGGGTTCCGGCTTTCGCGAGACCTTCACCGTCCGGAAACAGTCCTTCGGTGTCGGGGTCGAGCGGACGTTCCCGCTCCATTCACCGAAGATCGAGAAGCTCGAGCGGATGGCCGTGGGAGATGTCCGTCGCGCAAAGCTCTACTACTTGCGCGCGAGAGTGGGCAAAAAGGCGCGCGTCCGCGAGCTCCGGCAGACCTAGCGTCTATCCTCGGCCGGATGGCCCGCTCGAGCGGTCAACGGCTTCTCACACACGATCGGCGCCTCGGCGTCCGCTATGTCGCTGGTGCGGACGAGGCGGGTCGTGGCTCCCTTGCCGGGCCGCTCGTCGTCGCCGGTGTGCTGCTCGATTACGAGACACTTCGCGGTGCGAGGGTCAGGCCGCTGGCGAGATTGAACGACTCCAAGCAGGTCGGCCAGGACGAGCGGGAGGAGCTCTTTCATGCGGTCATCGGCTGTGCCTCGGGGATCAGCGTTCGCGTGATCTCCGCTGCCGAGATCGATCGCTCCGGACTTCATCGCTCCAACCTGGCGGCGCTGCGGGCAGTGCTAAGGGATCTCCATCCGCCTGCCGGCGCGTGTCTCGTCGACGGGTTCCGTCTCGGTCCGGCCGCGCCGCCGCACAGAGCGCTCGTCGACGGTGACGCTCGCAGTGCGGCCATCGCGGCTGCCTCGATCGTGGCGAAGGTGGTCAGGGACCGGGTGATGCGGCGCCTCGACGCTCTCTACCCGCGCTACGGCTTCGCGTCTCACGTTGGCTACATCACGCCTGCACACTCGAGTGCGGTCCGCGTGTTCGGCCCTTCGAATCTGCACCGCCGCTCGTTTCAGGCCCGCTGCTACGAGGCGGCGTGAATCGCGGCGAACGCCGCGCCCTTCGTCACTATCGGCTCCGCGGGTATCGCCTGCTCGAGGCCAACGCTCGCGCCGGCGGCTACGAGGTCGATCTCGTGCTGCGCCGAGGACGTCGCGTGCTCGTGGTGGAGGTCAAGGAGAAGGGCGGTGGCGAGTTCGGGCATCCGCTGGAGATGATCGACGAAGAGAAGGTGCGCAGGGTGAAGCTCGCCGCCGGCGCCTGGCTCGCAGTTCATCCTGAGCTCGCTGGGTTGGAGGTCGAGCTCGAGGCCGCCGGCGTCCAGGGGCGCCGGGTCGAGCGGGTGCCGCTCCTCTAGGGCTATCCGAACCCGGCCATAGACTCGGATCCTCGATGGCAGGCGTTTCACAAGATGCGCTCTATGCGGAGATCGACCTCGAGCTTTCCTGGTCCGAGCACGCACTTCCGCAGATAGAGCGGACCAAACACGTCCACAAGCTCCATCCCTACCTCGGCAAGTACATCCCGCAGCTCGTCGAGGTCTTCCTCGAACGTTACTTCGTTCCTGGCGCTTGCGTTTACGACCCATTCGTCGGGTCGGGCACGACGCTCGTCGAAGCCAACACTTTCGGCGCGGATTCCGTGGGTTGCGATATCTCTGCCTTCAACTGCCTGCTGTCGCGGGTGAAGGTCACTCAGTACTCGCTGGGCGCGGTCGAGCTTTCGCTCCGTTCGACGCTCGAGGAGGCTCGTCAGGCGGGTCCGGCGCCGACGCGTGATGCGAGCGAGTGGCTGCGACGTTGGTACTCGAATCGGTCGCTCGGCGAGCTACTCCGGTACCGCGAAGTCGCGTCTGACAGGCTCGAGAATCCCGCGTTGGACGTCGCGAAAATTGTCCTGTCGCGCGCCGCACGATCCGCTCGCTTGACGACCCACTATGACCTCGACTTCCCGCGCAGGCCAATGCGCCAGCCGTACTTCTGCCACAAGCACAAGCGCACATGCACGCCGGTGGACGAAGCCGCGAAGTTTCTCGCCCGCTACACGGCAGACACCGTCCGTCGGATCCGCGAGTTCTCTGACGTCCGCACGAGCAGCGCCGTTGAGGTCATTCATGCTGATTCGCAGAGCCTGGAGCTGCCGGTTCAGCCGCATGGCGTCATCACGTCACCTCCGTACCCGGGCCTCATCGACTACCACGAGCAACATCGTTATGCGTACGAGCTGCTCGGTCTAGACGATCGCAGCGACATCGAGCTCGGGCGGGCACGGCGTGGGACATCGCGGCAGGCATTGCGAGAGTACGTCGATGGGATGGTCGCGGTCTTTGCGAATGCTGCGCGTCAGCTTCCGCCTGGTGCTCCAGTCGTGATCGTCGTCAACGACTCGCGAGGTCTCTTCCCGGATGTGCTCGACAAGGCGGGATTGCGGCTCGATCAGTCTCTAACGCGTCACGTGAACAGACGGACCGGGCGCCGGGCGGGGCAGTTCTTCGAAAGTGTGCTCGTCTGCAATGTCGCCGGCTGACACTAGGCCAACCGGTTTAGTCTCGAGCGTCGCCACAACTCTCAGCGTCCCAACCTCGCTAGCCGAGGCGATCGTCATCGCATTCGAGCGCTTTGTCGCAGAGCCCCTCGAGCAAAACCTCAAGCGGGTCAACGCCCATACGCTTGCGAAGCGCAACCCGATGATCTACACGGCGCGCGGAGCGATAACTGTTGACCAATGGGTAGATCGGGTGCTCGAAGATCGAGAGACATCTGCGATCGAGGGTCATCTCGGCACGTGGCAGGAGGAAGTCGCTCGAATCGTCTCGGTCGGCTTCAAACCTGGAAGTGGCGTCGATCTCCAGCTCGAACGACCCGGAGTGGTCGAGCTCTACGCGATCCAGTCCGCGCCCAACACAAAGAGCGCAGGAGGTCGACGCTCCGATGTTGATGCACTTCGCCGAGCTGCAGGCGCGATTCGAGCAAGCAAGCGCCGCGTCGATCTTTACATCGCCGTGCTGTCCGGACGGCGTGCATCGCGAGCGCTCGAGTCCGACCCGAATATCCTCGTCCTCGCGTCAGATGAGTTCTGGGAGCGCGTGAGCGGTGTCGCCGACTTTCGGGCGCGGCTGATCCGGACGACCGCATTCCTTTCCGGTCTGATCACGGCTCGTGCAGCCTCGGAGGTCGCCCGCATTCGTGAAGATGCGCATGAGATTTTCGGGGATGGCCAGGGCAACCTCGACCTTGCCAAACTCGCGGATCCACCCCCGAGGCCTCGTCGGCGCCGTGTCGTAAGAGATGCGTAAAGACTGGCGCGGGTCGCCTGGTCCCGGCCGAGGTGCTGGGTAGCCTGACCCGCAAGAGACCCTGAAAGGGGGACACATGAGAAAGCTCTGGAACCGGCGGCCGTCGCCGGCAATGGTGGTCGCGTGCGTCGCGCTCTTGATCGCGCTCGGAGGGACGAGCGTGGCAGCGGTGAGTCAGCTCGCGAGGAACAGCGTCGGACCCGCGCAGTTGCAGTTCGCCGCGGTTACGGGTCCGAAGATCAGATCAAACGCGGTCAACTCGTCGAAAGTCGCGAACCGCTCGCTCCTGCGGGCAGACTTTGCGCCGGGACAGCTCCCGGCGGGACCGACGGGACCGCAAGGGCCGGCCGGCCCGACTGGCCCCGGGGGGGCCGCTGGACCCGCGGGCGTCGTCGGTGCGATCACGGTGCGAACCGCTGTGACGAGCATCGTCGACGGCACGGTCGACAACGTCTTCAACACCGGTCGTGTCGAACGCCGATGCGAAGGCAGCGAGCGGGCGATCTCCGCGGGGACCTCGTGGGGCGACGACGGCTCGGACCTGAAGCTCGTCACCCAGGAGGTCGAGCCGCTGTTCAACCCGCAGAACCAGGTGAACGGCTTCGTCGCGGTGGGTGGCAACGACACGGGGGAGTCGAGCAACTTCACCGTGCACGTGCTGTGTTTCACCGGCTGAGCAACTTGTAGACGTTTTGGCGCGAAGGCGTTCACCACGCGTGACGCCTTCGCGCCTACCGTCGGCGAGGTGCTCGCCTGCGCGGTCACCCACGCTCTTGTCGGGCTCGAGCCTCGGAGAGTCGAGGTCGAGGCCCACCTGCAGCTGGGCGTCCCGGGCTTCGCCATCGTGGGACTGGCTGACCGGGCTTGCCAGGAGGCGAAGCACCGCGTGCGGAGTGGTGTCGTCTCCGCCTCCCTCGAATGGCCGCTGAACCGCAGGATCACCGTCAACCTTGCTCCTGCTGCCTTGCGCAAGGAAGGATCCGGGTTCGACCTTCCGATTTCGCTAGCAGTCCTCGCTGCGACGAGGCAGATACCTGCGGAGAGGCTCGCCGGGCATTCGGCGGTCGGCGAGCTGGCGCTCGACGGACGCGTGCGACCGGTCGCCGGGGCGCTGGCGGTCGCGGAAGGCGCGCGTCGTGCGGGGCTGGAGCGCGTCGTCTGCGCCGCGGAGTCGGCGCCCGAGGTCGCGCTGGCCGGCGTCGAGCCGATTCCCGTGAGGCATCTCGCCGAGGCGGTCGCGTACCTCCGCGGCGAGATCGACGCTCCCGGATTCGATCCCTACGTGGGCGATGCTCTCGTGCAGGGAACGGTTCCCGATCTCGCGGACGTGCGTGGGCAGGAGCGTGCGCGGCGCGCGCTCGAAGTTGCCGCCGCGGGCGAGCACAACCTCCTGCTCATGGGGCCTCCCGGAACCGGGAAGACGATGCTCGCCCGGCGGCTGCCGGGGATCCTCCCGCCACTCGAGCGCCAAGAGGCGCTGGAGGTGACCAGGATCCACTCGGTTTGCGGTCTGCTGCCCGCGGAGCGTCCGCTGATCACCGTGCCTCCGTTTCGTGCGCCGCACCACGGCGCGTCGGCTCCCGCGGTCGTCGGGGGCGGTTCCGGACCGCGACCCGGCGAAGTCTCTCTCGCTCATCGCGGCGTGCTCTTGCTCGACGAGCTGCCTGAGTTTCCGCGCTCGGTCTTGGAGGCGCTTCGCCAGCCCCTCGAGGACGGCGTCGTGGCCATCGCGCGTGTCGGTGGCCACGCGCTCTTTCCGGCCCGCTTCCAACTCGTCGGGACCATGAACATGTGTCCCTGCGGCGCTCGGGGAGACCCGGCGATCGAGTGTGCCTGCAGCCCGCAGCGGCTCACCGCGTACCGCGAGAAGCTCTCCCGAGCACTGCTCGACCGTTTCGACCTCGCGGTCGCGATGCCACGCCCGCGTGCGGCCGAGCTCGCGGCAGCTCCGGGTGAGGCGTCGGAGCGGGTACGCGAACGGGTCGAGGTCGCTCGAGAACGGCTCCGAACCCTGCTTCCACGCAGGACCGAGGCCGCTTCGGAGCTTCTCTCGAGCGCGGTCGACCGGCTTCCGCTCTCAGGCCGCGGAAGGGTGCGCGTCGCTCGGGTCGCGCGCACGATCGCGGCACTCGCAGGAGCTGACGAGGTCGAGCCCGCGCACGTCGCCGAGGCGCTGTCCTACCGGATGCCGGCATGACGCAGATTCGTCGGCTTCGGCGTCGTGATGCCGGATATCCAGGGCTGTTGGCCGCGATCCATGACCCGCCACCGTCGCTCTTCGTACGAGGCAGCGGCGGCGAGGAACTTCTCTTGCGGCGGGCGGTCGCCGTGGTCGGAGCGCGGGCGTGCTCCTCCTACGGCCGTGCTGTCGCCCGCTCTCTCGGGCGTGAGTTGGCCGCCGCGGGGCTCGTCGTCGTAAGTGGAATGGCACGAGGAATCGACGGAGAAGTGCACCGCGGCGCGCTCGAAGCCGGGATCACCATCGCCGTGCTCGGTTGCGGAGTCGACCGTGACTACCCCGCCGCGCATGCCGAGCTGGCGCGACGCATATGTGAGGAAGGCTTGATTCTCTCGGAATACGAGCCTGGCATCGAGCCGGCGCCCTGGAGATTTCCAGCCCGGAACCGGATCATCGCGGGGCTTTGCGAGGCGACCGTCCTCGTCGAGGCCCGTGAGCGGAGTGGCGCCCTGATCACGGCCGACTTCGCGTTGGAGGAGGGGAGAGACGTGCTCGCGGTTCCCGGCGAGATCACGAGCGCGCTCTCCGCAGGCACGAACGCGCTGCTTCGTCTCGGCGCAATCCCCGTGACGGGCGCTGGAGACATTCTCGAGCTGTTCGATCTCGAGCCTGCGCAACCCGAGAGCACATCGCTCGCACCCGCGGCACACGCGCTCCTCGAACGACTGCGCGACGGCGCGATGACGGCGGACGAGCTCGTGCGAGCTTCGGGCGTCGAGCCAGCTGCCGCGTCCGCTGCTCTGGTCGAGCTCGAGCTGGGGAGGAGAGTGGCGCTGGAGGACGGCGTGTACCGCGTGTCGATCTAGGATCGCGGTCCGATCCCAGGTGAGCGCGACACCTTTCGTGCTCGTGCTGGATGCCGGGCGCGGTTGACGACGTGCCTCCACCCGGAGTAGGCCTTGATCGGCTTGGGCGCCAACGGGGCGTCCACTAAACGGGGAGGGGAAACAATGGGCAAGAAGCGATTGCTCGCGGTTGCGGTCTGTGCAGCCGCCGTTATGGGTGTAGGTGCTAACGCCGCTCTCGCTGGTGAAGTAACTGGAAGCGGCACAAACGAAGATCAAAATCAAGGTAAGTCGTGGTGCTCCTTCTCTGGACTGAATGACGAACCTGACCGCCCTCTGGACGGCTTTAACCCCGGCGGTCAATCGCAGTCTTACGGGCAGGAGGTCAAGTTGGGTCTCCAGGATCCGCATGAGCTCAATCCTGGCGTGGCCTGCAACCCGAACAGAACATTTCTTCCTGACCAGCCGAACAGAACTAAATGAAGTCTTGGTTGGCCCCGACGCTTGTGTCGGGGCCAACCTTCATCCTCATCCACCGACGGCAGTTGAGGTTGTCGACCGCAGCTACTAGGTAAACGCGCTTCAGAGAATCTCGCCTCGCGATCGAAGGCGTATCGGTTCGAACAGCGCAGCAGCAAACAATGGGTCACGGATCCAGCGCGCTCTCCACAGGCACGAACGCGCTGCTTCGTCTCGGCGCGGTCCCGGTGACCTGCGCCGCGGACGTACTAGAGCTATTCGACCTCGAGCCTGCCGCGCCCGCAGCGGCTTCCTTCGGGCCGGCAGCGCAGAGCTTGCTCGAGCGACTGCGCGACGGGGCGCTGACGGCCGACGAGCTCGCGCGGTCGGCGGGCGTCGACCCAGCGCAGGCGTCTGCCGCGCTCGTTGAGCTCGAGCTGGCCCGAAGCGTCGCTCTCGAGGACGGGGTGTATCGCGTGTGCGTCTAGGATCGCCGCTCGATGTCGACGGAGCGCGAAAGCTTCGTGCTGGTGCCGAACGCCGGCCACTCGGCCCTGCTCGTTTCAGGAGAGAAGCTCCCGTGCGTGCGCAGCCGATCCGGCGCAGCGGGCGTCATTGAGGCGCTGAGGCAGACTTGGTCACTGGACGCGCCGTACCTTCGCCCGGCAAGGATTCTGCGGGACGATACGACGAAGCAGACGAGCGTCGCGCTCTACGAGTTCGACGCGCCGCACGCGGAGTGGGAGCCTCCAGCAGAGATGGAGTGGCTGGGACTCGACGACGCGGATCCGGAGGCGCTCTCGCTGCCGGGGTTGGCGCCGTGCGTCGCGGGCTGGCTTGCGATCACGGGTGGTGCGCCGATTCCCGAGGCGCGCCCTCCCTGGGCTCGATCCGGATGGCTCGCCGAGGCATCGGGCTGGATGGAGGAGAGCATGGTCGAAGCCGGCCTGCAGCCTGTGGGGCCGGTCGAAGTCGTGGAGCAGTGGCCGCTCTCATCGGTCTTGCGGCGCGGAACGCGGGACGGTCATGTCTACATGAAGGCGGTCTTCTCGACGTTTCACCACGAGCCCGCCTTTACCCGCTCACTCGCGACCGAGCATCCGGCGCTCGTCCCCGACGTGCTCGCGCTGGACGCCTCGCGCGGTTGGATGCTCATGCGCGAGCTGCCCGGCACGCAGATCGGGGAGCTGGAAATGAGAGAGTGGAGCGACGCCCTCCGCGCGGCCGCAGGAGTCCATCGCGCGTGGTCGGGACGTACCGGTGACCTCTTCGCGCTCGGCGCGCAAGATCGCAGGCTCGCTGTGCTGACAGTCGAGATCGAAGGGGCCTTCGAGGCCGTCGGACTCGTAGGCAGCGATCGAGCCGTGTCGCAGCTCGAGACCCGCTGCGAAGAGCTCGGCGAGGGGCCGTTGCCGCAGACGCTCGTCCACGGCGATCTCCATCCGTGGAACGTCATGGTCGACGGAGACGACCTGCGTATCTTCGACTGGTCGGACGCGTGCGTCACGCACCCGCTCTTCGATCTGCCGACGTTCCTCCAGCGCGCGGACGACGAAAGTGCACGAAGGTCGATGCTCGACGCGTACCTCGGCGCCTGGGCCGATCTCGCGTCCCTCGACGAGCTCCGAGCCGCGTACCAGCTCGCGCTTCCGCTTGCCCACGTGCATCACGCGATCAGCTATCTGCGGATCAGCGAGGCGCTCGAGCCGGATGACCGCTGGTGGTTCGAGGACGAGCCCAGGGGATGGCTCACCGGTGCGGTGGAGCTCCTGGAGACGCCGTGACGACGAGGTCGTACTGGTTGGAGGAGGCGCACGACGCGCCCCGGCGCGCATCGCTCGACGGAAAGCCCGACGTGGCAGTCGTGGGCGGCGGGATCACCGGCTGCTCGTGCGCGCTCACGCTCGCGGAGGCCGGGCTGCGGGTCCGCCTCTACGAGGCCCGGGAGATCGCGGGCGGTGCGAGCGGGCGAAACGGCGGATTCGCGCTGCGCGGCGGTGCGGCTCCATATCCCGTCATGGTCGAGTCGATCGGCCGGGAAAGCGCTGCCGCGCTCTGGCGCTGGACGGAGCGTGAGCTGGAGGAGCTCGAGCTTGCCGCGGGCGACGCCTTCCGCCCGACCGGCAGCCTGCGCATCGCAGCCGACGGCGAGGAGCGAGCGGAGCTCGAGGAGGAGTACGCGGCGCTGCAGGCCGACGGATTCGCGGTCGAATGGCGTGACGAGCTGTCCGCTCCGTTGAGAGACCGGTACCCGGCCGCGATCTTCCATCCGCCGGACGGGGTGCTGCATCCGGCGCGCATGGTTCGGCGAGTTGCTGCTCGTGCCGCCGCCGCCGGCGTCGAGATCCACGAGCACACGCGGATCGGCGCGCCGGAGGAGACAGGTGCGGAGACGGTCGTCGTCGCCACGGACGGCTATCCGAGCGGCCTCGCCGGTGAGCTCGAAGGTCTCATCATCCCCACGAGAGGCCAGGTGATCGCCACCGAGCCGATCCCCCAGAGGTTCTTCGAGGTCCCGCACTACGGCCGCCACGGCTACGACTACTGGCACCAGGCGGTAGACGGGCGGATCGTCGCCGGCGGTTTCCGCGACGCCTCGCTCCACGAGGAGTTCACAGCCGACGAGGTCGTGACGCCGAACGTTCAGCACGCGCTCGAAGAGTTCGTCGCGTCACTCGTCGGGCGACCGCTGCGGGTCGACTACCGCTGGGCCGGGATCTTCGGGATGATCTTCGACTTCCTCCCCGTCGTCGGCAGGTTGCCCGGCAAAGACGGGGTCTGGATCGCCGGTGGCTACTCCGGCCACGGCAACGTCCTTGGCTTCGCGTGCGGACGACTCGTGGCGCGCGCGATCCTCGGCGACCGCGACCCGCTCCTCGATGTCTTCGACCCGGCGCGGCTGCTCGGCGGTGAGGGTGAGGCGAGCCTCACCCTCACATCGTGACCGGACTCAGCGCGAGACGAACGTATGCGCTGGATAGATCTCCGGCTGAGCCTCGACGCCCATCTCTTGGAGGACCGGTATCAGCGTCTCGCCGAAGCGGCGGAACGCATCTTCGGACTCCCACACGTCGACGACGCGAAAGCCACTCTCACCTTGTCCCGCAACATGGACGAGCAGGCCCTCGACGGCCCTACGAGTTCTTCACGGCCGAGATCAGCTTGAGCACCGAGTCCTTGGCATCCCCGAAAAGCATCGTCGTCTTCGCGTCGAGATAGAGCTCGTTGTCGATTCCCGCAAACCCCGGACTCATCGAGCGCTTGAGGACGACGATGCTCGCCGCCTTGTCCACGTCGAGGATCGGCATGCCGTAGATCGGGCTGCCGGGATCGCTACGGGCCGCGGGGTTGGTCACGTCGTTCGCGCCGATGACGAGCACGACGTCGGTCTGCGGGAAGTCGGGGTTGATCTCGTCCATCTCGTGAAGCTGCGTGTAGGGAACGTTGGCCTCGGCGAGCAGCACGTTCATGTGACCCGGCATTCGGCCCGCAACCGGGTGGATGGCGTACTTGACGTCGACTCCACGCTCCTCGAGGACGTCTGCGAGCTGGCGGACGTCGTGCTGCGCCTGCGCCACCGCCATGCCGTAGCCGGGGGCGACGATGACCTTGCGGGCAAAGGAGAGCTGAACAGCCACGTCGTCCGGCGAGGTTGCGCGCACCGTTCTGCCGTCGTCGGCTCGAACTGCTGACGTACCGGCCTGCACCTGCCCGAACGCGCCGAACAGCACGTTGGCCACGGAGCGGTTCATCGCCTTCGCCATCAACAGCGTCAAGAGCGTCCCTGCGGCGCCGACGAGCATCCCCGAGACGATGAGGACGGTCGAGTCCAGTACAAACCCGGTCGCCGATGCTGCGAGCCCAGTGAAAGCGTTCAAGAGCGAGATGACCACAGGCATGTCGGCTCCACCGATGGGGAGGACGAACATCACTCCGAAGAAGAGCGCGAGTGAGATCAGGAGGTAGAGCACCCACTGCTCTTCGAGACCCGCGACCGCTGCCGCCCCGAGCGCAGCACCTCCGCCCAGGACTGCGATGTTCACGAGGTTCTGGTCGGCAAACACGATCGGGCGCCCGCTGATCAGCTCCTGGAGCTTCGCGAAGGCGACGACCGAGCCGGCGAACGAGATGGAGCCGATCAGCGCGGAGAGAACGATCGAGACGGTCTCTTCCCGAAAAGGATCGGCCGTGTTGTGCCACTCGGAGAGCGCAACCAGCGCGGCCGCTCCTCCGCCGACTCCGTTGAAGATCGCGACCATCTGCGGCATCGCGGTCATGCGGACGCTCCGCGCGCCGATCAGGCCGACGACGCTGCCGATCACGAGTGCGACGACGATCAGCAGCCAGTTCTCGAGCCCCTCGAGCAGAAGCGTGGTGCCGATCGCGAAGAGCATTCCCAGGCCGCCGATCCAGTTCCCCTTGCGCGCGTGCCGCGGGGAGGCGAGGAACTTCAGGGAGACGACGAAGCAGGCGATTGTGACCAGGTAGAGGATCGCGACGACGTCGGGATCCGAGATCATTTGCGCGGCTCCTCACGCTTGGGCTCAGGGCGACGTTTGAACATCCCGAGCATCCGGTCGGTGACGAACCAGCCGCCGACCACGTTGGCCGTGGCGAGCACCAGCGCGACGAAGCCGACCACCTTCGTGAAGGCGTCGCCCGCGGTTCCGAGCACGATGATCGCGCCGACGATCACGATCCCGTGGATGAAGTTGGCTCCGGACATGAGCGGGGTGTGCAGCATCGTCGGCACCTTCGCGATCACCTCGAAGCCGAGGAACGCCGCCAGCACGAGGATCGTCAGCTCGATGACGAGCGGCAGGTCGGTCACGCGCTCGCGTCCTTCGGTCTGGTCACGCACGCGCCGGCCGTGATCTCGTCCTCCCAGTCGAGCGCGAGCTCGCCGTTCGGCGCGAGATGCTGGAGCAGCGCGGCGACGTTGCGCGAGTAGAGCTGGCTCGCGTGGTGTGCCATGAGCGAGGGGAGATTCGTCGTTCCCACGATCGAGACGCCACCGTGCTCGACGACCTCATCGGGAACGGTCAGCTCACAGTTGCCGCCGGTGTCCGCCGCGAGGTCGACGATCACCGAGCCGGGCCGCATGCGCTCCACGGCGGAGGCGGGGATGAGCTTCGGCGCGGGGCGTCCCGGAACTGCTGCTGTCGTGATCACGACGTCGAAGTCGGGAATCCGCTCCGCCAGCGCCACCTGCTGTTGCTGCTGTTGCTCGGCCGAGAGCTCGGTTGCGTAGCCACCAGCTGTCTCTTCGGCAGTCACTCCGAGGTCGAGAAATGCCGCGCCGAGGCTCTCGACCTGCTCCTGCACCGCGGGACGGACGTCGAAGCCGGAGACGACTGCGCCCAGGCGGCGCGCGGTCGCGATCGCCTGCAAGCCCGCAACGCCTGCCCCGATGACGAGGGCCCGCACAGGCGCAATCGTGCCCGCGGCCGTCATCAGCATAGGAAAGAGCTTTTGAACGCGATCGGCGGCGAGAAGAACCGCTTTGTATCCCGACACTGTGGCCTGGGACGAGAGCGCGTCCATCGCCTGCGCGCGCGTGATTCGGGGGATCGACTCCATCGCGAATGCGTCGATGCCTCGTTCCCGCAGGCGAGCGATTCCCTCTGCGTCGGTCAGCGGCTGCAAGAATCCGATGAGCACGGTGCCCGCCGGCATTGCCTCGCTTTCTTGCTGAGAGGGCCTAGCCACGCGGACGACTCCCTGGGTACCGTCGAGGAGCGCTCCTGCGTCCGTGAGCTCGGCCCCGGCTTCCGCATAGCTCTCGTCGAGGAATCCCGCGGCTGCACCCGCGCCGCGCTCGACCCGTATCTCGAAGCCCGCCTCGCGGAGCTTGGAAATCGTCTCGGGAACGAGCGCCACGCGACGCTCGCCGGGAGCCGTCTCCCTCGGAACCGCGACTCGCATGCCGGACGAGACTCTATTGGGAGGAGAGACGAGCTCGTTCATGCAACTGGCACGCCTGGGCCGGACAGGGCAAGGCTGACGTCAAGACCACAGGCGCGCGGCCGCGAAGCGGACGCCTTCAGGGATTTGCGCGAGCAGAATCTGCGGGAGCGGATTCTGCTCTGCGCCAGCCACGCGGCCGCGAAGCGGACGCCTTCAGGGATTTGCGCGAGCAGAATCTGCGGGAGCGGATTCTGCTCTGCGCCAGCCACGCGGCCGCGAAGCGGACGCCTTCAGGGATTTGCGCGAGCAGAATCTGCGGGAGCGGATTCTGCTCTGCGCCAGCTAGAGAGCTGCCCAGATCTCGAGCTTCTGCTTCGTGCGGCGAATCACCTCGTCCGTGAACTCCGTGGTGCCTGCGTGACCACCCAGGTCGGCGGTTCGCAGTCCCTCGGCCACGGTCTCGAGAGACGCCTCGCGGATCGCTCGACCCGCTGTCTGCAGGTTCTCCTCCTCCGCGTGCGATAGCAGGGCAGCTGCGGCGAGGATCATGGCGAGCGGGTTCGCGATGTCCTTTCCTTCGAGTGCCGGGGCGGTGCCGTGCGCGGCTTCCGCCACAAGGGCGCTCGGAACGTAGTCGTCACCGAACGCCACGAGGAGCGACTCGGATCCTGCGATCGAGCCGAAGAGCGGAAGGACGAGGTCGGACAGGATGTCACCGTCGCGGTTCAGGGCCGGAATCACCATCGGCGCTCCGCTCGAGGAGATGAGCAAGGCGAAGGTCGCGTCGATCAACTGCGGCTCATAGGTGACGTCGGGATGCCGTTCTGCGGCTGCGTCCATCTCCTCCTTCAACATGCCCTCGTACACTGGGCTCACGGTGTACTTCGGCCCGCCGAACACCTTCGCGTCCATGCGCTCGGCCTGTCGGAACGCGAACTCCGCGACGGCTCGGCAGACCACGCGCTCGATCCGCTCCGTGCGAAGCGCGACCTCTGTGTCGCCTTCGCCCTCCCGCCATTCCTTCGCTCCGTAAGCGTCGCCGACCGCCATACGCACGACCGAGATCGGCGAGTGGACGCCACCGAATGGGACGACGCCCGGAATCCGCCGGCCGGTTCTGACGATGACCTTCCCTCCGATCTCCTCGCGAAGCATGCGATTGGGAGAGCCGACGTCGCCCGCCCGCTCAGGGGTGATCGTCGCTGCTTTCAGGCCGTAGCCGTGCTCCACGATCGCTTCGGCGGCCTCGTGCACCACCTTGTTCTCCGTTGCCCGGCGATGCTCGAGCGAGAGATCGAAGCGCGGAAATTCGAGCGAGGTCCCGACAACGTCGGCGGCAACCACGCGTAGCGATTCTTCGAGAAGCTCCTGACCTGTCTGGTCGCCCTCGAGCACCACGATCGTCTTCATGGACTAGAGTCTATTGATCCTCGCTGGACTAGAGTCTATTGATCCGAAATGAGATGCGTCATTGGCAGTTGCATTTCGATTCGGAATTTCGTACTGTGCTGACCTCAATCTGCCGTTAAGGAGGAAGAATCGTGGCAAGGAAAACAATTCTCGTGTGTGATCGGTGCTCGAAGGAAGTCGCCGAAGGCAGAGGTGCGCTCATGCGTCTCAACTTCACCGACGCGCGCCGTGGCTCGAAGCAGGCAGATCTCTGTGACGACTGCGCCGGCGGCATGCCCGGCAACGCAGTCGCGCGGCGCGGACGAAGGCCCAAGGCGACAGCGGCCACGTAGTTTCACGCATGGTGACTGTCACCTCGGGTGAGAGTCACCGGCGTTTCTCGCTCTTTCCACACAAGCTACCGCCGCGTACGAAATGCGGTCGGAAGCCGGGATTACCATGGACCGATGGGTCTCTCGCTCGTGGTGGGGCCGGCGCACGCCGGCAAGGTCGCCTTGCTCCTCGACCGCTATCTCGATGTGCTCGATCATGATCCCTGGCTCGTCGTGCCCAACCGAGCAGACGTCGAGTGGGCAGAGCGCGAGCTTCTGCGCCGTCGCCCGGCGCTGCTCGCAGGTCACATCGGCACCTTCGACGATCTCTTCGAGCACATTGCCGCCGCACATCCAGAGAGACGCAGTGTTGCGAGTGACGCGCAGCGCGCGCTTGCGGCGCGACGCGCCATCTCGGAGACCTCGCTCGATTCTCTCAGTGCTTCGGCGGTTTCGCGCGGGTTCACGGAGGTGCTCCTGGCGGCGCTCGGAGAGCTCGAGTCGGCGCTACTCGACCCGGGCGCCGTCGGCGGAGAGCTGGGAGCCCTCGCGCGCGCGTATTGCGCCGAGCTCGACCGGCTGGGGCTTTGGGATCGAGATGGACTCCGGCGCCGTGCCGCCGAGCGGATCCAGGGCGACCTGGAGGCGTGGGGCCGCGAGCCCGTCTTCGCGTACGGCTTCGAGGATCTGACCGGAGCGGAGTGGGCGCTGATCGAAGCGCTCGCGGCGCGCGCAGACGTCACTGTCTCGATCCCGTACGAGCCAGGGCGACCGGCCTTCGCAGCGCTCGAGGAGAACGTGAGCGATCTCGCCGCTCTCGCGCGGGGCGCGGTGGTGGAGCTGCCGCCCGTCGAGGATCGCCCTGTGCCCAAAGCGCTGTCTCATCTCGAGCGCGAGCTCTTCGGCGACGGACGCGTTTTGGAAGAGTCACTCGAGGGCGCGCTTCGGTTCCTCGAGGGTGCGGGAGCGCGCGGCACGGTCGAGCTCTTGGCCGCGGAGCTTCTCGGGCTCGTCCGCGCGGGTACCTCACCCGATCGCATCGGGATCGTCTGCGAGTCGCCCGAGCGCTGGCGTGCCACGTTCGACTCCGTGCTCGGGCCTCTCGGCATCCCGTATGCCTTCGAGCAGTCAGCGTGGCTCGGCGAGACGTCGTTCGGGGACGCATTGCTCGCCCTCCTCCGGTACGCCTGGCGCGGCCGCGGTCGCGAGGAGCTCTTCTCCTTCCTCCGCTCTCCGTTCTCGGGCCTCGAGCGGCGGTCGGTCGACTTCGTGGAAGGACGCCTGCGTGGGCGGGCGATCGCCGATCCGGATCGGGTCGAGGAGGAAAGCGAGAAGCTGCGCGGCGGCCACGTTCCCGCCCTCGTACAGCTGCGAGCCGACGCGGATCCGGTCACAGCGGCGCGCACGTTGCTGCGAACGATGCTGCGGAACGCGTGGGGCCTGAGTGCGCCTCCGGTCGGAGACGACGCTCGTGGCGACGCCCGCGCCTACCGGGCGGCGGCTGGCACGCTCGACGAGCTCGCGGACTTCGCAGCGCTCGACGATCGAGGAGTTGCACCCGATGACGTCTTCGCAGCTCTCGAGCGGACCAGCGTACGATCGGTGGCCGCCGCGGACGCCGGTCGAGTGGCCGTCCTCGACTACGGTCGAGCGCGAACCAGGAGCTTCGATGTCGTCTTCCTGCTCGGTCTGGACGAGGGGAGCCTTCCGCGGCGTGACCGGCCCACTCCGCTCTTGGACGACGACGCTCGACGCGAGCTCGGCGGCCGGCTCGGGCGCCCAAACGCGGTCTCGCGCGACCGCTACCTCTTCTACACGGCCTGTACTCGAGCCACTCGAGGTCTCGTTCTCGTGCGTGAGGCCGCCAGCGACGAGGGCGTTCCCCGCGAGCCGAGTCCGTTCTGGGACGACGTGCGGGCGCTGTACGCGCCGGCAGAGGTTTCCCGAGCGACCCATCGCCGACCGTTGTCGAGCCTCACCTGGACTCTCGACTCGGCACCGAGCGAGCGGGAACGGCTGCGCGCTTTGGCTCGCTTGACGATCGCCGACGCCGAGGGCGCCGAGGAGCTCGCTGCGGCGAACGGCTGGTCGCGACGGCTCGACCGCGCCCGTCGTGCCTTCGAGCGTCCCACGACTCTTTCCAGCCCGGCCGTCCTCGAAACGATGTCGAGCAGAACGGTTTTCTCGGCCACGGAGCTCGAGCGCTTCGCCGACTGCTCCTCGGCCTGGCTGGTAGAGCGCGTCGTCGACCCGAAGACGATCGACGCGGAGCCCGACCCCATGCTCAGGGGACAGGTCGTGCACACCACGTTGAACCGCTTCTACGCAGCGCTTCCGAAGGAGCTCGACTCGGAGCGGGTGACGATGGAGAATCTGGATGCCGCTCTCGCGCTCGTGCGAACCTGTCTGGACGCAGCGCTCGAGTCCGGAGTTCGTCTCGACCTCACCGAGCTCCAGGCGGCGGAGCTCCGCCAGACGCTGATCGCCGACCTCGACGGGTTCTTGCGCGACGAGGCCGCCTCCGAGATGACCTTCGTGCCCCGCCGGCTCGAGGTCGCCTTCGGCTCCGAGCGCGCGGCGCCCGAGCTTCAGCGCGGGCTCGATCTCGGCGACGGCCTCCGCCTCTCGGGCAAGATCGACCGAATCGACATCGACCCGTACTCGACTCGCGGGATCGTCCAGGACTACAAGTCGGGCAAGGGCGCGCATTCGGCGCGAGACATCGACCGCGACCTTCGCCTGCAGATCCCGCTGTACGTCCTCGCCCTCCGCGATCTCGTCGGTATCGAGCCTCTCGGCGGGATCTACCGCGCGCTCTCTGGCAAGCGGCTGACGCGGGGGATGCTTCGCGAGTCCGCCCGCGATGACCTCCCGGGCTTTGCCAAGGACGACTACCTGGACGAGGACGCGTTCTGGGCGCAAGTGGAGACGGCGCGCGAGCGTGCGGGCGCACATGCCAAGCGCATCCGCTCGGGTGACGTCCAGCATGACCCGAAGGGCGACGGCTGCCCGGCGTGGTGCGACCTCTGGCCGATCTGCCGGGTGCCGCGCGCATGACGACGGTTGCCGAGCGCGCGACTGCTCTCAACGAGGAGCAGCTTGCCGCTGTCGAAGCAGTCGGCACGGTCTTCGTGTCGGCCGGAGCCGGCACGGGCAAGACGTCGGTGCTGGTCGAGCGCTACGTGCGCGCAGTCTGCGAGCGAGGCCTGGACGTCGACTCCATCCTCGTCATCACCTACACGCGCAAGGCGGCCGGCGAGCTGCGCTCGCGGATCCGAGCCGCATTCGTCGAGCGTGACCGTCCGGATCTCGCCCGGGCGCTAGATGGGGCGTGGATCTCCACCATCCACGGCTTCTGCAACCGGCTCTTGAAGGCCCATCCCTTTGCCGTCGGACTCGATCCGAGATTCCGAGAGCTCGATGAAGCGGGTGCCGCCGTCTTGCGGGGCGAGGCCTTCGAGCGTGCGCTCGGGGAGTTCTGCGCCGGCGGTGACGAGGAGCGGTTGCGCCTCCTCGCCACGTATCGGGCCGACGGGCTTCGGCGGATGCTCACCGGTGTCTACGAGACGCTGCGTTCAGCCGGGCGCGCGCTCGTGCTCGAACTCGGCGAGCGCCCACCGCTCGTGGGGGCGGTTGCCGCCTTCCGCGAGGAAGCCGCGGTCCTCGCAGCCGACGAGTCCGCGACTGCGAGCCAACGGGGTGCCGCGACCGAAGCTTTGCGAACGGTCACCGACTCCGCGCCGGCTGTGCGCGTCGTCGATCTCTCGGCTCTGCAGGCACGCGGGCCTCGCGCGGCGTCCTACGAGCTCGCACGAAAAGCCGTGGAGCGCTCGTCGCTCGAGGAGCTGGCGGCGCACGATCGTGATCTGCTGCAGGAGCTGCTCGAGCGTTTCGCAGCGGAGTACGACGCGGCGAAGCGGCGCGAGTCGGTCGTCGACTTCGAGGATCTCCAGCTCGCCGCACGAGACCTTCTGCGCGACTCGGAGGAGGTGCGCGACTCCGTACGCCTCCGCTTCCGCCTGCTCATGGTCGACGAGTTTCAGGACACGAACAGCCTCCAGTGCGAGATCGTCGACCTGACGGCTCATCCTGAGCTGACCGAGGTCTTCACCGTCGGCGACGAGTTCCAGTCGATCTATGGATTCCGACATGCCGACGTGGAGGTGTTCCGCGAGCGTCGCGCGAGCGCGGCGAATCTGCTCACGCTGCGCTCGAACTACCGCTCTCGCCCACAGGTGCTCGCCGCCGTGAACTTCCTCTTCGCCGGCGCCTTCGGCGACGAGTATCAGCCGCTTGCGGCGTCGGCGGAGTTCGCGGACCCGGTCTTCGGGCATCCCGTCGAGCTCATGGTCACCGACAAGGTGAGCTACCGCGGCTCGGGCGAGCACTGGCGCCACGGAGAAGCGCGCGCGATCGCGACGCGCGTGCGCGAGCTCGTCGACTCGGGAGAGGCTCTTCCGGGCGAGATCGTGGTGCTCTTCGCAGCCGGAACGGACGCCGAGCGGTACGAGGAAGCACTTCGCTTCGAGGGCCTTCCGACCTACCGCGCCACGGGCCGTGGCTACTTCGGCCAGCAGCAGGTCGTCGACCTCCTTGCATATTTGAGACTTCTGCACAACCGCTACGACGATGTCGCGTTCGCCACCGTCCTCGCGTCGCCGCTGGTGGGGATCTCGAACGACTCGCTCGTCCTGATTCGTCGCAATGCGCCGCGCCGGCCGCTCTTTACGGCGCTCGAGAAGGGGCTGCCCGAGAATCTCTCCGAAGAGGACGAGAGGCTGCTACGCGCGTTTCTCCAGCGCTACGACAGGCTCGTCTCGGCGTCGGCCCGGGTGGGGTTGGAGCGATTGTGCGACGAGATCCTCGCCGCACACGACTACGACCTCGCCGTGCTCGCCCGTTGGGACGGCTCTCGGCGGTTTGCGAACCTTCGCAAGCTGGGGCGGCTGGCACGGCAGTACGAAGCGATTCGCGGCACGGACCTTCCCGGCTTCGTCCGCTTCGTCCGCGACCAAGACGCGCTCGGGGCCAAGGAGCTGGAAGCTGTCGCCGAGGAGGAGGGCGCCGACGCCGTCCGCCTCTTGACGATCCACGGCGCCAAGGGTCTCGAGTTCAAGGTCGTCATCGTCGCGGACGCAGGCAGAGATGTCGGCGGGCCCCGGAGCGGGAGCGAGATCGTCGCGCTCTCGGACGGTCGCTTTGGATTTCATATGGTGCACCCGACGCACGGCGAGCGGCGACCCGTCTTCGACTTCGAGCAGGTGCGCGAGGCCGAGCGCGAGCAGGAGCGGGCGGAGCGGCTACGGCTCTACTACGTCGCCATGACGCGGGCGATCGACCGGCTGATCGTCTCCGGGGCGATCGACCAGGAGCGCGCGGCCGATCGTGAGACTCCCATCGGATGGGTGCTCGACCGGCTCGAAGCTCGCGAGGACGTGAGGACCGCAGGCGAGGATCCGGTGGAGGTCGAGAGGGGGGAGGCGCGCTTCGTCCTCCGCGTCAACCGGACGCAGAGCCTTCCTGAGCCGGTGCGCGAGCTCGAGCGTGTCCCGCTCGACGACGAGGTCGGCCAGCTCACCCTGTTCGCCGAACTGCCCCTCGGCCCGACTCCGATCGGGCTCGAGCTGCCCTCGCTCTCGGCTGTCCCGATTCCTCCAGTGCACGAGGTGCGCCGGCTCTCGTACAGCGCGCTCGCTCTTTTCGATCGCTGCTCGTACCGCTACTACGCCGAGCGGGTGCTGCGCCTGCCTCCGGTTGCTGCGCGGGGCGACGCTGAAGCTCGCGCCACGGGCCTCGCGGGAACCGAGATCGGCGACGCCGTCCACCGGCTGTTGGAGGAGATCCCTCTCAGCGTTCCGGTATCGCCTGCTCGCGAGCAGCTCGAAGCGAGCGTGCGCGCTTGGTATCCGCTTGTGAGCGAGGAGGAGCTCGACCGTATCTCGGGGCTCGTCGACGCGTACTGCCGGTCGGAGCTCGCACGGCGCATCGCTGGGCTCGAGGGAGCCCGTCCCGAGAGGCCCTTCGCCTTCGAGCACGACGGAGTTCTCCTGCACGGCAGGCTGGACGTGCTCTGGCGGCAGAACGGGAAGGCGCTCGTCGTCGACTACAAGTCGAACATCCTCGGCGAAGCTGACCCGCTGGACATGGTGAACGCCGAGTATCGCCTTCAGCGTCTCGTGTACGCGCTCGCCTGCCTTCGAGACGGCGCGGATGAGGCCGAGGTCGCCTACCAGTTCCTGGAGCGGCCGGACGCCGTCGTCTCGGCGACCTTCTCGGCAGGCGATATCGCGGAGCTCGAGGCCGAGCTGTCGGCCGCGATCACCCGCGTCCGCGCCGGCGTGTTCGTGCCGACTCCGAGCGAGTTCGCCTGCTCCGACTGTCCTGCGCTCGATCTTGTTTGCGCCGGGCCGCGGCTCCCGCTCTCACGCTAGCCTCGGGCAGTGCGCGTCGCTGCCTTGTACGACGTCCACGGGAACCTTCCGGCGTTGGAGGCCGTGCTGGCGGAGGTCGAGCGGGAAGAGATCGAAGTGACGGTCGCTGGTGGTGATGTGCTCTGGGGTCCGTTCCAGTCCGAGTGTCTTCACCTCCTGCGTGCTCACGGCGCGCTGTTCGTTTCGGGGAATTGCGAACGGCAGGTTCTCGCCGGCGCTGACGAGAGCTCCGCGTGGTGCCTCGGCGAGATGAGCGCGAGCGAGCGTGAGTTCGTGTCTACGTGGCCGGCCGGTGTCGCGCTCGAGGTCGAAGGCGTGGGGCGAGCTCTCTTCTGCCACGCGACACCGCGCTCTGACGAGGAGATCCTGACTCGCCTAACGCCTGACGCGGACGTCGCAGCCGCGCTTGAGGGAGCCGACGCGGACGTTGTCGTCTGCGGCCACACGCACGTCCAGCAGGAACGGCGGGTGCCCGGCGTCCCGGCGCTCGTCAACGCGGGCAGCGTCGGATTGCCGTACCAGGGCCAGCCGGGTGCCTTCTGGGCGGTTCTCGGCCGAGGAGTCGAGTTCAGGAGGACGCGGTACGACTTTGCGGAGGCACTCGACGTCCTGAGCGCCTCCGCGTTTCCGGCAGCGGGAAAGATCTTCGGGGACTCGCTCGCTGGCGCAGCCACCGCGGAGTCCGCGACTGCGTACTTCGAGTCCGAGCGGCGTGGCGCGTAGCTACGTTCGCGAGGCCCGGCGGCGGGGGCTCGGCCGCCGCCGCGAGCGCAGCGGGCCGATCGTCGAGCGCCTCGCTGAGGAGCACTCGGACGCGACGACTGCGCTTCGCTTCCGCTCCCCGCTCGAGCTCCTCGTTTCGGTGATGCTCTCGGCCCAGACGACGGACGTGAACGTCAATCGCGTCTCGGGGCCGCTGTTCGAGAAGTATCGAGCCCCTGAGGACTACCTGGCTGTACCCCAGGAAGAGCTCGAGCGGGACATCTACGCCACCGGTTTCTTCCGACAGAAGGCGAAGTCGATTCGCGGCAGCATGCGCGTGCTGCTCGAGGAGTTCGACGGCGAGGTTCCGCGGCGGCTCGAGGAGCTCGTGACGCTCCCTGGTGTCGCGCGCAAGACAGCCAACGTCGTCGCCGCCGAGCTGGGAAACGCGCAAGGCATCGTCGTCGACACACACGTTCGGCGCCTGTCGCAACGCCTGGGGCTGACCCGCCAGGAGGATCCGGTGAAGATCGAGCGGGATCTGCAGAAGATCGTTCCGCGCCCCGATTGGGCTCGCTTCCCGCATCTCCTCATCTGGCACGGACGGCGCATCTGCGGCGCGCGGAGGCCTCTGTGCGCAGAGTGCGTCATCGAGCCGCTGTGTCCGTCGAGCCGGCTCGCAGCGCCTCGAGCCAGCGATGCCCAGGATGGACAAGCGTTAGCGCATCCGAGAGCCAGCTCCGCCGCGAGCACCCGAGCAGGGGCAACACCGTGGCGAAATCCGCCTCGTCCTTCTCCCTGACGGCTTTCGCCTTGTAGAGAAGAGCGATCTCCGGGTTCGCGTACGGGATGCCGTCCTCGGTGTGGGCGATTACTCGGGTTCGGGGTAGCCGAACCCGCGAATCTCGACGGAAGACCCACGTGTCTCCATCCCACGGCTCGCGCATGACGTCGAGTCGCCAGAGGGCGGTCCCCGGCTCCCGCACCCACGTCTGGTGAGTGGCGGCGAGTGTCTCCGGAGTGAGCGGGTGCGCGAGCCCGGCTCCGATGGCATAGAGCTCGAATTCCGAGAGCGCGCGGCGCACCGCCGGAAACCCGTGGGCTGATACCGAGATCTCGATGTCGTCGTGGTCGCGTGTCTGCCGACCTTGGAAAAGGTCTAGCGCCCAGCCGGCGGTCACGTACCAGGGTGCAGCGACGCCCGCCAGGTTTCGCGCCACGTCGCTCGGATGCCAGGCATCCCAGGCTGAGAGATCCGGCTCGAACGACGCCCCAAGCACGTGGCTAGATCCAGCGGCGCCAGCGGAAGAGCGCGAGCTGGAGAACGGTCGATCCCAGAATGAGGGCTGTCGAGAATGTGAGCGTCCAGTAGTCCTCGTCGAAGGCTGGCGCGAAGTTCTGTCCATAAAAGCCGACGATCAGGGTCGGAACGAAGACCAGCGAGGCGATGACCGTCAGCGTCTTGATGATGTCGTTCTGTCTCTCCGCGATGACCGATTGGTGGTAGTCGCGGACGCTCGAGAGGAGATCGCGTGCGACCTCCAGTTCCTCGCCCGCACCGACCAGCGTCTCGTAGGTGTTCGCCACCATCCGCTCGACGGGTTCAGGAAAGAGCCTCTCGTCACCGATGTCCAGCCGCTTGTCGACGATGCGGCGCACCGCTCCCCGCATCGCACCCACCGTCCTCCGTGCGTGCAGGAGATCGTGCCGGAGCCCGCTGACGCGCCTGCGTACGGTCTCGCTCGGCCAGTCGTCGATGTGATCCTCCAGCTCGTCGATCTCCGAGTCGATGGCGACGACGACGTCCAGGAAGGACGCGGCCACGTCGTCGAGGAGCCGGAAGAGAAGCTCCCCCACCGACGCTCCGCGAGCAGAAGCGTTCGCGAGGGGCTCAGGATCCCATGGCTCCGCGCCCTGTGAGGTCTTTCGAACGGTCACGAGGAGGTCCGGAGTCGCGACGATGCCCACCTCCCGGTACACGACGCGATCGGCATCCGGTACCGGCTGGCCGTCGAGGAAGATTCCCAGAACGTACGACCCGTGACCCTCGAGCAGCGGCCGGGTGTGCTCGCCGCCCGCCGGAGCCGCGAGCGTCTCGGAAACGGTTGGATCGACGCCGGCGGGCAGCGCGCGGGCAAGCTCCTCCTGTGTCGGATCGAGGAGGTCGATCCAGCGGGCGCTCACGACGGGTGAGCGTAACGACGCCTGCGGTCGGAACCGAGACGGCTAGACGGAGGTCGCGGCGACTTCCGGAAGGTGCTGTTGCTCCTCGAGGAAGCGCTGAGCGTCGAGCGCGGCCATCGTGCCCGAGCCGGCGGCCGTGACCGCTTGGCGATAGGTGTGATCCTGTACGTCGCCCGCAGCGAAGACTCCCGTGATGTTGGTACGCGTCGATCCCGCCTCGGTCACGAGGTATCCCTGCTCGTCGTGGTCGAGCCAGTCGAGGAAGAGAGCAGTCGTCGGATCGTGGCCGATCGCGACGAAGAGGCCGTCGGCTTCGAGCACTCGCCTCTCGCCCGTCGTCGTGTCCTGGATCCGTACACCGGTCACGCGCCCATCCGCCTCGCCCAGCACCTCGTCGACGACGGCGTTCAGGACGAACTCGATCTTCTGGTTCTCGCGGGCGCGATCGACCATGATCGGTGAGGCGCGGAACTCACTGCGGCGATGCACGACCACGACCTTGCTTGCAAAACGGGTCAAGAAGGTCGCCTCCTCCATGGCCGAGTCTCCGCCGCCGACGACGACCACGACCTTTTCGCGAAAGAAGGCGCCGTCGCAGGTGGCGCAGTAGGAGACGCCACGCCCCTGGAGGACCTGCTCCGACGGCAGTCCGATCTGCCTGGCGCTTGCCCCGGTTGCGACGATCACGGCGTCAGCGCGGTGCTCCTCGTTTCCCACGAAGACCCGAAACGGACGCTCAGAGAAGTCGACGCGGGTGACGTCATCAGTTACGAATTCGGCCCCGAAACGCTCTGACTGCCGTCGGAAGTCGGCCATCATCGCCGGGCCCAGAATCCCGTCCGCATAGCCCGGATAGTTCTCGACATCGCTCGTGATCATCAGCTGGCCGCCCCAGTTGAACCCTTCGATCACGAGGGGATGGAGATTGGCCCTAGCCGTGTACAGGGCTGCGGTGTAGCCGGCAGGACCGCCGCCGATGATGACCACGTCGCGGACGTCGCTCACAGATGCATCTCCATTCAGAAGGGTAGCCCCGCACGTGCGGGGCTACAGATGAAAACGGTCTGACATCGCCCGGTGTTCCCGGTCAACCATCTAGCTCAGGCTGCGTCGAACCCGGCAGAGACGACTTCGAGCGACGTCGCCGCCGGATCGACGAGCTCGGCTGCTGCCAGCGGCCGCGTCTGGCGCTGGATCGGCTGCAGCTCCGGCTGCTCGATCCCGGTGATTCCGTGCCGCTCGAACCGTCTCGCCTGGACGAGCACCTGGCGTTCGAGGGAGCCGACCGTCTCGTTGTAGGACTTGACCGCGCCGTCGAGCGACTTCCCGAGCCTTCCCATGTGCGCGCCCATGGTCGCGAGGCGCTTGTACAGCTCGCGCCCGAGCTCGCTCACCTCGCGGGCGCTTTCGGCGATCGTCTCCTGCTGCCATCCGTAGTGCACCGCGCGAAGCAGTCCGATGAGGTTCGTCGGCGACGCGGGGATGACGTTGTTGGAGACCGCCAGCTCGATCAGCGAGCCGTCCTGCTCGAGCGCGGCACGCAGAAACGTCTCGTCGGGGAGGAACATCACCACGAACTCTGGGGTCGCGGGCAGTTGCCGCCAATACGCTTTCTGGCCGAGCCGCTGGATGTGATCCCGAACATGGCGCGCGTGGTCGAGGAGCCGCGCGCGGCGTTCGTCGTCCGACGCGTCCTCGCGTACAGCATCGAGGTATGCGACGAGGGGCACCTTCGAGTCGATGACGACCTGCTTCTCTCCTGGCAGCCGCACGATGACGTCGGGCCGGAGCACATTGCCATCCCCGTCGGTGGTCGAGCGTTGCTCGTCGAAGTCGCAGTGCTCGATCATTCCTGCCATCTCGATGACTCGCTTGAGCTGGATCTCGCCCCAGCGACCACGCACGTGGGGCGCGCGCAGGGCGGTGACGAGGTTCCCCGTCTCCATTCGCAGCCGATCCTGGTCGCCGCGCAGCAACGTGAGGCCCTCGGTGACCTTGCCATAGGCCTCGTGCCGGATCCGCTCGACGCTCTGAAGCTGCCGGTCCATGCGCTCGAGCGAGTCTTTGAGGGGGCGCACGTATCCGGCTAGGCGAGAGTCGGCGAGCTCGAGGAAGCGAGCGCTGTTCGCGTCGAGCGCTTCGGTAGAGAGCGTCTTGACCGCCGCGGCGAGCCGTTCGTCGAGCACGTTTCGCTCGGCCGAGAGCTCGGCACGTGCTCCTACGAGCTCGCTTTTGAGCTCGATCACCTCGCTGACGCGGCGACGTCGCTCGACCAGAGCGGGACGCACGAGAACCAAGGCGCCAACTGCGCCGGCCGCGATCCCGATGAGGAGGGCAACAATGACCATGAGGTCGACAAACGCTAGAGCGCTCGCCGGACGGAGCACGCGCAACCCGGTCGCAACCGAGCGTGCTGCTACATTCGCCCGCGGCCATGGCCGACAAGCCCCGCGTGCGAGCGCCGAAGCAGCGCGCCACTCCGAAACCCGCCGATCCCGCCCGGAATCGCCGGACGATGCTGTACGGCGTCGGGGCCGTGGTGGCTCTCGGGGCGCTTGCGGCCGCGGTCTTTCTGACCGGCTTCGGAGGAGGCGATCCAAGCCCGGAAGAGGTGCGCGCTGATCTCGAGGCTTCAGGCTGCGAGCTGAAAGCAGTCAAAGCTCAGCGTGGTCAGCACTCGCTCGGACCCGACGAGACGTCCGACTGGAACACCGATCCTCCGACGAGCGGGCCTCATTTCGGCTTCGACGATGCCGGGAACCTCGGCACGGTGATCTGGGGTGCGTACGAGGAGCCGCTCCAGGTTGCTCGCGTCATCCACAACCTGGAGCACGGCGGCATCTACATCTTCTACGGCGACGAGGTACCGGACGCCGTAGTGGCCGAGCTACAAGAGTTCTACGACTCCCATGAGCGAGGAACCTTGCTGGCTCCCTACGCGAATCTCGCAGACGAGATCGCGCTGGGAGCCTGGGTGTCGGAGGATGGGGAAGAGAAGGGGTACCTGGCGACGTGCACGGCCTTCGACGACGCGGCGTTCTCTGCATTCTTCAACGGCTTCCAGTTCAAAGGCCCGGAGCGCCTTCCGGCAGGTTCGCTCCTCCCCGGCGACAACTAGCGGCGTCTGACTTCCGTCAGGACGACAGCTCGCTGACGCGCCCATGAAGAGCGTGCGCAATGTCCGTCGCCTGATCCTCGGTGACGGACCCGGGCGGCCCGTGCAGATCGACCGTGTACACGAACGAACCGACGGTGAAGCCGATTCGATAGGAGTCGAACGGCCTGTCCTCCTCGGTTCCGAGCGCCTCGATGTCCTCGGCGCTTGCGCTTCGATGGACGCCCTGCGCGTTTGGGACGTCATTGACGTCGAACTCGCTGATTCGAACGGCGCAGGTTTTCGGGCAGGGCTTCCTGTCGTCGGCGACGATCCACTCGAGCGCGTCCTTCGCCCCCTGCTCGGACTGGAGCTGGATGACCGACGACGTGATGTGAGGCGCGTCTGGATTGTGCGTCTCCCCGTAGAAACGCGTGTCGAGAATCGCCGCCTCGAAGCCGGCTTCCAAGAAGACGTCGTTCAACTCGTCCGCATCCGGATCGATAGCCACGTTGTTCAGGACATCGATGAACTCGTCGAGGTCGACCGTCGTCTGACGTTTCTCGACCGGATCGGTTTTCGAGCCCGGCGCATCCTCTTCCGCGACAACCCGCTGCGCGAGCGCGGCAGGCTCTGCCGGCGCCGCCTCGTCGTCACCGCCGCAGGCAGCTAGCGCGAGAAGTACCAGAGCCGCGAGGAGCGGGAGGGCAAAGCGCATCGTCGTCGATCCTACGGGTCGCCTCCGTCGATCACAAGAAGGCCCGCGCGTGCCTTGCCCGCTCGCCGACCTCCTACACTGCGTCCGCCGGGGTGGCGGAATGGGTGAGACGCGCCTGCCTTAAAAGCAGGTGTCCCTTTGGGGGCGTGCGGGTTCGACTCCCGCCCCCGGCATCCGGGGGAGAGCGCTACCACTCCACGATCGGGCGGCCTCGATTGCGCCCCCCATGCGAGCTGCCGGGATTCTCGAGGCAAGCTCGATCCAGCGTCGAGGTCATCCGCCTCGAACAGGAGGTAGCCGCCGATCGCTTCCTTGGTCTCGGCGAACGGGCCGTCTGTTGTCAGCGTCTTGCCGTCCCGCACTCGCACGGTGGTGGCCCTCTCAGGGGCTCGAGTTGGAGACTCTCGCCCATGAGACGATCGGTCAACGACGAAATCGACATCTATCAAGGGAGGGATCCCACCGCCCGATACACTCCGCGCGCCGTGGCGAGCCTGCCAGAAGCGCTTGCCCAAGCCCCGCTCGAGTGGGATACGCCGCTGTACCGGATGGCGGTCGCGCAGTTCGACCAGGCCGTTCCGGTCGCGAACATTCCGGACGACATTGCCGAGCGTCTCCGGTATCCCGAGCGCTCGACCATCGTCAGCATCCCGGTTCGCATGGACGAGGGGCACCGGGTGGTCTTTCCCGGGTATCGCGTCCAGCACTCGAGCATTCTCGGGCCGACGAAGGGTGGGATCCGCTACGACCTCGAGGTGTCGCTCGGCGAGTGTGCGGCGCTCGCCATGTGGATGACGTGGAAGTGCGCGCTCCTCCGCCTGCCCTACGGAGGCGCGAAGGGAGGCGTCCGCTGCGATCCGCGCTCGCTCTCGCTTCCCGAGGTGGAGCGGCTGACGCGTCGCTTCACGTCGGATCTCCTGCCGGTCATCGGCCCCCAAGAGGACATCCCCGCGCCCGACATGGCCACCAACGAGCAGACGATGGCCTGGATGATGGACACGTACTCGATGCAGCGCGGCTATGCGGTCCCGGAGATCGTGACCGGAAAGCCGATCTCGATCGGGGGTTCCGTGTTCCGGCACGAGGCGACCGGCGCCGGTGTGATCATGATCATCGTCCGGGCCTGCGACAAGCTGGGCTGGCGGCTCTCTGAGCAACGCTGCGTGGTGCAGGGGTTCGGCAACGTCGGCGGGATTGCCGCGCACGAGCTCCACGCTCTGGGCGCGAGAGTGGTCGCCGTCTCGGATGTGTCCGGTGGCCTCCACTCGGAAGCGGGCCTCGACATTCCCGCGCTCGAGGAGTACGCCCACCTGCACGGCTCGCTCGAAGGCTGCGCCGCGGGCCGCCGCGTGACGAACGAGGAGCTGCTCGAGCTCGACTGCGACATCCTCGTCCTCGCCGCGCGGGAAGACCAGATCACGGGCGAGAATGCGTCGCGCGTCCGGGCACGGATGATCGCCGAAGGCGCGAACGGCCCGACCTCGCTCGCAGCGGACAAGATTCTCGGAGAGCGAAGGATCCCCGTCCTGCCGGACATCCTTACGAACGCGGGTGGCGTGACCGTCTCCTACTTCGAATGGGTGCAGGACCTGGGGCGCCTCTTCTGGACGCGTGACGAGATCCGCGCGAAGCTCGCGGAGAAGCTCTCCGATGCGTTCGACCGTGTGTGGGACCTGGCGGAGGATCGCAACGTGTCTCTGCGAACGGCGGCCCTGGTATCGGGGATCCGGGAGGTCTCGAATGCTCTCGAGGCCAGGGGGATCTTTCCTTGAACACTGTGCGTGATGCGATGGTGTCCCATCCGGGCCAGCTCTCAGCGGACGCGTCCGCACAGGTCGCGGGGGAGCTGCTGGGGCGACCCGAGGTACGCGCCATCTACGTGACCGACGACGAGCGGCTCGTTGGCGTCGTGACTCGAAAGACGCTCGTCCGTGAGGTTGTGGCAGCCGGGCTCGACCCGCGCGCGACCTTGCTGGGCGGGATCGCGGAGACGCCCGACCACACGATCGGTCCCGACGTCCCGCTCGAGGAGGCTTTCCGCTTTCTCGAGGCCGAGGACGCAGAGCGGGTTCCCGTGGTCGACGAACGGCACCGGCTCATCGGCGTGCTCTCCCGAAGCGTGCTGCAACGGCGCCTGGCGGAGGACGAGGAGCCGAGCGAGGAGGGCTTCGAGCCGCTGGATCTCCCTCCGGCCGCGTAGACGCCACTTCCCTGCGCTGCGAAGATCAGCGACATGCAGGTCTGTCCGGCATGCGGCGAGGAGAGTCTCGACCGTGCCCGCTTCTGTCTCGCGTGCGGCGGGGCGCTGGGTGAGCCTGCGCCCAAAGGCGAGGAGCGCAAGGTCGTGTCGGTCCTCTTCGTCGATCTCGTGGGTTTCACAGATCGCTCCGACCGCGCCGATCCCGAAGACGTCCGAGCGACCCTCCGCCCCTACCACGAGCGGGTTAAGGCCGACATCGAGCGCTTCGGCGGAACCGTCGAGAAGTTCATCGGCGATGCGGTGATGGCGGTCTTCGGCGCGCCCGTCGCCCACGAGGACGATGCCGAGCGGGCGGTTCGGGCCGCGCTCCGGATCCTGGACACGATCGAGGAGCTGCGCGCGGAAGGGCTCGACGTCGCCGTGCGCGCGGCCGTGACGACAGGCCAGGCCGTCGTCACGCTTGGCGCGCGACCCGAGCGAGGAGAAGGCATGGTCGCCGGCGATGTCGTCAACACCGCGGCGCGCCTGCAGAGTGCGGCGCCCGTCGGCTCCGTCATCGTCGACGCGCCGACGATGCGCTCCTCGGAGGGCGCGATCGGGTTCGAGCCGCTCGACCCGGTCGCGGCCAAGGGAAAGCAGGCGCCGATACCGGTGTGGCGCGCATCGGAGGCACGGAGCCGGTTCGGAGTCGACACCGACCTTCGCGCGGAGACCCTCTTTGTCGGGCGCGACTCGGAGCTGGCGCTCCTCAGCGAGACATTCGCCCGTGCGCTGCGCGAGCCGTCGGCGCAGCTCGTGACCGTCGTAGGTGAGCCGGGACTGGGGAAGAGCCGCCTCGTCTGGGAGTTCCGCGAGGAGATCGACCGGCGCCCCGACCTGGTGCGCTGGCGGCAGGGTCGTTGTCTTCCGTACGGCGAAGGGATCACGTTCTGGGCGCTGGGTGAAGTCGTCAAAGCGGAAGCGGGCGTGCTCGAGACGGACTCGCCGACGCAGGCACTCGAGAAGCTCTCGCGCGCGGTCGCGGAAACGGTCGAGGACGAGTCCGAGCGCGCGTGGTTCACAGAGCGCCTGGCTCCACTCGTCGGCGCGCAGGAAGATGTTGCCGGCGTGGGCCGCGAGGAGGCGTTCTCGGCCTGGCGCCGCTACCTGGAGGCGCTCGCCGCCCAGCGGCCGACCGTGCTCGTGTTGGAGGACCTGCACTGGGCCGACGGCGCCCTGCTCGACTTCGTCGAGCATCTCCTCGACTGGGCGGCCGGGGTGCCGTTGATGGTTCTCGCGACAGCTCGGCCCGAGCTCCACGACGCGCGACAGGGCTGGGGTGGTGGTCGCCGTAACTCGGCGACGGTCGGGCTCTCACCGCTCTCCGACGACGACACGGCACGTCTCGTCGCGGCCCTGCTCGAGCGTTCGGTTCTCCCGGCGGAGACGCAGGCAGCGCTTCTCGAGCGCGCCGGCGGCAACCCTCTCTACACCGAGCAGTTCGTGCGCATGCATGTCGACCGCGAGGATTTCGGGGACGTTTCGCTACCGGAAACCGTCCAGGCGCTCATTGCTGCGCGGCTCGACACGCTTGGGCCCGAGTCAAAGGCGCTTCTCCACGACGCCTCGGTTCTCGGGAAGGTTTTCTGGACAGGTGCCCTCGCGGCGATGGGCGATCGTTCGCGCGAGGACGTGCTCGCGGGGGTGCGGGACCTCGTGAGGCGCGAGTTCGTTCGACCCGCGCGCGTTTCGTCCATGCGAGACGAGGAGGAGTTCTCGTTCTGGCACGTACTCGTACGCGACGTCGCGTACCAGCAGATTCCGAGAGCTGCGCGCGCTGCCAAGCACGTGCGCGCGGCCGAGTGGATCGAGGGCGAGGCGGACGAACGCGTCTCCGACCACGCGGAGATCCTCGTCCATCACTTCGAGCAGGCGCTCGAGCTCCAGCGGGCGGCGGGCGAAGAGCAGCGAGCGGCGGCGCTCGAGCCTCGACTCGCACGATTCCTCATCCTCGCCGGCGACCGGGCGATGCGGCTGGACATGACCGCCGCGGAGGCGTTGTACCGCCGCGCGCTAGAGCTCACCGGAGACAACTCGGCTCGTGCGGTCCCCCTCGTCAAGCTCGGCGACGCCCTGCAGGAGCAGGGTCGGTTGCCGGACGCCGAGCAAGCCTACGAGGAGGGCCTGGCAACTCTCCGCGCGGTCGGGGAGGAGAGCTTGACCGCGATCGCACTGCTCGGGCTCGGTCGAACCCTGTGGCGGCGCGGTGAAACCGTCCGTGCCCGCGAGTTGGCGCTGGAGGCAGTGTCGATCCTCGAGCGCGCTCCCGGGCCTGACCTCGTTCTCGCATACGGGCGGGCAGCAGCCCACGATGCTCTTGGCGGACGGTCGCAGGAGGCGATCGCATGGGCCGAAAAGGGGATCGCACTCGCCGGTGAGCTCGGCATCGAGAACGTCGTGCGCCATCTTCAGATGCGCGGAATCGGTCGCGTCGAGCTCGGCGATCCGGAAGGGCTGGATGACCTGCGGGAGGCGCTCGACCTCTCGCTGCGCCTCGGGCTCGGCATCGAGACGGGAACGTCGTATCTCAATCTCGGCGAGCTGATCGCCCCGTTCGAGGATCTGTTCTCGTCCATCGAGCTCCTCGACGCCTCGCTCGAGTTCGCGCGACGCCGCGGCCTGACACACCATGAGATGTGGACGAGAAGCGTGAGGCTCTTTCATCTCTACGAGCGCGGGGAGTGGGACGAGCTTCTCCAGGAGGCCGACGAGCTGCTCCGTTGGGACGAGAGCCAGGGAAGGACTCAGATCGAAGTGAACGTGCTTCTCTACTCCGCGCCCGTTCTCGCGCAGCGGGGTGAGGTCGCCGAGGCCGAGAGGGGTGCCGAGACGTTCCTTGCACGTGCGCGAGAGATAGAGGATCTGCAGACACTTACTCCCGCGCTCGTCCAGGGAGCGCTCGTGTATGCGCTCGGCGGCAAGCTCGACGAGGCGCTCCGGCTCCTCGAGGAGTTCGAGCGCGCAACGCGCGGAAGACCGAACTGGCGCGTCCTCGAGGTGCAGACGGCTCTACGCGTTTGTGTCGCCGTCGGAGCGCTCGACCTCGGCGAGGAGCTGCTCGCAGGAGCGAGCGACGCGACGGCGAACCGCGCGTCGCGACTTGCCTTGGCGACGGGGACAGCGATCCTGGCCGAGGCACGAGGGAACGGAGAAGACCCTGCGGCTCTGTACCGCGAAGCTGCTCAGGGGTGGGCCGAGTGGGGATCGGTCGTCCAGCACGCTTACGCGCTCGTCGGCCTGGGGCGTTGTGGCGACGAAGAGGCTCTGCGCGAGGGGATGCTGATCTTCGAGCGCCTCGGTGCGGCGCCGCTCACGGCGCTCGCGGCCTAGGGGTCTGTCCCGACCGCGTAGACGTCACTTCCCCGCGCTGCGAAGATCCGCGCATGATCGTCTGCCCGTCATGCGGTGAGGCGAACCCGCAGCAGGCGCGCTTCTGCCACGCGTGCGGCGCGGGTCTGGCGGAACCTGCGGCTGGCGGCGAGGAGCGAAAGGTCGTATCGGTCCTCTTCGTCGATCTCGTGGGCTTCACCGATCGCTCCGACCGAGCCGACCCCGAGGACGTCCGAGCCACGCTCCGCCCGTACCACGAGCGCGTCAAGGCAGATATCGAGCGGTTCGGGGGGACGGTCGAGAAGTTCATCGGCGATGCGGTGATGGCGGTCTTCGGTGCGCCCGTTGCCCACGAGGACGATGCCGAGCGAGCTGTGCGCTCTGGCCTCAGGATTCTGGAGACGATCGAGAACATGCGCGGAGAGGGGCTCGAGGTCGCCGTCCGCGCGGCCGTGACGACCGGCGAGGCGGTCGTCGCGCTTGGCGCCCGTCCCGAGCGTGGTGAAGGAATCGTCACGGGCGACGTCGTGAACACGGCCGCACGCCTGCAGTCCGCAGCCCCTGTCGGCGCCGTGATCGTCGACGAGACGACGATGCGCTCGGCAGAGGCGGCGGTCACGTTCGAGCAGCTCGACCCGGTCGAAGCGAAAGGAAAGTCCGAGCCGATCCCCGTCTGGCGCGTGATTGGCGCGCGGAGCCGCGTTGGTCAGCCGGAAGCCGCCACGCACAGCCCGTTCGTCGGCCGTGAGCACGAGCGCACGCTCCTGCTCGAGACGTTCCTCCGCGCCGAGCGCGAGTCGTCCGTGCAGCTCGTCACGGTCGTCGGCGAGCCCGGGATCGGCAAGAGCCGGCTCGTGACCGAGCTTCGTACGGCGCTCGACGAGCGGCCGGACATCGTCACCTGGCGCCATGGTCGCTGTCTCCCCTACGGCGAAGGGATCACGTTCTGGGCGCTCGGGGAAATCGTGAAGGCCGAGGCTGGGATCCTGGAGTCGGACGACCAGAGCGAAGCGGGAGCCAAGCTCGACACGATGCTCGCCGGTCTCTTCCCCGAGGAAGCAGAGCGGGCGTGGTTCGGCTCCCGGCTGGCGCCGCTCGTCGGTGTCGGCGAGGACGGGGCGGCGGCGAGCCGCGAGGAAGCCTTCACCGCGTGGCGCCGGTTCCTCGAGGCGCTGGCGGCGCGAAGGCCATGCGTGCTCGTCATCGAGGATCTCCACTGGGCCGACGGTGCGCTGCTCGAGTTTGTCGAGCATCTTCTGGACTGGAGCATGCCGGTGCCGCTCCTCCTCCTCTGCACCGCGCGGCCCGAGCTCTTCGAGCGGCAGCCGAGCTGGGGTGGAGGCAAGCGAAACGCGACGACGATCTCGCTCTCGCCTCTCTCGATCGAGGAGTCCAGTCGCCTCATCCACGTCCTCCTAGACCGCACGCTCCTCCCGGCCGAGACGCAGCGGGTGCTCCTCGAGCGCGCGGGCGGAAACCCGCTCTACGCCGAGCAGTTCGCGCGCATGCTCGCGGAGCGAGGGGGCGTCGATGACCTCGCCGTGCCCGAGACAGTGCACGCGCTCGTCGCCGCACGGCTCGACACCCTCCGGCCCGAGCTCAAGGCGCTCCTCCATGACGCTTCCGTCGTCGGCCGCGTGTTCTGGTCCGGCGCTGTCGCCGCGGTCGGCATGCGTGAGCGCGACGCCGTCCGCCGTGACCTGAACGAGCTCGTGCACCGCGAGTTTGTCCGCCCGATCCGGATTGCCGCCATCGATGGCGAGGAGGAGTTCTCGTTCTGGCACGCGCTCGTCCGCGATGTGGCCTACCAGCAGATTCCGCGCGCGCCGCGCGCCGAGAAGCACCTCGCGGCCGCCCGCTGGGTGGAGCAAACCGCCGCGGAGCGCGTCGCCGATCACGCGGAGATCCTCGTTCACCACTACGGGGAGGCGCTCGACCTCGCGCAGGCGGCAGGCGTCGAGCGGCCGGACATCGTCCGCGAGCTGGGTCGCTTCCTCCTGCTCGCGGGAGAGCGCGCCTCGCACCTGGACACATCCGCAGCGGAGACGTACTACCGGCGTGCAGTCGCACTTTCCGGCGCCGACGAGCACGCGCTCGCGGTGGCTCGAGCGGAGCTCGCCTGGATACTCGTCCAGCGTGGGGAGCTCGCGGAGTCCGTCGAGCTCCATGAGCTGGCGATCGGGGCGTTCCGAACGCTTGACGAGCGGGCCGCGGGGAAGACCTTGAACCAGCTCGCGACGCTCATGTGGGGACTCGGTAACGTCTCGCGCAGCCAGAGCCTGACTCTCCAGGCGCTAGAGATACTCGAGCGGCAACCCGCCGGCCCCGAGCTCGTCTCGGCCTACGGCAGAGCTAGCCTGCGCTCCGCGATCGCCGGCCGTTACGCCGATGCGACGGCTTTGATCGAGAAGGGTTTCACGCTCGCTCGCGAGCTCGGCGTCGAGGATGTCGTAGATCTGCTTAATGCGTGCGCGAGCGTGGCCGGCTATCAGGCCGACCGGGCGTGTCTCGACTACCTGCACAAGGCGATCGAGCTCGGCTTGCGCCTTGGTCTCGGGCGCTCGACAGCCGTGTCGATGAACAACCTCGGCGACGCGATCGCGTACTTCGTCGGAGCCCGCGAAGCGCGCGCCCAGTGGGAGACGGTGATTGAGTTCTCGCAAGACCGGGGTCTCAGGGAGGGCGAGATGTGGCAGCGGGGCGAGCGCTTGCGACCGCTGTACCACCTCGGCGAATGGGACGAGCTCCGGCGTGAGGCGGATGCGATCGGCAGCTGGGAGGAGCGCTACGGCGGCGGGCAGCTTGGGGTGCTCGCTCACATCCACCTTACGCAGGTGCTTGTTCATCAGGGCGCTGTTCCGGACGCCGCGGCGAAGGTCGAGGCGCTTCTCCCGAAGGCGCGTGAGAGCGGCGATCCCCAGGTCCTCGTACCTGGCCTGACATGCGCCGCACTCGTGGCAGCGACTCTGGGCGACGACGCGCAAGCGCTGAAGTGCGTCACGGAGCTGGAGGAACTGACGCGAGGCAGCCCGACGTGGCGGGACTACTGCCTCGTCTGGCCGGCCAGGATCGCGATCGCCGCGGGCGAGCCCGAGCTCGGCGCAGTGTTCCTGGACGACGTGGAGCACGACGCGGCTTGGAACGTCTGCGCGCGCCTGACTGCCTACGCGATGCTCGCCGAAGACGCCGGGCAGTCGGACGAGGCCGCCCGTCTCTATCGAGACGCAGCCGAGCGCTGGGACGCTTACGGGAGCGTCGTGGAGCGCGGCTATGCGTTGCTCGGCCTCGGACGCTGCGGCGAGGCCAAGGCGCAGATCGAGGGCCAAGCGATCTTCGCAGCGCTCGGCGCGTCGCCCGTCGTCGCAAAGGCCGCGTAGCGCGTCAGCAGCAGGTGTAGGCCCCCGGGGGAGCCGCGCCTTCCTGGGGCTCCGGCAGCTCGGCAGCGGCGAACGCGGCTCCGTGGAGGATGTCGCGCTCGGACACTTCGATCTCCGAGAGACCGTAAGTCGTCATCACCTCGCGCAGGACGACGACTCCCGCGACGATCACTGGAGCGCGGCCAGGCTCGAGTCCCGGGACGGCGAGGCGCTCCTGCGTGGTCATCGCCGCGAGCCGTTCCAGTTGCTCCTCGACCGAGGCGAGCGAGATGCGATGGCCATGCGTTCGAGCCGGGTCGTAGCTCGCGTCGCCGAGGTCGAGCGTCGCGAGCGTCGTCACGGTTCCGGCGACGCCGATCGCGCTCCCGGCCTCGAGCGGCGGAAGAAGCGAGCGCACGTAGGCGCTCGCTGCGGCGAGCTCGGGCCGCGACGGCGGATCCGAGGCGAGGAAGCGCTCGGTGACGCGCACGCAGCCGATGTCGAGGCTCGTCGCCGAGGCGACCTCGCCGTCGGCCGCCACCACGAGCTCGGTCGAGCCGCCGCCGATGTCCACGACGAGCACGTCGTCGAGTGGTGAGCGCCCCGCCGTGACGCCGCGGATCATCATCGCCGCCTCTTCCGCTCCAGACAGCAGCTGGGTCGTGAACCCATAGCTCCACTCGATCTCACCGAGGAACGCCTCGCCATTCTCCGCGTCACGGACTGCGCTGGTCGCGATCGCGAGCGTTCGAGTCGCCCCGTGCCGCTCGAGCTCTCGGCGGTAGTCGGTGAGGCAGTTGCGCACGCGTGTGATCGGGCCGGGCAGCAGGCGCCGCCGCTCGTCGACTCCCTCACCCAGCCGCGTGATCGTGAGGAGACGGACGACTTCGTCGAGCCGATCGCCTTCGACGTCGGCGACGAGCAGGCGAGTCGAGTTTGTCCCGAGGTCGACCGCTGCGACGCGCGGCATCTTGCTAAATGGGGAGGAAGGCGCGGAGCCAGCGGGTGCGAGCTTGCGCGGACTCGATCGCGCCTCGCAGCACCTGCACGCGTGCGCGGGAGAGGCGCAGTCGCTCGAGCGCGGCTTCGAGCTCGGCGCCTCGGCGCTCCGCCTGCGCGAGCAGGGTCTCGGTCCGTGCGGTTCTCGCCTCGAGCGCGTCGAGCTCGGCACCCATCGCCTTGCCGGTTCGCTTCAGCTGCCGCCACGCGCTGAGACCGCGAACGACGCAGAACGTCCCAGTGACAACGACGACGAGCAAACCGGCGAGGAACGTGATCAAGAGCATTGCTGCGAAGACTAGAACTTCTTCTTCAGGAGGCCGAACAGCCCACGCACGAGCTCGCGCTGAATCGTCCTGCCGGTGGACGACTTGAGGAAGTCGCCGATCGCGTCTGCCCCTCCGCCCGCCGCCTCGGCTGCCTTCTTCTGTCGCTCGCTCGCGGGCCGCGCGGGCGACGTGGCAGCCTGCTCGAGGCGGCCTGCGAGCATCTCGCGCGCGCTCTGGTTGTCGAGGCGCGTCCCGTACTTGGGATAGAGCGGCGAGCTCTTCGCGGTGCCGTCGACATCGTCGGCCGCACCCATGCGCGCGTGCGGCGGACGCATGCGCGTGTGCACTACCGGGGTGGGCACACCCGACTCGGACAGGATGGTCACCGCCGCTTCGCCGGTTCCCATCTGCGTGAGAAGCTCCTCGAGGTCGTAGAAGTCCGACTTGGGGAATGTGCGTACCGTCGCCCGCAACGCCGTTGCGTCGTCTGGCGTGAAGGCACGCAGCGCATGCTGGACTCGGTTGCCGAGCTGACCCAGCACGTCGGCCGGGAGATCCTTCGGAGTCTGCGTCGCGAAGAAGACTCCGACCCCCTTCGAGCGAATCAGCCGCACCGTCTGCGTGACCGACTCGACGAACGCTTTGCTCGCGCCGTCGAAGAGGAGGTGCGCCTCGTCGAGGAAGAACACGAGCCGCGGCTTGTCGCGGTCGCCGACCTCCGGAAGCTGCTCGAAGAGCTCGGCAACCATCCACATGAGGACGGTCGACCACAGCTTCGGACGATCCTGAACGGCAGGAAGCTCGAGGCACGAGATGATCCCGCGCCCGTCCGGTGCGGAGCGTACGAGGTCGGCGATGTCGAACTGTGGCTCGCCGAAGAAATCGTTCCCGCCGCCCTCCTCGAGGCCGACGAGCGAGCGGAGCAGCACGCCGACGGTTTGCGGAG
Source organism: Actinomycetota bacterium (assembly GCA_030857225.1). GTDB lineage: Bacteria > Actinomycetota > Thermoleophilia > Gaiellales > Gaiellaceae > GMQP-bins7. Next base: position 84,173 of record JALZOK010000004.1, read on the forward strand.
AGAGACCACCGATGCCGCGGAGCTCGTCCTTGCCCGCATCGGAGTCGAGGAATGTGAGGAGCGCACGCAGGTCGGAGAGATCGAGCAGCGGAAGACCCTTCGCATCGGCGTAGTGGAAGACGAGCGAGAGGCTCTGCTCCTGCGTCTGGTTCGAGCCGAGGATCTTCGCGAGGAGCAGCGGGCCGAAATCGGAGACCGTTGCCCGCACCGGGACACCGGGGCCGATGCCACCGAGCGACAGATACTCGACGGGATATCCCTCGGGAATCCATTCGATGCCGAGCTCGCGCGCGCGCTTCTTGGCAGGCCCGTCGTCCGAGCCGGGGAGCGCGATTCCGGAGACGTCGCCCTTGACGTCAGCGGCGAAGACTGCGACACCAGCCGCCGATAGCTGCTCCGCGATCACTTGCAGCGTCCTCGTCTTGCCAGTCCCGGTGGCGCCTGCGATCAGGCCGTGTCGGTTCATCATCCGGAGGGGCACGCGCACGCCCGCCTCGGGTACGACCGCCCCCTCGTGGATCCCCAGGCCCAACTCGATTGCGGCGCCGCCGGTCGTGTACGACTGGCCGATTGCTGTGCCGAAATCCATCGCGCTTGCCGATTCCGTGGCCACCGCCGCCGATCGTAGCCGACCCTTGGCTGAGCTTCTGTGTCGGCGGTGGTTTACCCCACGAGCTCGTCGTTTTGTATCCAATCTTGTCGGGTAACACCTTTTTTAAGGCAGGATAAGCAGACCATTGCGTATTTAGGATCCGAAAAGTACGATCTGGGACACAATCGAGTCGAGGAGGAGCGGGCGATGAGTGGCATGGAAGCGAACGGGCAAGGCCGTTGGAAGGGGATCGAGCGGCCGTACACGCGTGAGGACGTCGAGCGCCTACAAGGGCGGTTCCGCGTCGAGCACACGATCGCGCGCCTGGGCGCCGAGCGCCTCTGGCAGCTCATGGCATCCGAGCCCTACGTCGGCGCGCTCGGGGCACTCACCGGCGCGCAGGCCGTGCAGATGGTGAAGGCCGGGCTGAAGGCGATCTACCTCTCCGGCTGGCAGGTCGCCGCCGACGGAAACCTCTCCGCGCACACGTATCCGGATCAGAGCCTCTACCCCGTGAACAGCGCGCCCGCCCTCGTCAAGCGCATCAACAACGCCCTTCTCCGGGCCGACCAGATCGATGCGGCCGAGGGCAAGAACGGCACCTATTGGCTCGCGCCCGTCCTTGCGGACGCCGAGGCCGGCTTCGGCGGCCCGCTGAACGCGTTCGAGTTGATGAAGTCGTTCATCGAAGCCGGCGCTGCGGGCGTGCACTTCGAGGACCAGCTCTCCTCGGAGAAGAAGTGCGGCCATCTGGGCGGGAAGGTGCTCATCCCGACGAGCCAGTTCATCCGGACACTCGTCTCCGCGCGGCTCGCCGCCGACGTCATGGGCGTGCCGACGGTTCTCGTCGCGCGCACCGACGCGCTCTCCGCGACCCTCTTGACGAGCGACGTCGACGAGCGCGACCGCAAGTTCTTGACCGGTGAGCGCACCCCAGAGGGCTTCTTCCGCATCGAGCCCGGTATCGAGGCGCCGATCGCGAGGGCGCTCGCGTATGCCCCGTACGCCGATCTGCTCTGGTGCGAGACCTCGACACCCGACCTGGACGAGGCGGCCGTTTTCGCCGAGGCCGTGCACGCGCAGTATCCGGGCAAGCTGCTCGCATACAACTGCTCGCCGTCGTTCAACTGGAAGAAGCACCTGGACGACAAGACGATCGCGTCCTTCCAGCAGGAGCTCGCGGAGATGGGCTACCGGTTCCAGTTCGTGACCCTGGCGGGCTTCCACGCCGTCTGCTCGTCGATGTTCGATCTCGCGCGCGGCTACGCCGCCGAGGGCATGAGCGCGTATGTGGAGCTGCAGGAGCAGGAGTTCGCGGCCGAAGAGCACGGCTACACGGCGACCCGGCATCAGCGCGAGGTCGGCGCCGGCTACTTCGACTCAGTTCTCGAGGCGATCACCGGCGGTCAGAGCTCGACCTTGGCCTTGAAGGGATCGACGGAGGAAGCGCAGTTCGAGCCTAAGATCACGGCGTGACGACACCGGCGGTCAGTCAGGGCGTCACGCTCCACGGCTCGGACGAGGCCGGGGTGCTGACGCCGGAGGCGCTCGATCTCGTCGAGGCGCTCGAGCGGGAGTTCGGGGGGAGGCGGATCGAGCTCCTCCAGGCCCGGGCGGAGCGTCAAGAGAGGATCTCGGCGGGCGAGTTGCCCGACTTTCTCCGGGAGACGCGTGAAGTCCGCGAGGGCGACTGGCAGGTTGCGCCCGTCCCAGCCGACCTGCAGGACCGGCGGGTCGAGATCACCGGGCCTGCGGGCGACCGGAAGATGGTGATCAATGCGCTGAACTCGGGCGCCAAGATCTACATGGCCGACTTCGAGGACGCGAACTCCCCGACCTGGGAGAACGTTCTCGGAGGACAGCTCAATCTCACCGATGCGATCGAGCGGACGATCTCCGTCGAGACGGCCGAGAAGAGCTACACACTGAACGACGAGGTCGCCGTGCTCCTCGTGCGCCCGCGGGGCTGGCATCTCACCGAGCAGCACGTGGAAGTGGACGTCCGGCCGGTATCGGCGAGCCTGTTCGACTTCGGGATCTACCTCGCGCGAAATGCGGCTCGTTTGCTCGAACGGGGAACCGGCCCGTACTTCTATCTTCCGAAGCTCGAAGGCCACCTCGAGGCGCGGCTCTGGAACGACGTCTTCCGGTTCTCCCAGGACCGCCTCGGTCTCCCTCACGGCACGATCAAGGCGACCGTCCTCATCGAGACGATCCTCGCGGCGTTCGAGATGGAGGAGATCCTGTACGAGCTGCGCGAGCATTCGGCCGGGCTCAATGCGGGCCGCTGGGACTACATCTTCTCGGCGATCAAGAAGTTCCGTGACCGCGACGACTTCGTGCTCCCGGATCGCGTGCAGGTGACGATGACCGTGCCGTTCATGCGCGCGTACACCGAGCTCCTCGTCCGCTCGTGCCACACGCGCGGAGCACATGCAATCGGCGGGATGGCGGCGTTCATCCCCAGCCGTCGCGACGCCGAAGTGAACGAGATTGCGCTCACGAAGGTGCGCGAGGACAAGCTGCGCGAGTCGGGCGACGGCTTTGACGGGACCTGGGTCGCGCACCCCGATCTCGTTCCTGTAGCGAAGGAGGTTTTCGACGCCGCTCTCGGCGACAAGCCGAACCAGCTCGAACGGCGCCGCGAGGACGTCTCGACCACGGCCGCCGACTTGCTCGACATAGCGGCCACGCCAGGCGAGATCACCGAGGAAGGGGTCCGCGCGAACGTCTCGGTGGGGATCCGCTACATCGCCTCCTGGCTCTCCGGGGTCGGGGCTGCGGCGATCGACAATCTGATGGAGGACGCCGCGACCGCCGAGATCTCGCGCTCGCAGGTGTGGCAGTGGGTGCACCACGGACGCGTGGAGAGGGCGGACGTCGAGCGGATCGTGGCGGATGTGGTCGCGGAGCTTCCTTCCGAGCGGGTGGTGGAGGAAGCGCGCGCGCTCTTCGAGCAGGTCGCGCTCGGCGACGACTTTCCCGAGTTTCTGACCCTGCCGGCGTACGAGCGGCTGCTGGAGATTTCGTAGATGCCAGACGGCAACAAGGCCGACGATCTCGCTCTCGCCCTCGAGGAGGCGATCGTCTCGGGCGAGATCCCGCCGGGCAGCGTCTTGCGCCAGGAGCATCTCTCCGAGCAGTTCCAGGTCAGCCGTACGCCTGTGCGTGAGGCTCTGCGGCGCCTCGCGGCGCTCGGGCTCGTCTCCTTCGAGCCGAACCGGGGGGTCCGCGTGCGGATGCTCGCTCGAGACGAGCTTCGTGAGGCGTTCCTCGTGCGTGCCGAGCTGGAGAGCCTGGCCACGGAGATCGCAACGCCGAAGATGTCGTCGGCCGATCTGGCCGAGCTCGAAGCGGCGGAGCGCCGGTTCTCGGGCATCACGCACGATCTCGTCGAGATGAGCCACGCAGGGCGGCAGGATCTGGAGCTGGCCCGCGAATGGCTGCACGCGAACCACGCGTTTCACGACGTGATCTACGCCGTCGCCGAGGTGCCGCTGATCGAGCGGATGGCGAAGGCCGCGCGCCGCACGTTTCTCGTCAAGCCCGTGTGGGCGACGGGCGCCGACCTCGACGAGCTCTACCGCAAGAACGACCGCCAGCATCGCGCGATCCGCGAGGCGATGACCGCGCGCAGCTCACAAGGCGCGCGGGTGCTCGCAAGGGAGCACGTCCTCTCGTCGGGGCGGCTGCTCGAGGCGATCCTCGACAAGGTCGCGTCGCAGACCCGCGAGCCCGCGGCGGCCGCAATAAGCGGGTGACTGTCACCACTGAGGTCAGTCACCATCCGTTTCGCTTGCATCCGAGCTAGGTATCGTCCGCGACCGGCTATAATCGACGCTGCGTCGCGGGGTGGAGCAGTCTGGTAGCTCGCCGGGCTCATAACCCGGAGGTCGCAGGTTCAAATCCTGCCCCCGCTACTCGAAAAGCCCCGGAAACGGGGCTTTTCCGTTCTCTCGCCAGAGATCGGGCGGTCGAACTTTTGCCCAACTTTTGCCTTTAGGGGATGGGTGCGGCCCTTCATGACCTACAGTTCCGCCGCAAACGAGCCCTGCAGGCCGCGCTCGGGCGAGAGTACGGCTCGCCCGCCCAAGCGAGAGAGAGGCGCCGCGGCTAGCGGTCGCATACGCTCAGCGCGTGGGGAGTGCGGACCCTTGATCGCAGCGAAACCTACGGTGACGTTTGAAGAGCTGCTCGGCAGGTGGGATGGCGAGACGGCGGTGATGCACCGCGACGAGAGCGGCGCGTGGATTTTCATTTGCCTCCATTCCACGAGCCTCGGTCCTGCCGGAGGCGGCACGCGGCTGAAGGTGTACGGGACGCCGACTGAGGCGCTGGTGGATGCCATGCGCCTTTCGGCAGCGATGACCCGGAAGCTCGCGGTCGCAGGACTTCCGTTCGGCGGCGGCAAGGCAGTGATCGCGGTTTCAGAGATCCCGAGCGGAGAGCAGCGTCGCGCTTTGTTCCTGCGCTACGCCGATCTCGTCGCATCACTCGGTGGCACCTTTCGGACGAGTTCAGACATGAACACGGGTGAGACCGACATGGACGTCATCGGCGAGCGAACCGAGTACGTCTTTGGTCGCTCGGTGAAAGCTGGCGGCTCCGGGAGCCCCGCTCCGCCGACCGCCGTTGGCGTCTACCACGGCATCCGCGCCAGCCTCGCACACGTTTTCGGCTCGGATGACCTCGAAGGGCGAATCGTCGTCGTCCAGGGTGCAGGTGGTGTCGGTTCGCCACTCGCAGACCAGCTGGCCAACGCCGGCGCCTCGGTCATCGTCGCCGACATCGATCTCGAGCGCGCGCAGGCCGTTGCCGATCGCGTGGGCGGAGTGGCGGTGCCCGCCGACCAGGTCGTCGAGACCGAGTGCGACATCTACGCTCCTTGTGCGCTCGGCGGCATTCTGGGCGCGGAGACTGTACAGCGCCTTCGTTGCCGGATTGTCGCCGGCTCGGCAAATAACCAGCTGGCAGAGCCTGGAGCAGCTGAGCTGCTGCGCTCGCGGGGGATCCTTTATGCACCGGACTACGTCATCAACGCCGGCGGCGCAATCGCGATTGTGGGCCTCGAGCAGCTCGGTTGGAGCCAATCCGAGCTGGACACGGCACTGGCGCGGATCGGCGAGACGCTTGGACAGATCTACGAGCGGGCCGACCAGCGAAGCATCTCGACGGCGGCAGCCGCCGACGTTCTTGCCGACGAGCGGCTGAAAGCGAGCTAGCGCGGACGAAGCATTGTGGCCGGACGGACAGCCCGCCGCGTGAGGCGGCCCTTCCGCCTTAGGCAGCCGGTCAATCGCCGCTTTTCCGCGCTATCGATTACGAGTGATCATGAGTACAGCCGCTGACGTTCAGCGGCATCCGATTTCGCGGCTGTTGTTCGGACCGAGGTGCACGTCGACGACTTGGCGGAGTTCAGACACTCGCGCAGGAAAGCGTGATGCTCAGAACCTCAGATCGCATAACCCGGAGGTCGCAGGTCAAATCCTGCCCCCGCTAACTCCTCGGAAAGCCCCGGAAACGGGGCTCTTTCGTTCTCGTGCGGCGATCGGCTGGCAGAACTTTTGCCCAACTTTTGCCTTGACAGGTGCGATGCTTGTCCACTTCTGTGCTCGTGCGAGTTCTTTCAAGCGAGGGCACGTTCGCACAGGCTGCAGCCATATCGCTCGACCCAACAGCTGCTGGGTCTCAGAGCACATAACGTTGGGACATGTCGAGGGTCGAGCGGGATCCTGAACGCAGCCGAGCGGCTGCGGCCAAGTTGAAGGCGCTCGGCGTGAAGGGAATCCTCATCAAGGCAGCCGAGCAGGGTTACATCACGCAGCTCGCTTGCAAGATGCCCGAGTGCTTCTGCCCCGAGGAGCTTGGAGGCGCGTGCTACTTCGAGCCGGTCACCGCCGAATTGAGCGACTGGATGCCCACCCACGAGCACTTCCCGCTCTCCAAGAGAGAGGGCGGCCTCGTAGCCGTGGACAACGCCATCCTGGCGCACCGCCTCTGCAATCGCATCGACTACTCGATAAGTGTTGGCCGTTCGTACGCGCGCGATCTCGAGAGGATTAGGAAAGCCCGCGAGGAGGCGACCCGCCGCAGCAATGTCCAGATCGGGAACACAGAGGGCGGCGAGATCCCGAACGTCGTCGCCACCGTCGAGGCGGATTCCGAGTCCGACGCGAAGAAGGTGTATCGCAAGCAGGAGGGTCTGGGCCAGTTCCCCCGGAACTTCTTCGTCGAGGCCATCGACGAGTCCGGCGAGCCCGTCGAGGAGACCGAGCCGGAGGCAGAGGCAGCGACGCCGAAGCCGAAGAAGACGAAGAAGGCGCCGGAGTGGAAGTCCCTGCCGGACGCCGAGAAGGCGCAGTACCTCCTCGACCACCAGACGCTCTCCGATCGCACCTGGACGGACGAGCTTCGGCTCATGGGCGAGAAGCGCGATGCCTTCGTCCGTCGCATCCTGCTCGGTGAGGTCCTGCACGGCGAGGCCGTCGAGTCCAACGAGACCGAGACCGTCGAGGAGACCGAGACCGCCTAGTGGCGATCTGGTCCTGTTCCGCGTACGAGTTCGCGGTGCGATCCCGCGGCCGGGCAAGCACCCTCACGATGTCGAGATGCTGTTCGGCGACTCCGCGTCGGCGGACGGCAGTGGGAAGCGGGTGACCTACGTCCTCGACCGGCGCGGGGACCGGCGCTACAAGCGGCTCACCGACCCGGACACGGGCGAGGTGCTTCTGAAGGAGAGCGGACGGCTCTCCGACCACCACGGACACGGCTCGGCGAAGCGCAGGTAGGCGCCCCCGACGTGCGTGAACGTGGCCTGGGTCGGCGCGGGGGGACGCTACGTTGTCGCGCGTGCAAGCAAGCACCGCGCGACGCGCAGTCGCGGCGGAGGCGTCCCTAGGCGCAGCGCCGGTCACAGTTGTTGCTCGCCAAGCTAACGCAAGCGTCCGTTCCAAACGCTTCAGTTGGCGGCTCCGCCAACGGATTTTTGTACCCTCTTTGTGCGTCGTTATGGCTGTCCCACTACTGTCGCGCTGCTTCTGGAGCCGCGCCGCCTGCTCGTCCCGCCATGCCTGCTCGCGTTACATCACGCTCGGCAAGGCGCTCGGTACGAACACGACCAGCGCCCCGTAGGCGAGTAGCGCAGCAGCTGCGAGCTGCCTCGCCCGCTGTCCGAACGGCAATGACTTCTCTGCGAAGATGAGAAGGACGATGGCGGCCAGGACCGCCACGTTCATCATCCCTAACGGGAAGACGATCACGAAGAAGAGCCAGCAGCATCCAAGGCAGTAGAGGCCGTGCTCGAAGCCCATGCGAAGTGCGCCGCCGTAGCCGTTGCGCCACGAAGTGAGGATGAAGGCCATGGGGGTACGGCACTTCGAGAGGCAGATGTTCTTCAGTGGCGAAAGCTGGTAGAGACCGGCGAGGATCAGGACTCCGCCGCCGATGCGGGCGGCGTTGTCCATGACCCACATCGAGTTGCCGGCCAGTTCTGTGGCTCCCAACGCGGCGGCGTAGGCGAGCGCCCCGAACGCCGTCCAAATGGCCAGGTAGGCGCCAACGAACACCCAGGTCGGGACGTACGGCTTGCCCCGTTGTTGCTTGCCTTGCTGGACCTTGGCGAAGGTGAGGATCATCGGCGCCGCCGTGGGGAACATCATCGCCACCATCATCGCCACCCAGATGGCGAGGAAGAGAGGCACGCCCATGTCCATCGTGAGCATGTTCTCCATGTCGTCCGTGTCCGCCATGGAGGACTGCCAGACGAGGACTGCCCAGGCTGCGGCTGCGAGCACGAGGAGCGCACCGAGGATCGCGGCTCGTGCGCGAGCTAACGGAGTGGAGACGCGAGCCACTCGCTGATGGACCCGCGCTCGGGAGACGCTCAGGGTGCTGTCCGAGCCGTCACCGCACCCAGATCAGAACTCGTCCTCGCTCGACCACTCGAACGGGATGTGCTTGCTCGAGCGACCAGAGCGCTCCCAGTCCAGACCGAACGCGTTGGCCTTTTCCTTCGAGGCGATCCCGTAAGTCACCGCGCCCCCGCCGGGGCCCGGCTCGCTGCCCGGTGGGTTCAGCACCGCCAGGCGCTCGCCAGGGCGACTCGTCGGCCCGGTGAGCAGCTCGGCGCTGCCCTCAGCCTTGCCCGGCACGCTGAGACGCCACGAGCTCAGATCGTCGTCGATTTCAAGCTCGATCGGGGCGAACTCGAGCCCCAGGAGGTTGCCGAGCATGGTGTCAGCGAACACCTTCGGCCAGCCGCCGGCCTGCCCGCCGAAGACCGTCTGCAGCGCCTCGCGCTGGCGCTCGTCGGCGCGCTCATCGAGGACCAGGCCCGCGTCCATGCGGGTGTCCTCGTCCCAGATGTTGCCTTCGAAGCGAAGCACGCCGACAACGTTCAGGCCGCCGAGATCGACATCGCCATAGTTCCCCTCGCGTATCCGGTACGCGATGATCCCTTCGCAGTCGCCTTCGGTCGGCGGCTGCGCGAACGTGCACGGGCACGGCACCCTGCACTTGCAGAAGTCGACGAAGTCACCCACGATGTGCCACTGCTCCGCCATCGCTCCTCCTCGTGTGAGCTGTCCTCCTTGACAGCCCATTCTCCACGAACCAGAGGGCGCGGTCAACCGCCCCGGCTTCTTCTCCGGCGCAGGCAACAATGCCGGGTTCCCGACCGGCCGGCACCGGGCGCACGACTTCTCATAGGCTGATCGGCGCATGCTCGCCAAGCCAACGCAAGCGTCAGTTTCCGAGCGCTTCAGTTGGCGGCTCCGACAACGGATGTTGTACCCATTTTGTACCCCACGTACCTGATTTCAGAGGGTCTCAGCCGACTGCAGATGGCTTGTGCAAGCCAAATCCCACCCTACCCGATCCCCATGAGGCGGGCTCATAACCCGAAGGTCGCAGGTTCAAATCCTGCCCCCGCTACTCAAGAAAAGCCCCGGAAACGGGGCTTTTCTTGTTCTCTCAGAGGCGAGAGACACGGCGTACTGGAGGAGCGCGGCATCCCCGTCCTGCTTCCCGCCGCCTGGATGCGCTCGCCCGGCCGAGTGCGGGTCAACCTCACGGCCTCGAGCCAGCCGACGCGACGCGCGAGCGGCTTCCTCTCCCCGACGGAGCTGGCGAGGTTCGACTGGCGACTCGCGGTGGGAGACGTCGTCCTCACCGAGGAGGAGCTCGCGGAGCTCGCGGCCGCCAAGGTGCCGTTCATCCGCATCGCCGGCCGGTGGCATGCGCTCCGCCGCTCGGAGGTCGAGCGCGCGCTTCGCTTCCTCGACCGCCGCCGCGCCGGGGCCGGAATCGTCGATCTCGTCCGCGCCGTCTCGGGCCTCGAGACCGATGAGGCGGGCGTCGAGCTCGGCGAGGTGACGCTGGACGCGCCACTCGCCTCTCTCCTCCACGCCGACGAGCGGCGGTTTCGCTCGCGTCCGACGCCCGCCGCGATGCAGTTCGACCTCTTTCCGTTCCAGGAGCGCGGCCACGGCTGGCTGCGGATGCTCGGCGACCTCGGTGTCGGCGCGGTCCTCGCCGACGACATGGGGCTCGGAAAGACGGTGCAGGCGATCGCGATGCTGGCGTCCGAGCGAGAGGAGTTCGGGCCGGAGGCGCTCGGCCCCACGCTCGTCGTGTGCCCGATGAGCGTCGCCAAGCAGTGGGGGGCCGAGATCGCGCGGTTCGCTCCGACGCTGCGCGTCCACCTCCACCACGGCCCCGGCCGCCTCACGGGCGCCGCGCTCACCGCTGCCTCGCGCACCCACGACGTCATCGTCACCTCTTACGACATCGCCACCCGCGACGTCGATACGCTCGCCCTGGTCACCTGGGACCGGCTGCTGCTGGACGAGGCGCAGGACGTCAAGAACCCGGCGACGAAGCGCGCGCGTGCGCTCCGCCGGCTTCCCGCACGACGGAAGCTTGCGATGACCGGCACCCCGATCGAGAACCGGCTCGGTGAGTTGTGGGCGATCATGGACATCGTCAACCCAGGCCTGCTCGGCTCGCGCGACTGGTTCGAGCGCACCTTCGCCAAGCCGATCGAGGTGTACGGCAACGCCCAGGCGCTGGAGCGGCTGCGGTCGATCGTGCAGCCGTTCATCCTCCGGCGGCCGAAGGACTCGCACGAGGTCGAGCTCGAGCTGCCGCCGATCACGATCGCGAAGCACTACTGCCTGCTCACCGTGGAACAGGCGAGCCTGTACCGCGCGACGGTCGACCGCTGGATGGCGCGGGTCGAGGCCCACCATGACCGCTTCGGCCGCCGGGGCGCCGTGCTGGCGATGCTCAGCCAGCTGAAGCAGGTCTGTAACCACCCGGAGATGATGCTGGCGACCGGTCAACCGCTCGAGGGCCGCTCCGGCAAGCTCGACCGTCTGCTGGAGCTGCTCGAGCTGGTGCCGTCCGGGGACAAGGCTCTCGTCTTCACGCAGTACCCCGGCTTCGACCGGCTCGTGCCGCACCTCGAGCAGCAGCTCGGCAAGAGCGTTGGCTTCTTCCACGGTCGCCTCAACGCCCGGCAGCGCGAGGATCTCCTGGCCTCGTTCGCCACCGAAGAGAGCCCCACGGTGCTCGTAATCTCGATCAGGGCCGGTGGGCGAGGCCTCAACCTGCCCGCCGCCAACCATGTCATCCACTTCGACCGCTGGTGGAACCCGGCGGTCGAGCAGCAGGCTACAGACCGGGCGCACCGGTTCGGCCAGCGCAAGCACGTGTTCGTGCACAGCCTCATCAGCACCGGCACGCTCGAGGAACGGATCGACCAGTTGCTCGACTCGAAGCGGGAGCTCGCCGAGAGTGTGATCTCGGGCCGCTCGGAGGACTGGCTCGGCGACCTCGATCTCGGCGCGATCCGGGAGGCCGTCGAGCTCTCCGTTGACCCCGTCGAGGAGGCCGCATGAACGAGCGGATCGGCAAAGGACCCTGGGCACGCCTGCTCGCCAGCGCGGTCCTTCCCGACGAGGGTTCGTCGCTCGCCGAGCGCGGCCGTGCGCTCGTCCGAGTTGGCGCCGTTCGCGACCTCGTCGTGACGACGGGAGCCGTCACGGGGCGCGTCGGTGCCTGCGACGTGACGATCGGCGCCGAGCCGGTGCCGCCGCGCATCTGGGGGGCGATAACGCGCTCCGCGCGTGGCAACGGGCCATTCGAGGCTGCCGTCGAAGGACGCGAGCAGTCCGTGCACCTGGAATACCTGATGACCGCGGACTGGGAGCAGCCGCTCGTTCCACGCACGACGGCGCTCGCGCGCCACTGCACCTGCGGACGGGCGGGCGGGTGCGAGCACCTCGCCGCGCTCGCCTACGCATTCGCGCAGGAGATCGATCGCGACCCGTCGATCCTGCTCCGCTGGCGCGGCTGTGAGGCGGCGCAGGAGGAGGCCGAACCGGCGGTGGCCGATGCCCCAGCTGTCATACCCGAGGACGCGTGGGAGGCCGGGCCGCTGCCGGCGCCACGCCCGCTGCGGCCGCTTCCCACGGGAGCAGTGCTGAAGCGCCTCGGCCCGAGCGGGCTGCGCGTCGGCGGAACCGACCTCGCGGAGCTCTTGCAGCGGGCCTACACGTCTTTCGCCGCCTCGCCTCGCCGGTAGTCCCGCCAGAAGGCGGTTTGCGCCGCGTCGGGTGACAGCACACTCGCCAGCCGAGCCGTTGCTCGAGCGAAATCGGCTGCCGGCCCGAAGTCCGTGGGAGTGCACTCCCGCACCGTAGGTGTGCCACGATTCGCCGCATGAGGGGAGAGGTGCACACCGGTGGATGCCTTTGCGGAGCAGTCTGCTACAGCGTGAGCGGTGACCCACTACACATCGGTCGATGCCACTGCGCAGACTGCAGAAAGGAATCCGGAAGCGCGTTCAGCGTCTACGCGCAATGGCCAGTCGAAGTGTTCGAGATGACGGGTGAGATCGCAAGCTACGACGGTCGCGGCTTCTGTGCTCGATGCGGATCCAGGCTGCTCGATTGGAGCGACCTCGAGGACAGCATCATCGAGATCAGGATTGGAAGCCTCGACGATGCACCGTTCGAGCTGACGCCACGAACAGAGATCTGGGTGAAACGCCGCGAGAGCTGGATTCCGCCGGTCGACGGCGCCACCCAGCACGACGAAAACCGTCACTAGCGAACGCGTCCAACTTCAGCAGCTGGCCCTCAGGGAACATTCCTGAACCCTCGGGCAGCCGAGCGTGCTCCGCTCAGAACCTCAGATCGCATAACCCGGAGGGCGCAGGTTCGAATCCTGCCTCCGCTTATTCGATAGCCCCGGAAACGGGTTTTTCTGCTCTCTGGATGTGAACGGAAGGCCAAACTAAGCGCCTCTGGGTTCTGCGGTGGCGCGCGGATCGCGGCGGTGGGACACTCTGGTGGTGGTGGATTTCCCGGAAAGACTTCCGACTGGCACGGTCACCTTCCTCTTCACCGACATCGAAGGCTCGACACGACTCCTCAAGCAGCTACGGGACGGCTACGGCGAGCTCCTCGCAGACCATCAGCAGATTCTTCGGGACTGCTTCGAAGCGCACGGCGGGCGGGAGATCGACACGCAGGGCGACTCATTCTTCGTCGCCTTTGCGCGGGCGGGGGATGCGGTGGCAAGCGCTATCGAGGCCCAGCGCATGTTTGCAACGCATACGTGGCCCGACGGTGTCGATGTGCGCGTGCGGATGGGGTTGCACTCCGGGGAGCCGCGTGCGTCCGGCGAGCGCTATGTGGGTGTCGGCGT
>JALZOK010000151.1 GCA_030857225.1 Actinomycetota bacterium
CTTCATCGGCGCGGTCGAGCCACTCCCCCTGGCGCGGTCCTCGCGCCTCGCGCTCGACTGCGCCGGCAACGTCGACCACATGCAGGAGCGCACGCTCGTGTGCGAGGTGGGACTCCTCGTCGGTGAGAAGCGATTCGGCGTAGGCGCGGACCGTCTCCAGCATGACGAAGCGTGTCTCGTCGCCGGCGGTGAGCGTGCGCAGGAGGCTGTGATCCACGAGGGCCATGAGGGCGTCGAGGACTTCGTCGGAGCCGAGCGGTGACCCGACGGCCTCCGCTCCGTCGAGTTGGCAACCGGACATGAAGACCGACAGGTTTGCGAAGAGCCGCCGTACCGGGTCGTCGAGTTGCGCCAAGCTCCAGTCGAGCGTGGCGTGAAGGCTCTGGTGACGCGCTGGCACGTCGCGGGCGCCCCAGGTGAGCAAACCAAGGCGGCTTGCGAGCCGGGCCAGCAGCCGCTCGGGTCCGAGGACGGTGGTGCGCGCTGCGGCGAGCTCGATCGCCAATGGGAGCCCGTCGAGCCGCCGGCAGATTTCGGTGACGACACCGACGTTCGCCGGGCCGAGGCGGAACGACGGGTCCACTGCGCGCGCCCGCTGGGTGAACAGCGCGACTGCGGGACTCGCCGCCACCTCTTCGAAGCTCGTCTCGCGGTCATCAGGGATGGGCAGCGGGGCGACCTCGAACTGGTGCTCTCCGTAGAGATGGAGGACGGCCCGGCTGGTGACGAGGAAGGTGAGATCCGGAGCGCCGGCCACGAGCTCGGCAACGACGGGCAACGCAGCCAGGAGGTGCTCGAAATTGTCCAGCACGACGAGTTGGTGACGTGACGCGAGCGCGTCGGGCAGCATCCCTCCGCTCCCGCCAGTCACCCCCAGCGCCTGTGCGACGAGCTCGGGCACCAGCGCGGCTTCGGTGAGCGGCGCCAACGCCACGTACGCGACCCCATCGCGGAAGCTCTCTGCGACCGCGCTTGCGACCTCGACCGCCAACCTCGTCTTGCCCGTTCCGGCAAACCCAGTCAATGTCACGACACGCACATCGGCGTCGCAGACGAGGGCGCTCACCGCCGCTCGCTCGGCCGCGCGCCCGAGGAACGGCGTCGCAAAGATCGGGAGGGGAGCGGCGGCGGGCAGATCGGAGCTCCCCGATGGCAGCCACGGGGCGAGAAGGACACGATCAGCGTCGTCGGCCCGGCAAGCCAGCTCGGCGAGCGAAAGGTGGCTCGCCGCTGCGAGCAGGGTCTCGGTCTCATGTCGATCGAGACGCATGGCGTCGGCGACTCGCAGGAGATCCTGCCACCGACGCGGTCGAGCCACCCGGCCTTCGAGCCAGTTGACGATCGTCGCCTTGGGCACGCCGGACAACCGGCTGACCAGACCCGGCGAATAGCTAGGCGGCTGACGCATCTGCGCTCGTAACACGTCCGCAAACGGCACGTGACCACCCTGCCATTCGCACTGGACTGATACGAAACTGGGGGCAGACATGCGCACGAGCGTCGCCATACGATCGCGGCGACGTCCGAGGCGGCCACCTTCGCTTCGGCTGAGGGACCTCACCCTTCGGGCGGGAGTCTCGAAGACAAGGAGCTACTTCTGATGTCATCTCGATCAACATCGCCACGCCTGCAGTCGTCTTGGCTGTTCCGAGTCCTCGTCGCAGCGCTAGCGCTCGGCTTCGTCGCCGGCGAGGCCCCCTCCTTCGCCGACGACGACGTCCCGCCGCTGCCTCCCGAGCTGGGCGGTCCGGCTCCCCCCTCGGTCGGAACTGACGTCTCACTGAGCTATTTCGGTCCCATGCCGTCGGAGGTGGACAAGAACCTGGTCGGGCCGGTGCAGCTGCTGCGCTCCGGGACCATCAACAAGCGCGGCACCGCCATCACGCTGCCCCTCTACAAGGGTCACCTTCGTGACGGGCGCAATGTGTGGTACATCCTCACCGACACGACGGACAAGGAGAACGCCGAGGGCCTCGGTCTCAACTTCGCGTCCAAGCTGGCCTACGCCAACGTGGGGAAGGCGACACGGTCCGGTCGGCTCGAGAAGGACACCAGCATCACGTTCAAGGCTGGCGCCGTCGACTTCTCTCCCG
>JALZOK010000110.1 GCA_030857225.1 Actinomycetota bacterium
CTCCGGTGCAGATCACCACTCGCGCGATGTAGGAAGCCGGTTCGGTGCAGCCCGATTGCAGGTTCGATGCTCTAACCGTGTGATCGCGGGGTCGAGATCGTCGTGGCCCAGGTCGAAGTTTTGGTCCGCGCCGATCGGCAACGAGCAGCGGGGGCAAAGGATCTCCTCGCCGCGCTCGATCCGGAGGGCGAGCTGGCGGCGGCGGCGGCGATGGGCAGGGCCGTAGAGCTCGCGCTGCTTCCGGTTTCGCACCAGCCTCCGACGTCGCTCGGCAGCATCCTCCGCTATCGGGGGAAATTTTCCTCGACCTCGTGCATCAGCAGCCATCGCGATGAATCCTCCTCAATCGGGGGGAGAAATGAAAAGGTGTGGGTCAAGTTCTGAAAAGCCCCTCAAAAAACGGGAGCTCGGCCGCTACCACGTCTCTTGCAAGGCAATCGGCAGAAGCTGCCACCAAGGCGCGAACCATGCGATCGCGGGCAGCAAGAGCCAGGTGCGACCGCGCCCAAACAGCTTGTCGAACGCCGGAGCGACTAGGACGAGAGCAGTCACCACGCCGATCGGGATACGTAGGGAGGAGTAGAAGTCAACGAATGTTGCCGGCGGGAGAAGTACGACGTACAAGAGCGCGTTCACCGCTAGAGCCGCGACCGCCGGATCGAACAGGCGATTCTTGAGTGCCCATAGCGCAAGGCAAAGGCAAACAGTTCCAGGGAAGACGACCGCATAGAGCTGCTGGATATCGGCGGCGTCCCAAGGCCAATAGTCCAGGATCCCGCCGAAGGGAACGACGCTTGGGCGTAGCTGAGCGGGAAGGCCACCTTCGCCGAGCCAAAAGAGTAGGAACACACGGTACGCAAAGTAAGGGGCGAGGGCGGCAACCGTGAAAGCCACGGCTCGCCGCCAGTTTCTGGCTGGCCGCGCCTGAAAGAGGAGCACGACGGCCCAGATGACGGCGAAGATAGCCGTCGTTTCTCGAGTAAGGATAGCGAGTGCGAACAATCCAGCGCTCGCTGCGACACCCCATCCACGGCCACGATCAAACACAAGAATCGCCCAAGCAACGAGTGCATAGGCGAGCACATCCGAGAGGTCGCGGAGCACGGAAACAAAAACACCTGGATAGAGTCCGAAGAGCAGTGCAAGCCAGGGAGAGTATCCTCGGCGGCGGAGCAAGAGCGCTAATGCGAGGACGCCCAGCGTTACCGCAACGATGTTGATTCCGACTAATGCCCCTGGGATCCCGATGTGCAGAATTTCGGCAGCCGCACGGGCGACCATTGGATAAAGGATGCGACCATATCGGTATCGTGCATCATCGAGGTAATGATGGGCGTTCGCAGGATCCTGTGCGATGAAGAGAAAGAATTGGCCGTCGTACCCCGTGCCCTCATTCGCGTAGGGTGCGTTGGCCTCGATGGCCGGACTCGCCGCAGCGCCCTTATTGAGGAAGACCTCTCCGATGAAGGCGTTGTCGTACGCAACATGCCCCTGCTGACGTGCAACGGCGGTCCAGCCGACGTAGAGCACTAGGACTAGGGCAGCCACAGCAAACGGCGATTTCAGAACTACGCCGACGGTTGACCGACCTTGTAGCACCGTCACGCGGCTGACCTCGCGGCCGCGTCCAGAGAACGGCGACCCGTTGACTGGATCATCGGATCAACCTTTCGTGGTCGACCCAGGAGGAGGGTTACCGGGCTGTACCGATGCGCCAACGAAGGATCGGAGTCACTTGAATGGCTGCCCCGCATGAAGACACTATGACGTCGTGGCGTCGCCCGGATAGCGGCCCATAACTACAGCCCCCTCGCTCACCATCATCTGCCGCACCCGATCCTCCTGCCGGTCGAGCTCGGCCAGCCTCCTCGCAGCCTGTCTCCCTGCCTCGCCCTCTTCCGCTCTGGGATCAGGAAGGCAGTGACGACACACGACACGCGACGATGCGAGATGCAACCACACAGGAGCCGACGCCGAGCAGAAGGTGCAGAAGGGGTCGTCGACGCCGATCGGCGATGCGATGTTCATCACCGCGGTGAACCCGCCTGGAGCGACTAGTCTGCTCATCGCCGTGGTCGGATCCCATTCGCCTCAAGCAAGGCGTCGACGGCACGCGAACGAGCATTGCCCGCCCTCGGCTTCGTGAACAACGTGAAGCCCGGCGCGATCTTCGGACCCGGAGGCGAGATGACAGCCGAGTTGCCGAGTTCCGGCGACGGCTGATCCACCAGGTGCGATGGAACTCGAGGACGTCCTGCCCGCTCCCATGTTTCCCAGTCCGCCTGCTGCCACCACTTTCGCGGGTAGTCCATCCAGAATCCGCGGCTCATCTCAGTAGACCCCGAGCCGCCGACTGGCATGGGATCGCGGGGCGTCGCTGGGCGTCCACCGATCTCCCCGAGCACGCGGCTCTCGCCTTCGCGTTGCCAGCCGGGGGGCCTCAGCGGCACGATCAAATTGTCTCGGACGCAGAACGCTTCGACGCCGCTCGCCGCCGGTTCGATCGGGTCGAAGTGGCTGGTGACCACTTCCCAGACCTCGCCGGTGGACTTCTCGGTGAGGTGTAGCCCCTCTCCTTCGATGTCATGGAGCTCACGCAGCCGTTTACGCAGCAGTTCTCGACGTTCCGCGGTGGCGGGGCGAAGCACGCCTACGGTGCCCTGGTAGTTCGGGTCATGGCCGGGTTGCTCGAGCTTCCGGCCCGTTGGCAACGACATCCAGTTACTCATGTTTGTTTCTCCTTTGGCTCGGACCGCTCCAGGTGCTCGCGAATAGCAACGCGGATCTCGGCGCCGACGCTGCGCTCGCTCTCTCTTGCCGAGCGTTCCAGCTCCTCGCAGTGAAATCACATTAGACATTCTGCAATTATACATGCGCTCTTACGGATACCGCAACAAGACGCGTAGCATGCAGTCGTGGTGCAAGCAGCCGAGGTCTTGCGGTGCCCGGTCTGCAACACGCCTCGTTCGTACTCCCTGGAATACGAGCAGCGGATCCGCGCAGGTCGAGCGTCGCTCACACCCTGCCGGGAGTGCCGTCGAACTCACCCTAAGCCAACTGCGGGTGATCGCCAGTTCTGGCTCGAGAGGTTCACGCTCGAGGAGTGTCGCGCGATGGCACAGGCGATCTTCTCCGAGTGACCCGCCAGGAGCGCATCCGCTTCTTGCTCGAGCACCTCGAGGACGTCCGCGCAGGCGTTCGTGACCGTGGCAGCGAGTCGGGCGAGCACCTGCCGTTGATGTGCCGCGCCTGGAACACTCCCTCGTATCGCGAGCTGGAACGCCTGCTTTCCCTGTTACGCAAGACGCGGCCCGATCTTGCCTGGCACTTGAGCGGGACGTTCTTCGCCAGACGCCGGCGCGTGAACGTGTGCCCGCGCTGCTTGGGGCAGACGGCCGCGTGGAGCTCGATCAACTTCCACAAGCACGGCGGCAAGAACGTCGCGCTCGCGCCGCGTGTCTTGCGGGTCGTGTCGAACCAGTGCGGCCGGAAGTCGTCGAGGCCGCGATCGTCTGGCTGGACGAGCGCTGGCGAGGCGGCGTGTTTGTGCCGGACGAGTTGTTGCCGCTCGTTTCGTCGGCGTGAGCCGTGCCCCATTCATGCCCCAAACGGCCACAGGAGGCCCGTACAGCCCCTCGCATGGTTACTGGGGTCTAGTCACCCCAACCCCAGTAACGGTGCGGTCTGGCAGGCCGTCCGTCGCCGTCTGTGTTCGAGCGTCGCCGACCCCGGCACGGCTTTGCAAGCCGGAGGTCGCCGGTTCGATCCCGGCACGCTCCACTGGAAAAAGCGCTGGAAATAGCCGAATAGTTCCGCGACTAGCCCAGGAACCGTTCCCTAATGGGTGAGGCTGGAACGGTTCTGGAACGGTCTCGCAAGTGACGCATACGACGAACGCGCTAGAGGCCGCGCAAGATCAGCGGCTCGTACGATTCGTCTCCCGCTAGAGCCAGTCCCGGCGACGGTCACTTGGCCCCGCCTTGCCGGACATAAACAGGGTGAAACTGGGTGACGGTCAAGCCGGACCCGTACGCCGGCTCGCCGCGCGAGGCGGCCGAGATCAGCAGGCGCTACCTCGAGTCGCTGTCGTAACGCGCGCTAGGCGCTACTGCGACTCGGCGACCGGCGCCGCCTCGCGAAGCGGCTTCCGCATCGTCCATGCGCCAACGGCCGCCGCGGCGACGAGGATCGCGGCCAACACGACGAGCGTCCACGGGTCGTCCGACGTCGGCTTGAGCACCATGGCGGCGACGACGAGGAAGAGCGACAGGAGTTGGACGCGCGAGACGACGGCCAGAAGCCGCGCCTGGCGATGTGCCTCCGGGCTCGTCGGCCCGTGCTCCATGACGATCTTCTTCATCTTCTCGACATGCGGCCTAAGGAAAAGGAATCCGACCCCCCAGGCGGCGATCCAGCCGACGAGCCCGATCAGGATCCAGAGGTCGCCGAACGACCACGGGCCGTCGAACACGAGGAGGACGCCGAACACGAGCGTCAGCACCCCGAAGGGGATGAACAGCCGCGGCACCAGCCACTCCTGAAACTCGGCGGTCTTCCCGAGGTCGGCGGGGTTGCCGGTGCGCTCGGCGCGCAGGAAGAGCAGATCCATCGTGAAGGCAGCGCCGAGCCACACGATCACCGTGATGATGTGCAGCAAGAGGAGGAACTCGTAGCTCGTCATGGTGGCTTTCTAACGCATCTGTCCCGGTGCCTGCAACCTCGACACCCAAGCGCCTGCGGTAGATCCGCGTCAGGCGGCGGGCATCGTTTCGTTCGACGACCTACGGGGCCGTACCGGCCTGTCGCGCCGGAGGTCGCGGGGGTTCGAGTCCCGTCCCTCCCGTCTCTCGAATTGCTCAGGCCCACTTGCATGCTCGGGGCGGCCCAGGAAAAGTGAGCTGGTCGGCGTCCAACAATCAGCGTCCACTCACCAGTCTCTCGGGCTTCGCGAGTCAAGAGGGACTAAGTTACCGTGGTACGCGACGCAAGAAGAGGGGGAAGGTGGCCGTGATTCAGACCAATCCCGTCGAGACGTTGCAACAGATCGCGGGCGGCTACCCCTTGCCGCGAGCCCTGCACGTCGTGGCCGAGCTCGGCGTCGCAGATGCGCTGGACGAGAAGCCCCTAACCGCCGCCGAGCTCGCGGCAGCCGTCGGCGCCCACCCCGACGCGCTCAGCCGCGTCTTGCGCCTGCTTGCCGCCCACGGCGTGTTCGAGATAGAGGATGAGACTTTCCGCCATTCGCCTGCCTCGCGGCTGCTGCAGACTGACCACCCGCAGTCCTTCCGCGCCTTCGCCCGTATGTTCGGCATGCCGATTTTCTGGACGACCTTCCAGGCGATGGAGCATTCCGTCCGGACGGGGCTTCCGGCGACGACCGAGGTTTTCCCAGAGGGTTTTTGGGAGTATCTTGCGCAACGTCCGGAGGAGAGTCGCGTCTTCAACTCGGCAATGGCTGGCAAGGCGCACGGCGCGATCGCCGGAATCCTTCCCGCCTACGACTTCTCGGGCTTCGGCGTGATCGGCGACATCGGCGGCGGCAGCGGGCATCTATTGCGTGCCGTCCTCGACGACGCTGCGCCGAACGGCAAAGGTGTCCTGTTCGAGCTGCCGCACGTCATTGAGGCGGCGGCGGGCGTCGCGTCGGAGCGACTGACGCTGCAGGCCGGCGATTTCTTCCGGGATGCCCTACCTACCTGCGACGCGTACCTGTTGATGGAGATAATCCACGATTGGGGAGACGAAGAGTCGGTCGCCATCCTCCGAGCGATCCGGCAGGCCGCCCCGGCAGGCGCCAAGTTGCTGGTACTCGAGTCAATCGTTCCCGAAGAATCCGGCCCTGACTGGTCGAAGATGCTCGATATCGTCATGCTGACGCTGCTCGGTGGCCGACAACGCACGCTGCAGGAGTACGAAGCGCTCTTCGCTCGGTCGGGCTTCATACTCCAGCGCGAGATCGATACCCGCGCCGGTATTTCGATCCTGGAGGCTGTGGCGGCCTAAGACTCTGCGTGGCACGTTTGTTACGGGGTGCGCCTGAGGGGATTGGCGATCTGAATCCGCGGATGCAAGAGAACTATTCGTTCTGAGTGTTCCCATCTGTTGGGCGACGACCCCAATTGCCAAATCGACGAGTTGGCTACGAAATGTTGTTGCGTAGGACGACCGCTGGTTCGAGGAACGCGCTAGGTGACCGCAACCTCGCCGCGGAGGACGTCTGGAAACTCGTCCACGCGGCAGACGATGACCGCCGCGCTTACGTCGCCCTACTTGCGTTCGCGGGCCTGCGCGCATCGGAGGCGCTCGGGCTAGCGTGGGGAGATATCGATCTCGAGGATCGCGTGCTCCACGTTCGAGCGCAGCTCGCGCGCGGCACGCGTGCGCGAGTGGAGCCCAAGTCGGATCGCGCCGCCCGCGAGATCGAGATCGACGACGGGCTGCTGACGATCCTTCGTGAGTGGAAGCTGCGAAGTCCCTATTCGCAGGCGCAGCACTACGTCGTCGTTACGCGTTCCGGCACCGCAGTCGACCACCGCGCGGCAGGTCGATGTCTCGACGCGATCGTGAGGCGAGCTGGCTTGGAGGACCTCGGACTTCCCAGGATCACTCCGCATCAGCTCCGCTACACGTTCGGGAGCCTCCTGATCGACGTTGGGGAGGCGACTAGTGGCCCTTGAGGAAACGTTGGACCGGAAACTCGGCCTTGGTGTCGAATCGGGATGCATCTCGACCCTGGAGGTTGCGATGCGTCCCCCGTCTGTGTTCGTGCGGCCGTTGCTGCACGAGGAA
>JALZOK010000054.1 GCA_030857225.1 Actinomycetota bacterium
GAGCAGGCGTCGACCGGCGTCGACGTGTACTCGATCCGGCAGCCCCTCGGCGTCGCCGCGGGCATCACTCCGTTCAACTTCCCGGCGATGGTGCCCATGTGGATGTGGGCGCCGGCCATCGCCTGTGGGAACACTTTCGTCCTGAAGCCGTCCGAGAAGGACCCATCCGCGTCGGTCCTCACCGCCGAGCTGCTCAAGGAAGCCGGTCTTCCCGACGGCGTCTTCAACGTCGTCAATGGCGACAAGGTGGCGGTGGACGCGCTCCTCGAGCACCCCGACATCGCGTCCATCAGCTTCGTGGGCTCGACCCCGATCGCGCGTTACGTGTACGAGAACGGGACGAAGGCGGGCAAGCGCGTGCAGGCGCTCGGCGGTGCCAAGAACCACATGATCGTCCTCCCGGACGCCGACATCGACATGGCCGCCGACGCCGCTGTCAGCGCCGGCTACGGCTCCGCGGGCGAGCGTTGCATGGCCATCTCGGTCCTCGTGGCGGTCGGTGACGCAGCGGATCCGCTGGTCGAAGCGATCCAGGAGCGGCTGCCCAAGGTCAAGGTCGGGGACGGAATGGACCCGGAGTCCGAGATGGGCCCGCTCGTCACGCGCGAGCATCGAGACAAGGTCGCGTCGTACCTCGACTCGGGGCCCGAACAGGGCGCGACGATCGTCGCCGACGGTCGCGACACCGCAATAGACGGAGACGGATTCTTCCTGGGCGTGTCCCTTCTCGACAACGTCACGCCCGAGATGGACGCGTACCGGGATGAGATCTTCGGGCCCGTGCTCTCGGTGGTTCGCGTGCCGACCTACGACGACGCACTTCGCCTGGTGAACGACAACCCGTACGGAAACGGCGTCGCGATCTTCACGCGGGACGGCGGAGTCGCGCGGCAGTTCCAGTTCGATGTGAACGTGGGTATGGTCGGGGTCAACGTGCCGATCCCGGTGCCGGTCGCGTACTACTCGTTCGGCGGCTGGAAGAGTTCGCTCTTCGGCGACCGCCACATCTACGGGCCAGAGGGAATCGACTTCTACACGCGGACGAAGGCGGTCACGAGCCGCTGGCCGGACCCGAAGACGAGCAAGGTCGATCTCGGCTTCCCGCAAACGCGCTAACGCCGTGCCATACATCCGCCTGATCGACGAGCGCGAGGCCGAGGGGCCTCTCAAGGACGACTACGACGCAGCGGTTGAACGCGCCGGCAAGGTCTTCAACATCCTGAAGGCGATGAGCCTTCGGCCCGGAGTGCTTCGCGCCTCGATGGACCTCTACCGCGAGATCATGTTCGGCGAGTCGGGGCTCTCACGCCAAGAGCGCGAGCTGCTCGCGACCGTCGCGTCCGCTGAGCAGAGCTGCCACTACTGAACGCAGGCGCATGCCAACGACCTCCGTGCCGAGGGCGCCCCAGCCGAGCTCGCCGAACACGTCACTCATGATTACCGGCAGGCCGACCTTTCTCAGCGTGAGCGGGCGCTATGCGACTTCGCCGTGAAGCTCACGCAGCTCGCGTCCGAGGTGGGCCAGGCCGACATCGACACACTCCGCGCACACGGACTCGATGATGCCGCTGTCTCGGATGCGATCCAGGTCGTGTCGTATTTCAACTACGTGACACGAGTCGCGGACGGAATCGGGATCGACGACGAGCCGGAGTGGGGCCGAAGCGCCTAGCGTAGGACGCGACAAGTGGTGTGAGAGAGAAAGACGAAGCGGCGCCCATCGGCTGGCGAAGGCCCGGGCACCGCCTCGTTTATTGGATCTAGTTCGACATCGCGCCGGATCTGGTTCGAACCGGAGCGTGTGGTTTGACGAATACGGTTTCGGTTAATGAACACATTCATCGGCTGGCGAGCCATTCCGATCAGGAGAAGGAGTTCATGTCCCACCACCTGACCCTCGAGGTCGTCGACGCCGATGGAGCAATCCAAGAAGCGCTGGACGACATCGAGACGGGAACCTCGCGTCAAGGGTTCCTCAAGAAGGCTCTGACAGCCGGCGGGACGATCGTCTTGGGAGGAGTCGCGATCGGCGGCCTTCCGGCGCTCGTAACCGCGGCCCCAGGGCCGGCGCAAGACACCAAGATCCTCAACTTCGCCCTCTTGCTCGAATATCTCGAAGCGGAGTTCTACACGCGCGCCTCCGCAAGCGGCGCATTGAGCGGTGAAGCCCGAGAGTTCTCCCGCGTCGTGGGCGCTCACGAGCGCGCGCATGTCGCGTTCCTGAAGGGTGCCCTCGGCTCGAAGGCCGGCGCCAAGCCGACGTTCGACTTCAAGGGCACGACCGAGGATCAGGCGAAGTTCCTGGCCACCGCACGGGTCCTCGAGGACACCGGGGTTGCGGCGTACAACGGCCAGGGGCCGAACCTGACCAAGCCGACGCTCGCCGCCGCCGCGAGCATCGTCTCCGTCGAGGCGCGCCATGCAGCGTGGGTGCGCGACATCCTTCAACAGAATCCGGCGCCCGCCGCCTTCGATGCTGCGAAGACGCAGAAGCAGATCGAGAGCGCGGTCGGTGCAACCGGGTTCATCACGGCCTGAGCGGCCGAGAAAGGAAAGGACGAAAATGTCTGACCATCTCACGCTCGCGCAGGTCGACTCAGACGGTGCGATTGCAGAGACGCTGGATCGCATCAGTCCGGACTCGCGGGCCGGCTTCCTCCGCAAGGGAGCAATCCTCGGAGGCGGCATCATCGGGGGTGGCGCGGTGCTCTCCGCGCTGTTCGCCGACGCCGCTGAAGCGGCCACGGAGAACGACATCGCCATCGCGAACTTCGCGCTGACGCTGGAGTACCTGGAGGCCGAGTTCTACACGGAGGCCGTGGCCATGGGCGCTATTCGCAACGCTCGGGTTCGGCGGTTCGCGCAGGTCGTCGCCGCCCATGAGCGGACGCATGTCGCCGCTCTCAAGGGCATGCTCGGCGCACGCGCAGTTGCGAAGCCGTCGTTCAACTTCCAGGGCACCACGGAGAGCGAGGCGAAGTTCAAGGCCACCGCACAGGTGCTCGAGGACACGGGCGTCATGGCGTATGCGGGCCAGGCTCCGCGGGTCGACGCGACCGCTGTGCTGAAGGCAGCGCTCGCGATCCACACCGTCGAGGCACGGCACGCCTCGTGGATCCGGCACATCAACGGAGCGCCGCCGGCGCCTCGGGCCTTCGACCAGCCGAAGACGATGCAGCAGATTCTCGCCGCTGTGGCCGGAACCCGCTTCATCTCCTCCGGCCCGGCGATGACCGCGACGGGGTCGAGCCCGTCCTTCACCGGTTGACCAAGGGCAGGCGCCAGGGCGGCTTCATCGCCGCCCTGGCGCTCCTTCTCGTCTTCGTAGCGTTCGCGTATGGACGCGACCCGTCCGTGGAAGACGGCGCGGTAGATCTGCCCCCGATTCCCGGCGGCGCCGTCGCGCAGGCGCCGCTCCTGACACGTCAGTCGGGGACCGGAGCGGAGACGCCGCCTCATCCTCTCAGCGACCCTGACGGAACCTCCCGGTACATGGCGGTAGAGCAACAGGTCGCAGCACGGGCGAAGCCGAGCTCCGGAAGCCGAGTGGTGGCGCGACTCGGAACGCGCACGCCTGAAGGCACAACCAACGTCATCCTCGCGCTCGCGCGAGTCGAGCGGGGTGGCCGCCTGTGGATCCAGGCACGCCTTCCGGTACTGCCGAACAACACCCTCGGCTGGATCCCCAGGGATGCCCTCGGGGGCTACAACCAGGTGACGACACGTCTTGTCGTCGATCTCTCAGCGTTTCGCGCCACTCTCTATCGGCGCGGCACGGTGATCTGGAACGCGCGCGTGGGAGTCGGTCAGAGGCAATGGGCGACTCCGGCCGGCGAGTTCTACATTCGCAACAGGCTGACCAAGTACTCGAGCCCAACGTACGGGCCGCTAGCGTTCGGAACCAGCGCGCGGTCGCCGGTTCTCACCGACTGGCCCGCCGGTGGCTTCGTCGGAATCCACGGCACGAACCAACCCAGCCTGATCCCGGGCAGGATCTCGCACGGGTGCATTCGTCTCGAGAACGCGGACATCCTCCGGCTCGACCGGCTCATGTCGCCGGGTACGCCGCTCTCGATTGTGCGATAAGTAACCAGGGTCTGACCCTGGACACGTCTGCAAACGACACCAAGGTGTGCCAAGTTTGTGTTGACGTGTCCACACGACCTCAGCCATCGCGATCGGCTCCTACACCGGCGCCCGCGAGAAGGCAGGCGATGTCACCGCAAAGTCGAACATCCGCGTTGCGATTCCTGCCATCGAGGCGTACCGGAGTGACAACAGCACCTACGTCGGACTGACTGTGCCGCTTCTCCAAGCTTCGTACAGCCAGGGCGTCCAGGGGATCGAGATCGTCTCGGCGGCGCGTCTGCCTACTGCGTCAGAAGCACGGTCGCGGGTCACTCCTGGTATCTGAGCGGCCCCGGCGGCACGGTCACGACGACAGCGTGCGCTTAGCGGCACGCCGGAGAACGCGCCGATCTCCCACACGCCTCGTCAGGCCATCGCCGTCGAACCTCTCGAGTAAGAGCTGTGCGTCCCGCCGGCCGATCCCGAGGAGATCCCTGAACCGCGCAAGAGTGATCTCGCCGGCCGAGCGCGCCTCTTCGACGAGCACGTCCTTCGCAGTCCCGTACGCATCGGCGCCGATCGCGTAGCCGTCGCCGAGCCGGACGAGCTGCCCGCTCGCCTCCAGAAATCGTGCGAGGTCGGCGTCCGCGACCTTGGTCGCCCGGGGACCGGCCGCCTGCAGCTCCTGCCGGAGCGCGTCCCCGCGCTCGCTGCGGGCGCCGAGCGACGGTCTCGATCCTGGCAGATAGAGCTTCGCCCCGCGGCGTTCGAAGGGAAGGAGCGGGAGAATTTCCGCGGCCCACGGCTCGGCGGGCGGCGGCACCCCGGGATCGATCGGGTCCGCCCTTTCGATCCGCGCTCGCAACTCACGCTCTAGCTCGTCCCGCCAGACGGGCGAGAAGACCCACGACCCCACGCGCTCGACGCCTCTCACATCGCCGTCGAGCACGTGGCGAAGATCGTCGGTGCAGACAGGAGCGTGGATCGTCGCCGCAACGTCTCCGCGCTCGAGCCGGGCCATGCGCTCGTCGTCGCGGTGGCGCGGCGGTGCGGGATCGAGAACGACTCCGCCGCCCAAGGTCGTCTCCGCGCGTACGATCACGCGGTCGCCGCGAGCAGCGACGACCGGTGCCGCGAGACGGAGCTGCGCCCAGCGCTCTCCCACCTTGACGACGCGCGCGGCCACGTGAGTCGTGCCGACATGGACATGGATCCGTGCGCCGTCTCGTATGGGCTCGAGCTCGTCGAGCACCACGTCGAGCCGATAGGAGACCGGATACGCGTCTCTCGTCACGAGCGCGTCGCCGCGCAGCGCCTCGGCGCGCTCCACTCCCGGAAGGCTGACCGCGACCCGCTGTCCCGCCTCGGCCCGCTCGACATCGCGATCGTGCACCTGCACGCTACGAACCCGCACCTCCTTGCCGGAGGGTTGGAGAACGAGCTCGTCCCCGGAGCCGATCGTGCCCGACCAGAGCGTTCCCGTCGCCACGGTTCCGATCCCACGCAGGGTGAAAGAGCGGTCGACGTAGAGTCGCGTCGGCCCGCCCGC
Source organism: Actinomycetota bacterium (assembly GCA_030857225.1). Taxonomy (GTDB): domain Bacteria; phylum Actinomycetota; class Thermoleophilia; order Gaiellales; family Gaiellaceae; genus GMQP-bins7. The sequence goes on from JALZOK010000054.1 coordinate 5,618, forward strand.
TCGCGCCGGCTCGACTCCCTCGGCAGCGCGGGAGATCGCAGCCCGAAGCTCCTCGATACCCGCTCCCGTCCGCGCGCTCACGGCCACGACCTCCGACCCAGGCACGAGCTCCTTCGCGATCTCGACCGCGAGCTCGACCGACTCCTCGTCGACCGCGTCCGCTTTCGTCACCGCTACGACTCCATGTTCGATGCCGAGCAGCCGGAGGATCGCGAGATGCTCGTGGGTCTGCGGGCGCGGTCCCTCTCCTGCGTCGATGACGAGTAGAAAGAGGTCGATGCCCGTCGCCCCGGCCACCATCGCGCGGACGAAGCGCTCATGACCCGGAACATCCACGACGGAAAGGCGCGCCCCGTCGGAGAGCTCCAGCGGCGCGTAGCCGAGGTCGATCGAGATCCCTCGCCGCTGCTCCTCGGGCAAACGATCCGTGTCCTTTCCGGTCAGCGCCCGGACGAGCCAGGTCTTTCCGTGATCGATGTGCCCGGCGGTGCCGACGGTCAGAGGCATCAGAGGCGCTTGACCAGGAGCAGGCACGGGTTGTGCTTCCAGAGGCCGTGGATCTCCTCGAGCGGCACGAAGCCTCGCGCCAAGTAGAAGCTCCGAGTGTTCGCATAGCCGGCATCGGGATCAGACGACCCGAGCGTCTTCACCTGCAGGTACTCGACTCCGCGAGCTCTCAGGTACGCCTCAGCGGCGCGAAGCAATGTGCTGCCGAGGCCCTGCCCGTGTTGAGCTCGCCGCACCCCCATGACGTAAACCTCGGCGGCCCGCGGGGTGTGCAGCTTGAGGGAGAGGAAGGCGTCGTCACCGATCCGAAAGGTGGGGAGCTCGGCGACGTCTATGACGTACGCGACCGTCGCCTCCTCGATGCCGAACCACTCCGGAAGGTCCCGGAGAATCTGCTCGCAGAGCCGAGATCGCTCCGCGGCAGCCTCCACCAAGACCACGCTCATCACACCTTGTGACACTGCGTCACTAGGCTGACTTGCGCGCTCACCGGTCACGCGGGTCGCGCCTCGATCAGGCCGTCACCGATGCTGACGGGCTCGAACCCGCCCGCTGCGAGCAACGCACGCCACTCGGCCTCGTCACGCTCGCGGCCGCCGAAGAGCGTGAGCATCAGGAGGTCGAGCCATTTCGCGCCGTGCGGATCGTTCCCGGCCGGTACGACGGAGTCGAGGACGAGTAGCCGCGCATCGCTCGACGCGGCGGCGCGGACCGTCCGCAGAATCGCCGCTGCCCGCTCGTCGCCCCAGTCATGGAGGATCGTCGCGAGCACGTAGATGTCGCCGCCCGGGACACCCTCGAAGAAGTCGCCCTCCACGAACTCGATTCGATCGCCGAGGGCGGCTTCGTCGCGGTTGGTCTCGGGGAGGTCGAAGACGATCCCGCGCAGACCCGGTTGTCGGCGCAGGAGCTCTACGAGCAGCGAGCCATTGCCGCCCCCGATGTCTACGACGACCTCGTCGCCGCGCCACTCGAGCGCGCCGAGCCGGTCGACCCTCCCTTCCCATCCCTGGAACATTGCTCGATCGAACGCCGCCCGCTCGTCGGGGTGCTCGGCGAGCCAGGCCCAGAAACCCGCGTCGTACAGCCGCTCGAACGCCGGCTCGCGCGCGAGGGCATCGAGCTCGCCGACCGCCCGCAGCCAGATGCCGCCGAAGAGATGCGCGAAGTCGTCCCAGCCGTCACCGCGATGGAGGACCTCTGACACCTCGTTGTTACGGAACACGCCCGGTTCCTGCTCGACGAAGACCCCGTCACTGGCAAGCGCGCGGAGAAGCCGACGCAGCGTGTCGGAATCCGCGCCGACCTCGCGCGCAAGATCCTCGACGGGTCGCGGGCCCGCCTCGAGCGCGTCGGCCACCCGCAGATCAGCGACGAGCGCGAGCGCCCTCGTCGTGAGCCCGCCGCGAAGGATGTCCCAGAGCCCAGACTCGGGCGCGCGGGCGCTCACCGGCGCGGTTGGGTCGTGCCAAGCAACAGACTATTACTTGGCATCTCTCGCTCGCGCTGCCGCCACAGCCGCCGCGACGTCGTCGACCTCCGCGTCGGTGAGCGTGCGGCAGTCGAGAAGCGTGCGGCCGTCGCGAACGACAGCAATCACCGGCGGGCTTCCGAGCCGGAGCGGCTCGGCCAGCTCCTCCTCGACTGCGCAAGCCGCGCTCTGGAGGTCAGCGAGGGGGAGCGCTCCTCCACCCACGCGTGCGACCGTCTCCTCGACCTCGCCTCCGAGGAGCAAAGCGAGCCGTGCCGCGCGAGCGCGCACGTGCTCGATGGGCTCGTGCAGCATGCGCAGCACGGGAATCTGGTCCTTCGTCTCGCGATCGAGCGCAAGCGAAAGCGTCCCTTCGAGCGCTGCGAGCGTCAACTTGCCGGCGCGGAGCGCGCGCTGGAGTGGATGGCGGCGCAGCCGTTCCACGAGCTTGGTTCGTCCGACGACGATGCCTGCCTGCGGCCCACCGAGAAGCTTGTCTCCCGAGAAGCAAACGAGGTCCGCCCCGGCTCGCAGGCTCTCGGCCGGAGTCGTCTCGTCCCCGACAGCAGCCAGCGCCCCCGAGCCAAGGTCGTCGACGAGCGGCAGGTCGTGCTTGCGGGCAAGCTCGGCCAGCTCGTCCAGGCGGGGTTGCTCCGAGAAGCCGACGACCCGGAAGTTCGACTGGTGCACCCTGAGCAGCATCGCGGTCTCCGGCCCAATCGCCCGCTCGTAGTCGGACGCGCGCGTCCGATTCGTCGTGCCCACCTCCACGAGTCGGGCGCCCGAGCGCACGAGCACATCCGGGATCCGGAAGCCGTCCCCGATCTCGATCAGCTCGCCGCGCGAGACCACCACCTCCCGTCCCTCGGCGAGTGCCGCGAGCGCGAGCAGCACCGCCGCCGCGTTGTTGTTGACCACGAGCGCAGCCTCGGCGCCCGTGAGGCCTCGAAGGAGCGACCCGAGATGATCCTGGCGGGAGCCGCGCTGCCCGCGCTCGAGGTCGTACTCGAGGTTCGAGTACCCCGACCCCACTTCGACGACGCGGTCGAGAGCAGCCTGCGCGAGCGGCGCTCGTCCCAGGTTCGTATGCACGAGAACACCGGTCGCGTTCAGGACGCGACGCAGCGAGGGTTGGCGCGTTCGCTCGAGCTCATCCAACACCGCATCGACGAGCGGACTCGGCACCTGCCCGGCGCGGATCTCCTCGCGAGCGCGCTCGAGCACAGAGCGCGCAGCGCCGAGGACGAGGTCGTGCGGCTCTTGGGCGAGCCGCTCGTCGGCGAGCAGCCTGTCGACTGAGGGGAGATCGCGGAGCGAGCGAGGGCCGGGCATGTCGCGAGAGTGTGGCGTGCGGACTTCTACGTGGCAAGCGCCGGCAGAGCTTCGCGCAGAAGGGCGGTCAACTGCGGCTGCGCTCGAGCGCCAACCGCGAGCACCTGGTCGTGTCCGAGCTTTCCCTCCACCACGCCCGCCGCCATGTTCGTGACGACCGAGATTCCGAGGCAGCGGAGCCCCAGGTGGCGTGCCGCGATCACCTCGGGCACGGTCGACATACCGGCGAGGTCGGCCCCGACTGCACGCATGAAGCGGATCTCGGCCGGCGTCTCGAACTGCGGCCCGAGCCAAGCTGCATACACGCCCTCCCCTAGCTCGAGCCCCAGCCGGTCTGCGGCCTCGCGGGCAGCACGCCTGAGCTCGGGGGCGTACGCGTCGCTCATGTCCGGGAAGCGGGGGCCGAGTGCGTCATCGTTCGCCCCGACGAGCGGGGAGGTCCCCATCAGGTTCAGGTGGTCGGAGATGAGCACGAGCATCCCTGGCCGATACGACTCGTCGATCGCGCCTGCGGCGTTCGTCACGACGAGCGTTCGAACCCCCAGCCGCGCCAGCACCCGGATCCCGAAGACCGCGCGGTCAGCGCCGACCCCTTCGTAGAGATGTGCTCGCCCGCGCATGACCGCCAAAGGCACACCGTCGACCACACCCAGCACGAGCACACCTGCGTGCCCGACAGCCGTCGAGACCGGCCAACCGGGAATCTGGTCGTACGGAATCTCGATGCGATCCTGCACCTCGTCCGCGAGCCCACCGAGGCCGCTGCCGAGAACGACACCCACGACCGGCTGGAGATCCGTCTCCTCCCTGATCCGGCGAACGGCGCCGTCCAGCATCAGGCCGAGCCTTCGGCGAGGCGCACCTCGTAGCGCGAGACGACGAGTTCCACGACCTCGCGCGGGTCGTCCGTGAGGAAGAGCAGGTCGACGTCCTCGGGCGAGATGAGCTTGTCGTCGAGCATCTCCTTGCGCATCCAGTCGAGCAGCTCGCCCCAGTAGTCGGAGTCGAAGACGACGACCGGGAAGTTCCCGATCTTGCGGGTCTGGATCAGCGTCAGCGCCTCCCAGAGCTCGTCCTGCGTGCCGAAGCCTCCTGGAAAGATCACGAATCCCTCCGCCGCCTTCACGAACATGACCTTGCGCGCGTAGAAGTGACGGAAGGTCAGCCCGATGTCACACCACGCGTTCAGACCCTGCTCGTGAGGCAGCTCGATGTTGAACCCGACCGAGAGACCCCCCGCCTCCTGGCAGCCGCGGTTCGCGGCCTCCATGACTCCGGGCCCTCCGCCCGTGACCACGGCGAACCCGGCCTCGGCAAACGCGCGACCTGTCTCCCGGGCACTCTCGTAGGTCGGGGTTCCCTCCTGCACGCGCGCCGAACCGAAGATGGAGACCGCGGGCCGATCGATCTTCTGGATGGCCTGGAACCCCGCAAGGAACTCGGACGCGATCAGCGAGATGTCTCCGGCAAGCGTCTCCTGACTCGCCCGGAGGACGCGGCGATCGAGCTCCGGACCCTCGGCCACGTACCTAAAAGTCCCGCTCGACGTAGGTCGCCGACATGGCGAGCCCCAGCACCGCGGCGAGACCGAGGTAGACGACGCCGACCGTCACCCGCTGCCACGTGGGCAGCCGGTAGTAGTCACCGGCCTGGCCGCGCTCCCGCCACCGCCGCCAGAGGTCGAGGGCGCCGATGAAGACGATGAGAAGGAGCAGCGGGTTGAAGCTCACGACGACGAGCCCGACCATCATCAGGAGCCCGACGAACCAGAGGATCGGGTGTAGCGCCGCGACCGCGCGACCGCCATCGAGCGGCACGATCGGGATCAGGTTGAACAGGTTCAGGAAGAAGCCGACGAAGCCGAGTGCGACCAAGAGCTCGGAGCCCGACGCCTCACCCGCGACCCAGAAGGCGGCAGCCCCGATGGAGCCGATGATGGGACCGGCAAGCGCGACGCGCGCCTCTTTCCAGGCGTCGTCGGGCAGCTCCTTCATTCCGATTACGGCGCCGAGAAACGGGATGAAGAGCGGCGCGCTCGCCGGAACCCCCTGGCGACGAAGCTCGATCACGTGCCCGATCTCGTGGATGAAGATCAAGACGACGAACCCGATCGCGAACGGCAGGCCCCAGATCCAGGCGTAGGCGCCGATCGAGACGAGCATCGACGCGCCGGTCGCAACCACCTTGAACTTGAGGAGAATCGCGCCGTACTTGACGATCAGGAAGCCGAGTGCGATGGCCGGCGCAAAGAGCTTGCGGACGAAGTCGCGGACACCCCAGCGAGGATGCACCGGCTCGTAGCCGCGGTATCCGTGCTCGGTTGCCTCCGGATTCGGGAGCGTCGGCGCCTCGGGCGCGTCGATCGGCTCGTAGCGGCGATCCGGATCGATGCTCACGAGCACAACCTCATGATCCCCGGCCGATCCACTCTTCTCCCCCGTCGTAGAGCTCCTTCTTCCAGAGCGGAACCGAGACTTTCAGCTCGTCGATCGCCTCGTGACAGGCGGTGAGCGCAGCCGCTCGGTGCGGCGCCGAGACGGCGATGACGACGCTCGTCTCGCCGATGTCCACGCGCCCGATGCGGTGGTGGATCGCGACCTCGCACAGCTCGTGGCGCTCCTTCAGCGACTCAGCCAGCCCGGCCATGACCTGCTCGGCCATGCCCTCGTAGGCCTCGTACTCGAGGTGGAGGACTTCGCGACCGCGCGAGCGAGCCCGCGTAGTGCCCACGAAAGTCGCGATCGCGCCGGCGGCGTCGCTTCGAACCTCCGTCACCGCGTCCTCGATCGAGAGCGGCGTTTCCGAAAGCCGGAAGTCGCCGCCTGAGACAGGTGGAATCACGGCGACCTCGTCCCCGGGCGCCAGCGCCGCGCTCTTCTCCGCGTAGTCGCGGTTCACCGCGTAGAGAAGACCGTCGGGCTCGTCACCGAACCCGAGCTCGTCCCAGACGTCTCCGACGACGGCGCCGTCGGGCAGCTCGAGCTCGACGCTCCGAGATCCCGCGCGCTCACGAAGCGCCGCGAACAGCCGCACTCGCACCTTCACGGAGAAGAGGGTATCGGCCGTACGATGCGACGCATGGCGACCGCCGACGATCGCCGGCTGACCGACTCCGGCATCGAGGTGAAGCCCGTCTACACGGCGGACGACCTCCCGCCTGGCGCGCTCGAGCTTCCCGGCGAGCATCCGTTCACGCGCGGTTCCACTCCGACCATGTATCGCAGCCGCCCGTGGACGATCCGCCAGTACGCGGGATTCGGCTCTGCCGAGGAGACGAATGCACGCTTTCGCTACCTCCTCGAGCGCGGACAGACGGGGCTCTCGGTCGCCTTCGACCTGCCGACGCAGCTCGGCTACGACTCGGACGACCCGCTAGCCGAGGGCGAGGTCGGACGGACCGGCGTTGCGATCGACTCGCTCGCGGACATGGAGATCCTGCTCGAGGGGATCCCGCTCGCCGAGGTGTCCACCTCGATGACGATCAACGCCCCTGCCGCGCTGCTCCTCCTTCTCTACGAGCTCGTGGCGGAAGAGCAAGGCGTCAGCGGCGACGAGCTTCGCGGCACGGTCCAGAACGACGTCCTCAAGGAGTACGTCGCCCGCGGGAACTACATCTATCCGCCTCGCCCCTCGATGCGGCTGACGACCGACCTCTTCGCCTACTGCGAGCAACGGCTCCCGCGCTGGAACACGATCTCCATCTCCGGGTACCACATCCGCGAGGCGGGGGCGAGCGCGGCGCAAGAGCTGGCATTCACTTTCAGTAACGGCATCGCCTACTGCGAAGCCGCCATCGCCGCCGGGTTGTCGCCGGACGAGTTCGGGGAGCGGCTCTCCTTCTTCTTCAACGCGCACAACCACTTCTTCCAGGAGGTCGCGAAGTTTCGGGCTGCGCGCCGGCTGTGGGCGGAGATCATGAGCGAGCGCTTCGGGGCGACGAACCCGCGAGCGACTGCGCTTCGCTTTCACGCGCAGACCGGCGGGTCGACGCTGACCGCCCAGCAGCCCGAGAACAACATCGTGCGTGTCACGATCCAGGCGCTATCCGCGGTGTGCGGCGGCGCACAGTCCATCCATACGAACTCGTTCGACGAGGCGCTCGCGCTGCCGAGCGAGCGAGCAGCGCGGATCGCGCTCCGAACGCAGCAGATCCTCGCCGACGAGGCAGGCGGCACGGACACGGCGGACCCGCTTGGCGGCGCGTACTTCATCGAAGCTCTCACGGTCGAGCTGGAAGAGAAAGCCAAAGCGCTGATCGAGCGGGTCGACGAGCTCGGCGGCGCGGTCGCCGCGATCGAGGCAGGCTTTGTCCAGGGCGAGATCGAGGCTTCCGCGTTCCGTCATCAGGCCGAGGTCGAAGCCGGAGAACGCGTCGTCGTGGGCGTCAACCGCTTCACGGAGGAGGGAGAAGAGCGGGTCGAGCTCCTGCAGGTCGATCCCGAGAGCGAGGGGCGCCAGAAGGAGCGGACAGCTCGGGTCCGAGCGGAGCGCGACACGGAGGCCGCGGCGAGCGCGCTCGCGAAGGTCAGAAACACGGCTGAGAGCGACGCGAACCTCCTTCTCCCGATGCGCGAGGCGCTCAGTGCGCGCTGCACGGTCGGTGAGATCTGTGGCGTCCTCCGCGAGCTTTGGGGTACATATGACGGTCGGCATGCGTAGAGCGACACGACTTGCAGGCGTCATGGCCGTCGTCCTCGCGCTCGGGATCCCGCTCGCGGCTCTCGCCTCGTCTCGCGGAGGCGAGTCGACTGCCGCGTCCTCTGCGGTGCCGAGCTTCACCCGCGACGTCGCTCCGATCATCCAGCAGAAGTGCGCGGGCTGCCATCAGATCGGCGGCATCGCACCCGTCCCGTTCGAGACAGCGCAGCAGATCTCGTCCCGTTCGGCGCTGATCGCGGCGACGGTGCAGTCCGGGCTCATGCCGCCGTGGCCGCCCGGCCCCCGCTCGCCGAGCTACGTCGGTGAGCAAGAGCGCCGGCTGAGCGCGGCCGAACGGGCGACACTCCTGGCCTGGGCCCGTGCGGGAGACAAGGTCGACGGCCCTGCCCGCAAGCCGCTCCCGAAGAAGCCGGTGCAGGCCGCGCCAGGAGAGTCCGTCCTCACGCTGGGGATGCCTTCTGCATACAAGCCGCGCGCGGCAAAGGGAGTCACGGACGACTACCGCTGCTTCCTCCTCGACCCCAGGCGCGCGGGGGACTCGTTCGTCACCTCGGCGCGGATCGCCCCCGGTGCGGCAAAGATCGTCCACCACGTGATCCTCTTCCGCGTCTCGCGAGGCCAGGTTGGCGACGCCAAACGCCTCGACTCAGGCGCCGCCGGGCTCGGGTGGAACTGCTTCGGCGGAACGGGGCTGCCCGCAGGCGACGGCTCAGGCGCGATCCAGGACTCCCTGAACGACGCGAACTGGGTTGCGGCGTGGGCTCCCGGGTGGGGCGGGAACCGTCTTCCGGAGGGAACAGGCGTGCCGTTGCCCGCGGGAAGCCAGATCGTGATGCAGGTGCACTACAACCTCCTGAACGGGCGGACTCCCGATCGCTCCCGTGCGGTGCTCACGGTCGCTCCCTCCGCCACGAAGCTCACCCCGCTGCAGACGATGCTCCTACCCGCGCCTGTAGAGATCCCTTGCGCGCAAGGTGAGCAAGGTCGGCTCTGCAACCGGAACGAGGCATTGTTCGATCTCACGGGCAAGTACGGGTCGCAGGCCGCCTTCGTCCCGGCCGGGCTCCTGATTCTGTGCCGGGGCAACGCCGCGAATCCTCGAGCGGGAGCCGTCTCCACCTGCGACCGGCGCCTGACGCAGCCGACGACGATTCACGTAGCGGCCGGTCACATGCACCTGCTGGGAGCATCGATCCGGGTGGAGCTGAACCCGGGAACGCCACGTGCGCAGATGCTGCTCGACATCCCGCGCTGGGACTTCCATTGGCAGAACTCCTACACGCTTGCGAGAAGGGTCGCGGCCGGCCCGGGCGACATCGTCCGCGTCACGTGTCGCCACGACGTGAACAAGCGGATGCACGGCGGGCACGGCATCCCGAAGACGCCGCGCTACATCCTCTGGGGCGAAGGCACGACAGACGAGATGTGCCTCGGCATTCTTCAGGTGACCCGCGGGTAAGCCCGCTGCGGATTCTTCTCGTCTCGCAGATGTACCCAGGTCCGGACGATCCGGATCTCGGTGTGTTCGTGGCCAACCTCGAGCGCGAGCTCGCTGCGCGCGGCCACGATCTCGCCCGCGCTGTCGTCGATCACCGCGCCGGAGGGAAGCGCCGTCATCTCGGTCTTACGCTCGACACGCTACGAGCCGCCAGACGGTTCCGCCCGGAGGTGGTGTACGCGCACTTCCTCGTTCCCGCGGGACTGGTCGCCGCACTCACGTCCCGAGCGCCGCTCGTGGTCACCGCGCACGGACAGGACGTCGAGAACGCCCGCCGACGCCCTGCGGTACGCGCGGCCACACGGCATGTCGTCCGCCGAGCGTCCGCAGTCGTGGTGGTCTCGAATTGGCTTCGCGACCGACTGGTGGAAGCGGCACCGGAGGCAGCCGCCAAGACCGAGGTGGTCGACTGTGGCGTCGATCTCGAGCGGTTCGCGCCGCGTGACGCAACCGAAGCGCGCGCGGAAGTGGGCTGGCACAGCAACGGGACGGCATTCCTCTGTCTGGGCACGCTCTCGGAGCGGAAGAACGTCCTCCGGCTCGCGCGCGCGTTCGAGCGGCGCGGCGAAGGAACGCTGGCCTTCGTAGGAGACGGGCCGCTCCGTAGAGCCCTGGAAGGTCGCTCCGGGATCGAGCTGGGCGGCCGCGTCGCCCACGAGGAGGTGCCAGCCTGGATCGCAGCGTGCGACGTCCTCTGCCAGCCGAGCCTCGCCGAACCGTTCGGCCTCGCGACTCTCGAAGCGATGGCGTCCGCGCGGTCGGTCGTCGCGACCCGGATCGGGGGGCCACCCGAGTTCGTCACGCCCGAGTCGGGAGTGCTCGTCGACCCGGAAGACGAGGACGGGCTGATCTCAGCGCTGTCTCGAGCGGCAGCGCTACCGCGTCCCAACCCTGCGGCCCGCGAGGCCGCGAACGATCACGACGTCAAGCTGCAGGCGGCACGGGTGGAGGCGATCCTCCAGCGAGCCGTTCGAGATCGGCGAGCCTGACCTCGACCAGCGGCCGCACCGCGGCCTCGAGGCCGGCCTCCCGCGCCACGGAGAGCGCCTGCTCGTAGGTCTCCCGTACCTTCTCCGGCGCGACACCCTGCTTCAGCCGGTTGTCGCCCGTGACGAGGAGCTTCTGGATCTTCTCGCGCGCATCGTCAGCCACCGGGAGAGGCTATAGCCACTGCTACCCTGGCGCGCGTGCCGTGGCTTCAGATCTTCGCCGTCATCCAGGTGCTCCTGAGCGCCTTCATGGTCACGCTCGTCCTCATGCACTCCGGCCGCGAAGCGGGCATGGGAGGGTTGGGCTTCACGCCTCACTCGCAGGGTGGAACGCACATCGTGGAGCGCAATCTCACGCGGCTCACGGTTGTCGTCGCTGCCGCGTTCACGCTGAACACGATCATCCTGTACCGCCTTCTCGCGTAGAATCACCTTCGGCTCGCGCTGGTGGCGGAATTGGTAGACGCGCTAGGTTGAGGGCCTAGTGGCCGCATAGGCCGTGGAGGTTCAAGTCCTCTCCAGCGCACTTGAAGGGCGGTCTTGTAGACCGCCCTTCGGCTTGAATGGAGCCATGCGGCTCTACTCCGATCTCGCCCCCTGGTTCCATCTGCTGACGCATCCCTCGGACTACGAGGACGAGGCGAACTTCATCACGCGCATCGTCGACGCCACGTTCGACGGCCGGGCCACGACGTTGTTGGAGCTCGGCTCGGGCGGCGGAAACAACGCGTCGCATCTCAGGCGGCGCTTCTCGTGCACGCTGACCGACCTCTCGGCTGAGATGCTCGAGCTGAGCCGATCGATCAACCCCGAGTGCGAGCACCTCCAGGGCGACATGCGCACACTCAGACTCGATCGCCGTTTCGATGCTGCCCTCGTGCACGACGCAGTGATGTACATGACGACCGAAGACGATCTTCGGGCTGCGATCGCGACCACTGCAGCTCACCTTCGACCGGGCGGCGTCGCGATCTTCACGCCGGACACCACCCGCGAGCAGTTCGCGCCCACGACGAGCCACGGAGGTCACGACGGCGAAGACGGGAGGAGCCTCCGCTATCTGCAATGGCTCACCGACCCAACGCCCGACGACACGACGTATGACGCGGACATCGTGATGGTGTTGCGGGAGCCGGAGACACCGCTTCGCGTTGAACACGATCACTTCGTCCGCGGCCTCTTTCCAGTCTCTACATGGCACCGTCTGATCCAAGAGGCCGGGCTCGAGCTCGTCGAGCCCATGGTGGAGGATCCCTTCGCCGGCGAGCATGCAGTGTTCGTCGCTCGACACCCTTGACGACGTCCGAGCAGGGATCTACTCTCTCTCGACGAACATACGTTCGTTCCCCGAGACAGGAGAGGACCCGATGCTCGAGACCCCGATGCTCACGTCACGTCAGCAGGAGATCTGGCAGTTCCTGGCCGAGTACGTGGACGGCCACGGATATCCGCCAACCGTGCGGGAGATCGGCGACGCGGTCGGCCTCGCGTCCCCGTCAACGGTACACGCGCATCTCGCCAACCTCGAGCGCGCGGGCCTTCTCCGCCGCGATCCGACCAAACCGCGAGCGCTCGAGCTCGTCGGGAGGGTCCGCTCCGAAGGCTCCAGCGCGAGTGCGGCCCCACACCTTCTCCCGCTCGTGGGTCGAATCGCCGCGGGTGGGCCGCTGCTCGCCGAGGAAGAGATCGAGGATCGGATCGCCGTCCCCGAGCCGCTCGGACGAAATGCCGACTTCCTTCTCCGCGTCAAGGGCGAGTCGATGATCGAAGCCGGCATCCTTGACGGCGACATCGTGGTCGTCCATCGGCAGGACGACGCGCGCCAGGGCGACATCGTCGTCGCGCTCGTCGGAGAGGACGAGACCGCAGACGAGGCGACGGTGAAGACGTTCCACCGAGATCGAGACGGCCGCATCCGCCTCCAGCCCGAGAACAGCGCGCTCGAGCCCCTCTACCCGGAGCACGTCCAGATCCTCGGGAAGGTGACCGGCGTCTTCAGGAGTCTCGGATGACCGTAGCGCCCTTGAACCGCACCCTCGACCAGGAGCTCGCGTCACTTGCACGCGGAGTAAGCCTCGAATGCCTCGTGTGCGGGGAGTTTCTGCTTCGCGCGCAAGGCACGCTTGCCTGTCCCGAATGCCGCTCGATCCTCGCCGATGGTCGAGAAGTGCCGAATTACGAGCTACCATCGGTCGTGCAGGCCGGGTGACCGCGGGCCGCTCCGTCGTTTAGGCGGAGGCGGCTCGAGGAAAGTCCGGACACCACAGGGCAAGGACGCTGGGGTCGACCCAGGCGGCGAAAGCTGACGGAAAGTGGAACAGAAAGGAGACCGCCGGCCGATTTGTGCACGATTAGGCCGGTAAGGGTGAAACGGTGGGGTAAGAGCCCACCAGCGGCAGTGGCGACACAGCCGGCTAGCTAAACCCCGTCCGGTGCAAGGCGAAGCAGGTCCCGTTGACGCGGCCCGCCGAGGGACCGGGTACGCCGCAAAGAGAGATGGTCATCCTCGACAGAATCCGGCTTACAGGCCTGCTACGGAAAAGCCCTGTTTTGCAGGGCTTTTCTATTGAGACGTTTCATCACCGTGCATCACCGGTGCATCACGGTGTTCCAATAAGGGCCGCGAATCGCGACGGGCCTGAGCGCAATCCCTTTATTCATGCGGAATCCGTCGCGGCGAGCCCGCCTATCGCGGCCATCTGACAGACGTTTACTTGCTGGGGAGCTGCCGACGCCTCTCCGCACGGCGCGAGCTGTTCGACACGTACAAACAAGGCCGCCGGTCCTCGCCGGAGGCGGCACCGCCGACTGCGTCCTCGCCGCTCGCCTCAGCGAGAACGCGGACCGGAGCGTTTGCCTGCTCGAGGCGGGGCCCGACCTACGGTCGCGCCGACGAGGGCGGCTGGCCGAGGGCGAGCGCGACGGCCTCGTCTGCACTCAGCGTCCGTCCCTCGTCCCAGGCCGCCGCGAACGTGACGTCGTCGAGCTGTGTGTGGATCATGGCGAGCGTCCCTTCATTCATGTCGGCGAGCCAATAGGCCGAGCTGAGGTCGGTCTTCTCGCGTAGGGCTTCCGAGCTCGAGAAGAGGCAAGCGGCGTCCGCTCCTCGCCCCTCGAGCGCCACGGCACGGGCGAGGCGGAAGAGGGTCACAACGATCTCATACCGATCGCCGACGTCACGGTTGATGCCATAGGCCTCCTTCAGCATCGGAAGCGCCTCCTCGACCCGGTTCTCATACAAGGCGTACTCGCCCAGGGCGCCGAGCGACGTGGCCTGCATTCGCTCGTTGCCCGTCGCACGCGCTTGACGGACGACCTCCTCGTGCAACGCTCGGGCGCGTTCGCGATCGCCGAGGTCATACGACATCCACGCAAGGAGACGGGTGGACAGGAGCGTGTAGTGCTCGTCGCCGAGGTCGCGGAAGCGGCGAAGGCTCTCGTCGAAGAGCTCGTACGCCCGCTCGAGCTCGCCTTCCTCGGCAGCGACGTTGCCGAGCAAGAGCAGCGAGTTCGCGACGCCCCACGCGTCTCCGAGAGTCTGATGGAGGGCCAAGGCCTCCTCGGCGTGCAGCCTCGCCGTCGCTCCATCTCCACGACCCAATGCAGTAGCTGTCGCCCCATTCAGAGCCATGGCGCGAGCGACCGTCCCACGCTCGTCGGCGCGGAGCGTGCTTTCGAGACGTCGTGAGCCCTCTGTCAGATGGCCGCGGAGATTCCAGAACCTCCAGAGCGCTCCGGCCAGCCGAAGGGCGAGTTGCGTCTCCCCCCATCCTCGCAGGCGGTCAAGGGAGCCTCGGAGGTTGTCGTGCTCGCGTTCGAGCCGGTCGAGCCACGCCTTGGGGTTCCCGGTCAAGTGGGGGTAGGCCTCTTCCGCGAGCGCCAGGAACCACTCGGCGTGTCGTCGACGCGTCTCCTCGGCCTCGCCGGACTCCTCGAGTCGCTCGACCGCGTATTCGCGGATCGTCTCGAGCATCCAGTAGCGCGGCTCGCCGGCTGCCTCGCGCTTGCGCAGGAGGCTCTTGTCGAGAAGCGACTGCAGGGTGTCGGGGTCAGCTCCAGCGACCTTCTCTGCGGCCTCGTACGTGCAGCCGCCGGCGAAGACGCCGAGCCGCGCGAACAGCGTTTGCTCCTCCTCCGAGAGGAGGTCGTGGCTCCATTCGAGGGTCGCCCGCAGCGTCTGCTGACGGGGATCGGCGTCGCGATCGCCCTTGAGCAGGTCGAGACGCTGCGACAGCCGCTCGAGCAGCTGCTCGGCCGAGAAGACAGCAGTCCGGGCTGCGGCGAGCTCGATCGCGAGCGGGAGCTCGTCGAGCCGCGCGCAGAGCTCGTCGACCGCAGGTGACGGGGTGAAGGCAGGGTCGACGGAGCGAGCGCGGGCGGCGAAGAGCGCCGTCCCGTCGTCCTCGTCGAGCGGCGGCACCGGCCACGTCTGCTCGCCGCCGATGCGCAGACGCTCGCGGCTCGTCACCAGGAGCCGCGACCCATTTGAGGCCCGCAAAGCTGCGATCCGCTCGGCCGCGGGTGGCAGGAGATGCTCGACGTTGTCGAGCACGAGGAGCAGGCGCTTGCCGGACAAGTGCGCGGCAAGCGTGTCCTCGAACGGCTTCCCCGGCTCTTCGCTCACCGAGAGCGTCCGGGCGAGCGAGGGGAGCACGAGCTCGGGGTCGCGCAGCGGCGCGAGCGGAACCCAGAAGACGCCGTCCGGGAAGGACTCGGAGGCCTCGGCCGCCGCCTGCAGGGCGAGCCGGGTCTTGCCCGTCCCTCCCGGGCCTGTCAGCGTCAGTAACCGCACGCCGTCCTGGGTGAGGAGCTCTACCACCTGGGCGAGCTCCCGCTCCCGCCCGAGGAAGGGCGTCGCCGGGACGGGGAGATTGGTGCGGTAGAGCGTCTTGAGTGGTGGATGCTCCCCATCGGCGAGCTGGTAGACGCGCTCGGGAGCGGAGAGATCCTTGAGCCGGTGCTCGCCGAGATCCGTCAGCTCGAGCTCAACGAGCGACGCCGTCGAGGCGGAGACGAGCACCTGCCCGCCGTGGCCCGCGGCGGCGATCCGCGCGGCTCGGTGCACGTCTGCTCCCACGTAGC